>JACMMP010000247.1 GCA_014378995.1 Hyphomonadaceae bacterium
CGCCCATTCCAGGCATATCGAGATGTGCGGAGCGGTGGCCGAGTGGTCGAAGGCGCTCGCCTGGAAAGTGAGTATACGGCAAAACCGTATCGTGGGTTCGAATCCCACCCGCTCCGCCAAGTCTGACATCGTCGGCCGCCGTGATCATTCGACAAAGAGGTACCCAGTCAGAGGGAAATGCGGATGCGCGGTCGTCGCGCAAACCGGCCACCAGGCAAATCATCACAGTGAGGCAGCAGAATCGGCATCGTCGCGTGGCCATCATAGCCGCATCCGTTTGAATACCCCTTCCGGTACCGTGCGGATTGCAAGCATGATCGCCCACCAGACTCGCCGCACATAGATTACGTCCTTCTTTTGGCGCACGGCACGGAAGACAGCTTGGGCGACTTCAACGGGCTGAGCGGTCAGTCGAGGCGGCAACACCATATTCTGCGTCATCGCGGTGTGGACGAACCCGGGCACCACCGTGATCACCGAAACGCCACTTCGGGTGAGGCGATTGCGCAGCCCAGAGAGAAAGGCTGTGAATCCCGCCTTAGCCGAGCCGTACACGTAATTGCTGGCGCGGCCGCGCTCGCCCGCCACCGAGCTGATGCCAACTAGCGCGCCGGTCCTGCGCTCAGCGAACGGGATGGCGAAAGCCGACAAGATACTGGCCGGTCCTTCGAAGTTGCTGCGAATGACCAGCGCGGCCGCCGCTGGGTCGACCTCGCTGCGCTCCTGTTCACCCAACAAGCCGACGCAACAGACGACCACGTCGGGAAGCAGCGGCAGGCTGCTCACGAAACTTGAATGGGTCTCGGTCTTCAATGCGTCGAACTCAAAGGCGTTGGCGTCGACGCCGTGGCGCAAGCGCAGGTCGTCACAATCCGCCTGCAGCGAGGCGGCGCGCCGCGCCGCGAGTTGAACGTGCCAACCTTCCGCCGCAAACTTATGCGCAATGGCTCGGGCCATATCGGATCGCGCGCCTAGGATGAGGATGGTGTTGGCCCTCACAACGCTAGCCTTTCGGATTGGGCGGATCGAAAATGAGAAGTCATGTGCGCTTTTTCCCGAAAACGGCGAAACGCGCCAGTCCGGTGGTCTGCCCTCGCCAACGTTTCCGCGCACATGCGGGCGTCCTTGGCGAGATAAAAGCGCCCACCATGCCCGATGGTGATTTCATCGAGCTTATCCAGCAGCGCCAACGTCTCGCCCGAGAGCGGAAAGTCTAGCGTGAGTGTGTAGCCCGGCATCGGAAAGGAGAAGCCGGACCCTTGCGCGCCTAGGCGCTTCAAGACGGCAAGAAACGAGCCGCTGCGCCCGGCTGAAATCGCGGTCAGCACGGCCTCCAGCCCGCTTCGGGCGGACTCATGCGGCAAGACGCATTGGAACTGGGTAAATCCCCGGCGGCCGTAAATACGTGGCCATTCCAAAATTGCGTCGAGAGGATAGAAATAATTGTCCCACGCCACCCAGTCAGTCGGCGGCTTGAGGCGCTGCGCCCAATAATATGCGTGGTTGAAAAAGCGGACCGCCAACTTGTTCAGCGCGCCGCGCGGCAGGTTCACCGGCATGGTCACCTCGCGGCGCTTCGCCATCGCGAAGCGGTTGTCACGCTTGTCCTGGGGCAATTCGGTATAGCGCGCATGTTCGCCAAGCATCACGACTGATCGGCCCCGCCGGGCGCCGGTGGCGTAGCAGTCGATCCACGCGACCGAGTAGGTTGCGTCCTGAGTTTTTTCGAATACCTCCATCGCGCTCGCCAAATCGGGCGCGGGCACGAGCGTTTGCCGGATCCAACCGGTTTCCACCCGGCGAAGCCGGATCGCAGCCCTTAGAATCACGCCCGTCAGCCCCATGCCGCCGATCGTCCAAGCGAAGAGTTCGACGTTCTCCGTCAGCGAGCATCGCCGTACCGTCCCGTCGGCGCAAGCAAGGTCGACCCAGTCGACGAAATTTCCGATCCCGCCCTCGCGGTGGTGGTTCTTGCCATGCACGTCCGCGGCCAGCATGCCCCCCAAGGTCACGAATTTGGTGCCGGGGGTTACGTGCGGAAACCAACCGCGCGGCAGGAAACTGGCGATGATGTCGGAGAGAAGCAGGCCGCCTTCACCCACAAGCTGCCCCGAGGCCGCGTCGAACGCCAGCATCCGGTTGAACCCCCTCATATCGAGCGTGCCTGACGGGTTCAGCGCGCTGTCGCCATAGGCGCGCCCGTTTCCCCGCGCGATCAGCGGCCCTTTCGCAATCTGGGCGAGCACATCCGCTTCGCCGCGAACCGGCACCAGCTCTACGTTGATCCTTGGGTAGCGCCCCCAACCGGACAGAGTCGAACGTGTCGCGGTCACGAGACTCGCGCGTCGACGAAAACGAAACGACGGTCCAGCTTGTACTTGATGACGTAGCCAATCGTCAGTCCGATAACCGCGCCCAACTCGCGCATCGAGGGATCATGCGACGCCATCCAGAATAACGTCTCCGTCCCCCAAAAGATTGCCGTCGTCGCCAATCCAGCGATGACATAGAGCAAAAACTTTCGCCCGTGCGCGCGCAACCCCTGACCGTCGTCGTAGAAGATCCACTTCTTGTCGAGGAAGTACTTTACGAGCAAACCCGCCACTGTTCCGGCGATCACCGCCACGATAAATCGGCCCGGGTCGGTTCCGCCCGCGAAGATCAGTCGCTGCGTGCCCAAATTGATAAGCGTCGCCATGGCGGCGAAGGCAACATAGCGTAGCACGAGGGCACGCCCAACCGGCATCACATTCCCGCCAATGCTAGCGTCAGGACGATCAAGCCGCAGACATAGCTATTCCGGTCCGTGGCGGCATATACGATCGGATCGTCGTGCATGTGCCCGCGATGCGTAATCATCACCATGCGGCTGATCCAGTAGAGCAGCACGACGCAGATACCCCAAAGCGCTTCCGGATAGCGGTACAAGGCGACGACCTCGCGCGAATTGACGTACAGCGCGAGCACCAGGACCGATACAAAGCCGGCCGCCGTCGCCATTTGGGCAATGATCGCGAGATCGCTTGGATAGTAGCCACGACCAGCGGTCTTGAGGTGTCCCCGCGCGCTGGCGTCAACCAGTTCTGCCTGCCGCTTGATAGTAGCGAGAGATACAAAGAAGAACAGTGCGAACGCCAGCATCCAGACCGACAGGGGTATCCCGGTCGCGGCCGCGCCGGCGACAATTCGCAGGACATAAAGCGTCGCCAGCGCGCAAATGTCGACGACGGCGCGACGTTTCAGCTCAAGTGAATAAGCCATGGTGAGCGCAAAGTAGCCCAGCATCGTGAGCATGAAGTCAACGGTTAGCAGCGATGCCAAGGCCGCGCCGAGGGCAATCAGCGCAGCTGCCATGCCTGTCCCATGGGCGATCGGCACCGCGCCTGACGCAAAGGGGCGCGTCCGTTTGCGATGATGAGCGCGGTCGGCAGCAAGATCGAGGAGGTCGTTAAGAATGTAGACGCTCGAAGCGATGAAGCCGAACGCAAAGAAGGCGATGACGCTCGGCAGGATTGTAGCGCCGTCGAAACGGTGCGCGGCAAGCATCGGCAGGAAAACAAGGAGATTCTTCAGCCAGTGATGAAAACGAAGGGATTTCAAATAGGCACTTGGGTTGCGGGTACGCTCAAGTAACTCAGGCTCTGAGTGCAGCTGACGCAGTTTGGCGCGCAAGGACGCGCGCGGAGCGACACAGATAATTTGCGCCGCCGAGTCCCAAACCGGCAAATCGCTCTTGTGATCTCCGATGTAAGCGAAATTGCGAGCCCCATATCGGTTCGCGAGAAAAGCCGCCTTGACACGCCCCTTCAAGTTCGTCCCGCCGTCCGATCCATGCACCTCGTCGAAAATGCCCAGATACTCGGCAACGCGTCGGGCCAGGCCGATGTCGGATGCGGTGACGAGAACGGCCTTGCCGCCGTTCTCTCGCCACGCCTTGATGCGATTTATCACTTGCTCGTCATAGGGGAGCAGGGTCACGTCCAGCCCGGACTTTTCCGCCAGCACATGCTTCAACTGTGCCCGACCACGCATCAAGCCGAGGGCGGCTAGCAATGGAGTCGCATAGCTGTTCGCGAAGGAAGCCCAAAAGCTCTCGTAGAGCAAATCAGTACGCACGAGCGTCCCATCTAGGTCGACAGCAAGCGTCTCGACTTGAGACTGAAGGGCCATGTTCAATTATCCGTCCAGAACGGGCTCGCAGCGCCACTGGCGGGGCCGGCGCGCGCTGCATCCCATCGCTCGGCTTTGCTGGCCTCTAAGACGGCAACGAGTGGTGGGAGCGGATCGTGATAGCGCCCCGTAGCAATGAGCCTGACGAGCGTGGAGATCGCCGCCGCGGCAGCAGACGAAACGGGGACAGGAGGCTCGACGGGTTGCGTCGGAAGAACATTGCCATCCGAAAGAAGGGCGCACCAACAGCCGGTCATCACCAAGTGCGTTCCTTTCGGATAGCTCGGGCTTCGTTTACAACAGTTGTGAAAAACGGCAACAAAGCTATATCGCATAATATGGTGACCGGAATTGACTACGTGGGACCGTCGCAAGCCCGCGCTGTCGAGCGAAAGAAATCCGGACCCGAAACCACCGACGCGCGCACGCCTACACTTCCCCGCCGCGTGGCGCTCGCGCTGCTTTGGATAGGCCTGCCGCTTTTGCTCGCGCAGGCATTTGTCCCGTTCGACGAGTTCGTGCGCCGAGGCGACGACGCTTACTATTACTTTCAGATTGCTGCCAACTACCCACAATTGGGCTTCTGGAGCTTCGACGGCACGCAGTCGACTAATGGTGTGCAGCCGCTCTGGGCGATGCTGCTCAGCGCCGTTGCGCAACTCGCCGCATGGATCGGCGTCACCGACCGCGACGTGCTCTCGCGCGTCTTCGTTGGGGTCGCGGCGATCATGCAATTCGGGGCCGCGTTGATGCTCTTTCACCTGCTGGCCGCGCGCACCACGGTCGGAACCGCGTTTGTTGCCGCCGGCGCGACGATCTTCCCGATCGGGTTCGTGTGGGGCCGGCTCTGGGGTGTTGAGAGCCCGCTGCTCGCGCTGGCGATCGTATCAGTCGCCGCTTACTATGAACTGCGCGTCCGCGCGAGCCCCACGGTCGCGCGCGCCGCGGTGGTAGGCCTGCTGCTCGGCGTCACCTGCCTGAGCCGGCTCAATGCGGGTTTGCTCGCGCCTTGCCTCGGACTCTGGATGCTGCTCGACCGGCGCGCCGGTACCACGCTTGGTGAGCGCTGGCGGCACGCAATGGTCGCGGCCGCGGCGACCGCGGTCGTTGTGCTTCCGTACCTCGCATGGAACCTAGTGACTACCGACGCGCTGCTTCCGATCAGTGGTCAGGTAAAGGCGGTGGGCGTCAGTCGCGCGCTCGAGGAGTTCGGCGCGGAGGGGAGTCACGCGTGGCAGGTCGCCTCGTACGTGCTCGAGCACTGGAAGGGCGCGGTGCTCTGGTTCGTAAGCTCGCGCTCGCTAGACGGGCTCTGGGTGACGGGGCTGCGCGTCGTCCACGACAGCGCGGGGAGCGTCGCCAGTTTCACGGTCGCACTCGCGCTGCTGCTCGGCGCGCCGGCGTTGCTCGGTCGGGGCTGGTGGGCGACGCTGCGTGCGCGAACCGGACAGCTCGCACCCTTCGGCTACATCGCGGCGTTTGCCGTCGTGGATGCGCTGGTGTCGGTGGCCGTTTTCCCGACGCAGAGCTACGCGATCACCCGCTGGTGGCTCGTGTCGGCCGAGACGGTCCTGGCCGTGCTCACTGCGACGATCTTGGTGGCGGCGATGGCGCACGCCGGGCGGCTCGTGCTCCCGCGCTGGCGTGCAGCGTTTGC
>JACMMP010000248.1 GCA_014378995.1 Hyphomonadaceae bacterium
GGCTGTGGCGGTTGCCGCTAAGGCGCCCCGCTAACCAAACGACAAGGTCTCTGGGCGCAGGCAATTGCCCCTCTAGGTGAAAGGGCGTAAAGGCGCGCCCCGAGTACGGGCGCCTCTGAGCGACCGAAGGGGATATCTTCATGGCGCAGGCCCCGGCCGAAGCGCCCCAGCCGAATGCTTCCGGAAGCGGCCGCCCTGGCGGTGGCCGTGCGCGCGCCATCGCGCATGGCGGTTTCTGGACGTTGCTGATTGGTTCGATCGGCGTCGTGTACGGCGATATCGGCACGAGCCCGCTCTACGCCTTCAAAGAATCCTTTATCCACGTGCTGCAGGACGGCACGCGCGCCACCAGTAACGAAGTGTTCGGTATCGTCTCGCTGATCTTCTGGTCGCTGATGATCGTGGTGACGCTGAAATACGTCGTCATCGTTCTGCAGATGGACAATAAGGGCGAGGGCGGGACGCTGTCGCTCATGGCGTTGGCGCAGCGCGCATTGGGCCGGCGTACGCCGCTTCTGTTCCTCGTCGGTGTTGCAGGCGCTTCGCTATTTTACGGCGACGCGTTGATCACGCCGGCGATCTCGGTGCTGTCGGCTGTTGAAGGGCTGAAGGTGGTGCCCGGACTGGAAGAGCCGATCGAGCCTTTCATTCTGCCGATCGCCATTGGCATTTTAGTCGGACTATTCGCCATTCAATCGCGCGGCACCGGCGTAATGGGCCGCTTCTTTGGGCCCATCACTGCATTCTGGTTCGTCACGATGGGGTTGCTCGGCGCACTGCAGATTGCGGCCAATCCCGCGATTCTCCAGGCGCTTAATCCGATCCATGCCGTCAGCTTTATGGTCGATCACGGCTTCCTCACCTTTGTCGTGCTGGGCTCGGTGTTCCTGGCGGTCACGGGCGCCGAAGCGCTCTATGCTGACATGGGTCATTTCGGCCGCCGGCCCATTCGCCTCGCCTGGGTCGGGCTTGTCTTGCCGGCGCTTACGTTGAATTATTTGGGCCAAGGCGCGTTCGTGCTGGGCCAACTGGATGCGCTGAATATTGAATACGCGTTGGCTCGCGACGCAGCGCGCGCGGTCGGCGCAAACAGCGTCGTGTTCAATTTTAGCCCGTTCTTCGAAATGGCGCCTGAGATAATCCGCTTGCCCCTGGTGGTGCTTGCTACCGCCGCCACCGTAATCGCCAGCCAAGCCGTTATCTCCGGCGCCTTCTCGCTGACTCAGCAAGCCATTCAACTGGGCCTGCTGCCGCGTATGGAAATTCGCCGCACGTCCGAGACCCAGGCAGGGCAGATCTACATCCCGCAAATCAACTGGCTGTTGCTGGCCGGCGTGCTGATCTTGACCCTGGGCTTTGGATCATCCACCCGCTTGGCTGCGGCCTACGGCATCGCCATCACAGGCGAGATGCTCATGAGCACCATTATGGTGTTCATCGTGCTCTGGAAGCTATGGAAGCGGCCGCTGGCGCTTGCACTAGTGATCGTTGCGCCATTCGCCGTTATCGAGTCGATTTTTCTGGCCTCCAATCTGCAACGCGTCTGGAACGGTGGTTTCGTGCCGATCCTGTTGGCGATGGGTTTGGTCGTTCTGATGTGGACATGGGTGCGCGGCACGCGGCTGCTCGCGGAAACCGTGCGCCGCGACGAGCCGCTGGCGAAATTGTTCGAGACGCTCTCGCATCATCCGCCGCACCGCGTGCGCGGCGCGGCGATCTTCCTCACCGGCGATCCGGACGTTGCGCCCGCAGCGCTGATGCACAATCTGAAGCACAACCAGGTGCTGCACGAGCAGATCATCATTCTCACGGTCAAAACGGTGAACGCGCCGCGCGCTCCGGAGAATGAGCGCGTCAAGGTCGAAGATTTCCTGCCCGACGTGAAGCGCGTCACGCTCACCTTCGGCTTTATGGAAACACCGAACGTCGTCAAAGCGCTGACCGAAGCGCGAAAGCACGGCCTCAAGTTCGACATCATGAAGACGAGCTTCTTTCTCTCCCGCCGCACCATCGTGCCGAGCGAGAAGAGCGGCATGCCGCTTTGGCAGGATCACTTGTTCATCTTCCTCGCCCGCAACGCGACCAACGCCACGGACTTCTTCCACATCCCCAGCGGCCGGGCGGTGGAGCTCGGCAATCAGGTGATGGTCTAACGATCGACGTTGCGACGCAGACGGGAAGCTCTAGCATGGCGCCGCCAGGAGAAGCCCAAGTGTCGCCGCCCGACCTTTCGTCATTGCAGCAGCGCGCGGGCGCCGGCGACGCGCGCGCACAGTTTGAATTGGGCTCGTTGCTGCTGGTCGGGCGCGGCGCGCCTTGGGCGCCGCAGCAAGCGTATAAGTTGCTCGACGCCGCCGCCGCGCAAAACGAGCCGAACGCGTTGCTGCTTTCCGCCGTGCTGTCGGCGCTTGGCGAGGGCAGGGCGCAAGATTGGACCAAAGCGCATCAGCTGGTGGAACGCGCCGCCGCCGCGGGCGACGCGCGCGCCAAGGCCCAGCTTGCCTTGCTGGGCGCTGGGTTCGATGCGCAAGCCTGGCTGACGCCGCCGCCACCCACGCAACATTTCGAGGCGCCGCGCGTGCTGACGTTCGAACGTTTTATCTCGCCCGAGATCTGCCAATGGATCGCCGGCCTAGCCGCGCCGCGCCTTGAAGCGGCGCGGGTGAAGAACCCCGAGCATGGCGGCGCCAATGCGGATGGGTATCGCAGCAACACCGGCATGGGCCTCAGCGTCCTCGACACCGATCTGGTGGTGCAACTCGTGCACGCCCGCATCGCCGGCGCCATCGGCGTGCCGGTGAACCAGCAGGAGCCCACCAATATTCTCCACTACGCGCCGGGTCAGGAATACAAGCCGCACTTCGATTTCATCGATCCCGGCGTCGCGCACTTCGCGCAGGAAGTGCAGCGGCTTGGCCAGCGCATCGTCACCTTCCTGATCTATCTCAACGACGATTACGAAGGCGGCGCTACCGGCTTTCCGCGCCTCGACTGGAGCTTCAAAGGTCAGCAAGGCGATGCGCTGGCGTTCTGGAACACCACCGATGGCCGGCCCGATCCGCGCACCCTCCACGCAGGCACGCCGACGACGATCGGCGTCAAATGGCTGTTTTCCAAGTGGGTCCGTGACCGGCCGCTGCCTTTGGTTTAAGCCTTTGCGCCATGGGTCAGACGCAACTCGATCCGCGCTCTCAGCTTCGCCTCGCGCACCTGATGCTGACGGGACGGCAGAAATATCTCGCGCCGGACGAGCCGATCCGTCTCGTCGCGGCCGCTTGCGCGCAGAAATCGGCGGAGGCGCTGCTCTATCACGCCGCGCTCGCCGCACGCGGGCATGGACGGCAGCAAAACTTCGACGATGCATTCGCTTATGTCGCTGAAGCCGCTGCGCTCGGCGACACCCGCGCCAAGGGCCAGCTCATGGCGCTGGGCAAGTCGTTCGATCGCGAAACTTGGTTTGGAGCGGTCGCACTGGTGCAACATCATGCGGCGCCGCGCGTGTTCACCGCCGAGAACTTTCTGCCCAAGCCCGTCTGTGCGTGGCTCATAAAGCAGGCGCGGAAGAATCTGGTCAGGGCGCCGGTGCAATCGGCGGCCAAAGACGGTGCATTCGTCGTCGACAACGCCCGCTCTAATTCCGCCGCCGGCACAAGCGCTTTGCAGCCGGACCTCGTCGTTCAAATGGTCAATCTGCGCATCGCCGCCACGATCGGGCTTCCGCTTTCGCACCAGGAGCCCACCAACTTCCTGCACTACGCACGCGGGCAGCAATACGCCCCGCACTTCGATTTCTTCGCGCGCGAGGAGGAGGCGGGTTTTGCCAGCGAACTCCAGACCGTAGGCCAACGCGTCGCAACTGTGCTCGTGTATCTCAACGAAGACTACGAAGGCGGGGCGACTGAGTTTCCGCGGCTCGACTGGCGCTTTAAGGGCAAGACGGGCGACGCCTTGATTTTCTGGAATCTCTCCGCCGCAGGCGAGCGCGAAATGGCGTCGCTTCATGCCGGCACGCCGGTCACGAAGGGCGACAAGTGGCTGTTGTCGAAGTGGGTGCGCCAGCGCCCGACGCCGTTGATCTGAACGCTGCGCTGTGAAAGGAAGACCGCGCGCGTTTCCGCGGAGAACCGATGTCTCAGCCCAAAATCAACAAGGTCGTGCTCGCTTATTCCGGTGGGCTCGACACCTCCATCATCCTGAAATGGCTGGAGGAGACCTACGGCTGCGAGATCGTCACCTTCACGGCTGACCTTGGCCAAGGCGAAGAGCTGGCGCCGGCGCGCGCGAAGGCGCTGGCTATGGGTGTGAAGCCGGAGAACATTTTCATCGACGACCTGCGCGAGGAATTCGTCCGCGACTTCGTCTTCCCGATGTTTCGCGCCAACACGCTCTACGAAGGCCAGTACCTGCTCGGCACGTCGATCGCGCGCCCGCTGATCGCCAAGCGCCAGATCGAGATCGCCAATCTGGTCGGCGCCGACGCGGTGTGTCATGGCGCCACCGGCAAGGGCAACGACCAGGTCCGCTTCGAAGTCAGCTATTACGCGCTGAAGCCGGACGTGAAAGTGATCGCGCCGTGGCGGGAATGGGCGTTCGAAGGCCGCCCCGATCTCATCGCTTACGCCAAGCAGCACGGCATCGACATCGCGCAAGGCAAGGAGCAGGCCGCGCCGTTCTCGATCGACGCAAATTTGCTGCACACGTCGAGCGAAGGGCTCGCGCTCGAAGATCCCGACGTCGAAGTCCCCGAGATCGTCACCAAGCGCGCTGACCGCCGCACCATCACGCCGGAAGAGGCGCCGGATCAGGCCGAGACCGTGACGCTCACCTTCGAGCGCGGCGATCTCGCCGCCATCAACGGCAAGCCGATGAAGGCGCATGAGTTGCTGGCCGAACTCAATCGTCTGGGTTCAAAGCACGGCATTGGCGGGCTCGATCTGGTCGAGAACCGTTATGTCGGCATGAAGTCGCGCGGCTTCTATGAAACGCCGGGCGGCACGATCCTTTGGTATGGACACCGCGCCATTGAAAGCATCACGCTTGATCGCGGCGCGATGCATCTCAAAGATGAGCTGATGCCGCGTTATGCCAGCATCATTTATAACGGCTTCTGGTGGACGCCGGAGCGGCTGATGCTGCAAGCGGCGATCGACGCCAGCCAAGGCAGCGTCACCGGGGAAGTGAAGCTGAAGCTCTACAAAGGCGGCGTCCGCACCGTCGGCCGCTCATCGCCGTACTCGCTCTATTCGAAGAAGCTCGTCGGCTTCGATGAGGCTGGCGGCTACAACCAGGCTGACGCCGAAGGCTTCATCAAGCTCAACGCGCTGCGCCTAC
>JACMMP010000249.1 GCA_014378995.1 Hyphomonadaceae bacterium
ATGCGTGACGACCGCCATTTCCTTAGCGAAGCCTTCGACGTGCTCGGCTTCCTTGGCGAAGAACGAGAGCGGGATCAGCAACGGGAAATAGTAATTGTCGTGGCCGGTCTCTTTGATGCGCCGATCGAGTTCGCCCTGGATGCGCTCCCAGATGCCCATGCCCCATGGCTTGATGATCATGCTGCCGCGCGTCGGCGACGGCTCCGCAAGGTCAGCCTCCCGGACCACGGCCTGGTACCATTCAGGAAAATCTTCGGCGCGCGTGACCTTGAGCGCATGCATGGTGAGGCGGTTCCTTTCGACGCGCCTGGATAGACTGAGCCGCCGCGCCCGGCAACGCGGCTTAACGCGGCCGCAGCCCGGCCAGATCGACCGATACGGCCCAGGCCACGCCAAGCCACAAAACCGCCGCGATGCCGGCAGCCCAGATCGCCTTGGTACGTAGGCCGTGCGCTTTCGGAGCGCCGCGTTCAGAGCCGGGCACGCTCTCTTCGCCCGCCTCGTGGTGGCTCTGGGCGCCTATCGGCAACACCGTAAAGAAAGCCAACCACCAGAGGATCACGTAAATGGCGGCGCCGAGAAACGGGCTCATCCGTGCGCGCCTTTCGGCGTCTCCATCAATTCGATCAAAACGCCGTTCGAGTTACGTGGATGAATGAAGATCACCAGCGTCCCGTGTGCGCCGATGCGCGGCTCGTTCAGCACCTTGGCGCCGCGCACGACCATCTCGTCGCGCGCCACGTAAATGTCGGCCACCTCGAAGCACACATGGTGCTGACCGCCGCTCGGGTTCTTTTCCAGGAAATTTCGGATCGGACTATTTTCGCCCAGCGGCTCGATGAGCTCGATCTGGCAATTGGGCAGATTGACGAAGGCGTACTTTACACCTTGCGGCGCCAGTTCCTTAGTTTCGGTGATGTCGTCGGAGGATACGCCGTACAGATCGCAATACGTGGCCTTCGCCGCGTCAATCGAGGGCACCGCTATGCCCACATGGTTCAACTTGCCGATCATTCGCCCTGCTCCCGGTCCCACGGCGCAAGTTTAGAGCCGCAGCACCGAAACGTCGACCAGCGGGCGCTTGCGCCACAGCTTTTCAGCAGCTTTCCGGACTGAGCGCATCACGGCGCCCTCAATCGCATCGTCATCGCCCCGGTCCGCGTGCGAAAGCTTCGCAAAAGCCGCTTCCGCGGTGCGTTCCAGTTCCTCCAACGCCAATTCGAGGTCGTCCTCGTCGGGCATGGTCAGCCCGCGCACGGAAACATTCGGCCCGGCGAGGATCACGTTTTTCGCGCCAACGGCGAGCGCGATGTTCACGGCGCCCTCCGCCGCCAGCCGGCGCCGGTCCTTGATTGCATCGTCTTCGGTCTCGATGATGACGGATCCGTCGACATAGAGCCGACCGGCGGGCACTTCGTCGATCAGCGCCACCGGGCCGGGCGCCAGGCGGATCATGTCGCCGTTATTGGGCGCGATGGTTTCCGGCACTTGCAGCGCCTGCGCCAGCTTCACGTGTTCGCGGATATGGCGCATTTCGCCGTGCACCGGGATGGCTATGCGCGGCCGGGCCCATTGGTACATCTGCTTCAGTTCGTCGCGCGCCGGGTGCCCCGAGACGTGAATGTGGTGGTCGTCGGCGGTGATCAGTTCGACGCCGCGGCCGAGGAACGCTTCGTAGAGCGCGTGGATCGCCGCCTCGTTGCCGGGAATGACGCGCGAGGAGAAGATCACCGTATCGCCCTGCCGCAGCGAAACATTGCGGTGGTCGCCGCGTGCGATGCGCGAAAGCGCCGCGCGCGCCTCGCCTTGGCTGCCGGTGCAGAGAAACAGAACCTTCTCGTCGGGCAGCGATCCGGCGTCTTCTTCGTCGATCACCGGCGGCGAATTTTGAAGCAGCCCCACGCTCTTGGCCGCATGATAAATGCGGTGCATCGAGCGGCCGACCAGGCACGGCGTCCGGCCCGCCGCCCGCGCCGCATGCAGCGCCGTTTCAACGCGCGCCACATTCGAAGCGAACGCCGTCACCGCAACCCTGCCAGTGCATTGTGCGATCACTTCGGTGAGCTTCTTGCGCACGTCCGACTCTGAGCCGGTCGAGCCTTCGACGAAGACATTGGTGCTGTCGCACACCATCGCCAAGATGCCCTCCTCGGCCATTGCCTGGAGCTTTGCGACGTCCGTGGTTTCGCCAATCAGCGGGTCGGGATCGATCTTCCAGTCGCCCGTATGCCAGATGAGGCCGAGCGGCGTCCGGATGGCGAGACCATTTGGCTCCGGGATCGAGTGCGTCAACGTGACGAAGTCGATGTCGAACGGCCCAAGCGTGAGCTTGCCCTTCAAGGGAATCTCGGTGAGCGGCACTTTCTCAAGCAGTCCGTGCTCACGCAGTTTTTCCCGGATCAGCGCGGCGGTGAACGGCGTCGCGTAACATGGGGCTTTGAGGCGCGGCCACAGCCAGCCCAACGCGCCGATATGATCCTCGTGCGCGTGGGTTAGTACGATGCCGAGGATGTTGTCGCGCACCTCTTCGAGATAGGACGGGTCCGGCAGGATGAGATCGATGCCGGGCGTCGCATCCTCGCGCCCGAACGTCACGCCGATATCGACGACGATCCATTGGCGCGCGTCCGGCGGTCCGTAGCCGTACGCGTTCAGATTCATGCCAATCTCGCCGGACCCGCCAAGCGGCAAGAACACCAGTTCGTCGTCAGGCGCCGGCTTGGTCAAAGCGCCCCACCGTTGCGCCGGAAGATTTCCAACAGCCCGCGAGACGTCAGATCCTGGTCGAAATGGTCGATGGTTGGGAACGCGCCTTCGAACAACGACGCCACGCCTCCCGTAGCAATTGTTTTCATGGGCTGACCGTATTCCTCCCGGATGCGCCGGCACAGGCCTTCGATCATCTCGATCGATCCCCAATAGATGCCGGACTGCATGGCGCTCACCGTATCTTTGCCAATGACGCGGCCGGGATCGCGGATTTCGACGCGCGGCAGCCGAGCCGCCGCTTCGTGCAACGCCTGCAGCGATAGATTGATCCCCGGCAAGATGACGCCGCCCTCGAAGGCTCCATCGGCGGCCACAATGTCGAATGTCGTCGCGGTGCCGCTGTCGATCACGATCGAGGGGCCGCCATAGAGCACGAAAGCACCGACCGCATTGACCAGCCGGTCGGCGCCGGCCTCGTTGGGCTTGTCGATGCGGATATCGATGCCGATCTTCAGCCCATCCTCGCCGATCACCATGGGCTCGGCGCCGACATAGCGGCGCGAGAGATTGCGCAAGTTGAACAGCGCCTGCGGCACCACCGTTGAAATAATGCAGGCGCTGATGTCGGCGAAAGCGAGATTATGAAGCTGCATCACCTGGGTGAGCCAGGGCGCGTATTCGTCGGCGGTGCGTTTGCTTTCGGTGGAGGCGCGCCACTGCGCCCGCCAGGACTGGCCGTCCCAGATCGCGAACTTGGTGTTGGTGTTGCCGACATCGATTGCGAGAAGCATGGGATCAGGCCGAGCTAGGAAGAAGGACATCGCCCGCCGCGATAAGGCGGCGGCCGGTTTTAGTGTCTAATTCGAGTTCGCCGCGCGCCGATAGCCCGGCTATGCGCCCCTCGATAATCTGTTCGCCTTGGATCACGCGCGCGTCGCAGTCGAGGCCATGCGCGCGCTTGAGCCAAGCCTCACGCAGCGGCTCAAATCCATCGCGCTCCAGACGCGCGGCCCATTTTTCCAGCCGCGGCCGCAGTGAGGCGAGGAAAGCCAGCGGCTCAGGCGCCGGCGCATCCGGCGGCAGCACATCGCGCAGGCTGATAGTGGGCTGATCGATTGCATCGGGCGCTGCGGCCAGGTTGACCCCAAACGCCAACGCCGCCCAAGCGCCAGCGCCGGGCAGCGCGCCTGAGTCCAACATGATGCCGGACGCCTTTGCGCCGTCGATGAACACATCGTTCGGCCATTTCAGCGTGGCGCGATTTTCGCCAAGCATCGCATCGATGGTCTCCGCCAGCGCAATGCCGGTGGCGAACCCAAGCAGCGCGATATTCGCCGGCGTCTCGCGTGTTGCGAACAGATACGTCGCAAGGAGATTTCCCTCGAACGAGGCCCAGGTGCGCCCGCGCCGTCCGCGACCTGCGGTCTGCCGCTTGGCGATAAGCCAAACCGGCCCCGCCTCGCCCCGCTCGGCGCGGCGGCGCGCCTCCAGAATGGTGGAATCTATCTCGTCGAAAACTTCGACCGGCGCGTGGGGGTCGATCATCGCGCCTCGTTTCTCAAAAGCTCATCCGCACTGCTGCTTCGGCCCAATACTCAACAACGCCGAGCATCAACACCAGGACAGGGAACGTGAGCGCCGCCGCCGCCGTCGCCGTCAGCATGACCGTGCCGCTCGGGGCATGCAACTGCTCCGCCGAGGGCGCAAACCAGATCGAGGCGATGAGACGCAAATAATATGCAGCCGCCACAACCGCCGCCACCGCGCCCAGGACCGCGAGCCAGATCAGCCCGGCATCTACCGCGGCGCCGAACACGACCAGCTTACCCATGAAACCCGCGAAGGGCGGGATGCCGGCGATGGAGAACAACAGCATCGTGAACAGCGCCGCCATCCACGGCCGCTGCTTGGCCATACCGGCAAGGTCCGCCACGGTCTCCGCCGGCGCGCCTTCGCGGCGCATCGCCAAGATAAGCGCGAAGATGCCGATATTGGCGGGCAGATAGAGCGTCATGTAAATCAGCGCGGAAGAAGCGCCGACTTCGCCGCCAGCGGCGACCCCCATCAGCGCAAAGCCGATATTGCTGACCGAGGAATACGCCATCAGCCGCTTCAGATTGGTCTGCAGCAGCGCAGCGACCGAGCCCCACACCATGGAGATCGCGGCAAGCGCCATCACCACTTGGCGCCACTGGCCCTCCATTTCGGCGAACGGCTCGTAGAGCACACGCGTCATCAGCGCGATGGCGGCGACCTTCGGAGCGGCGGCGAAGAACGCCGTTACCGGCGTCGGCGCGCCTTCGTAAACGTCGGGCGTCCACATGTGGAACGGCGCCGCCGACATCTTGAAGCCAAGCGCGCAGAGCATCAGCACCAAGCCAAACACGAGCCCAATGCCGCCCGCGCCTTCACCGACAGCCGCGGCGATCGCGTCAAAGCGGATGGAGCCGGTGAAGCCGTACACAAACGATGAGCCAAACAGCAGCAGCCCCGACGAAATCGCGCTCAGCACGAAATATTTGAGGCCAGCTTCTGACGAGCGCGCGTCGTCGCGGCGCCACGCGGCGAGCACGTACCCCGCCAAGCTCTGCAATTCGACGCCGACATAGAGCGTGATCAAATCTTGCGCCGACGCCATCACGAACATGCCGAGCACCGAAAGCGCGATCAGCACTGGGTATTCAAAGCGCTTGTCGCCAGCCTTGGCGAAATGATCCCACCCAAGCGCGAGGGTCGCGGCGCCCGAAAACGCGATCAGCACTTTGGCGAAGACAGCGACCCCGTCCACCACCATCGCGCCTTGAAAAATTTCAACGGGCGCAAACGGCCCATACATCGCCAGCACGCCGGCGCCCACAATCGCCGCGACCCCTAGCCACGACAGCGCATCGAAGGCGCGGTCCTTGAACCAAGCGCCGATGATGGCCGCCGCGAGCGCAAAGCCCACCAGCAGCAGTTCGGGATAGGCCAGCGGCACGCTCGCCGAGAGATCGCTCATCGCGTTCACGGCCGCGCTCCCAAGAAGGCCGACGAAATCGCCTCAGCCGAATTGCTGGTGAAGTCGAGAACGTAGCTCGGCGCAAAGCCCATCACGAGCGTGGCGATGATAAGCGGGATGAACGTCACCCACTCGCGCGCGTCGAGATCGGCGATGGCGTCGAGCTTCGGGTTCTCGATCATGCCGAACGCGACTTTGCGGTAAAGCGTAAGCGCATAGGCGGCGGAGAAGATGACTCCGAGCGCAGCGCCAGCCGCGACCCAGGCATTGACCTGGAACGCCCCCACCATGGTGAGAATCTCGCCCGGGAAACCGCCCGTCCCCGGCAGGCCGACATTACCCATCGTGAACAGCAGGAAGATCGCGGCGTAGACCGGCATGCGGTGCACGAGGCCGCCATAGAAGGCGATTTCGCGCGTGTGCATGCGATCGTAAACAACGCCGACGCACAGGAAGAGAGCGCCGGAAATAACGCCGTGGGACAGCATCTGGAAGATCGCGCCCTGGATGCCCTGCTCGTTGCCAGAGAAGATGCCCATGGTGACAAAGCCCATGTGCGCCACTGACGAATAGGCGATCAGCTTCTTCATATCGAGCTGACGAAACGCGACCAGCGAAGCCCAGACGATGGCGATCACCGACAGCGCGAACACGAACGGCGTAAAGAAGTGCGAGGCGTCGGGAAACATCGGCAGCGAGAAGCGCAGGAAACCGTAGCCGCCCATCTTCAGGAGAATCGCCGCCAGCACGACGGAGGCCGCCGTCGGCGCTTCGACGTGCGCATCAGGCAGCCAGGTGTGGACCGGCCACATCGGCATCTTCACCGCGAACGAGGCGAAGAAGGCGACCCAGAGCCAGATCTGGATATCCGGGCTAAAGCCGCCAGACTGCGCAAAAGCGGTCAGCGCTGGAATCGAGGACGGGTTCTCGATACCCGCCGCACGCGCCATCGCGATCATCGCCACGATCGCCACCAGCATCAGCAGCGAGCCGAGCAGCGTGTAGAGAAAGAATTTGAACGCCGCATAGACGCGCCGCTCCCCGCCCCACACGCCGATGAGAATGAACATCGGGATGAGGCCGCCTTCGAAGAAGACGTAGAAGAGAATGATGTCCTGCGCGCAGAAGACGCCGATCATCAGGGTCTCAAGCACCAGGAAGAGCACCATGTAGCTAGAGACTTGCTTCTCAATCGACCAGCTCGCGAGAATGCAGAGCGGCGTCAGGAACGTCGTCAGCATCACCAGCGACATCGCCAGCGTATCGACGCCCATGGCGTAACTGGCGCCGAACGCCCAGGGGACGTTCTCGACCAGCTGATAGTCGGGGTTGCCCGCGTCAAACGCCGCGAACGCGAAGAGCGAGACGATGAACGTCGCGATGGTGAAGAAGAGCGTCAGCAGCTTTACGCCGTTGTCGTAGCCGGGGTTCAAGCCGCGGGCGGACATGCGCGAGAGCAGGATCAAAAGCGCCCCTGCCGCAGGCAGGAACGTCAAGATCGAAAGGATCGGCCAGCCGGCGACGATCTCGCTCATGGCGCAACTCCGATGCCGGAGAAGATCGCATACGCGCCGAACGCCACCGCCGCGATCAGCATGATGAAGCTGTAGTGATAGACGAAGCCCGTCTGCACGCGCCGGATGCCGCGCGAGAAGAAGCGCGAGGATGCGGCAACGCCGTCAGGCCCGAGCCCGTCGATGATTTTGCGGTCGCCCACTTTCCAGAAGAGGTCGCCGACAGCGCGCGCGCCTTTCACGAATATGAAGTCGTAGATTTCGTCGAAATACCACTTGTTGTAGAGGAAGGCCCAAACCGGCCCCTTCGCCATCGCTTTCGCAGCGCCGGGCTTCCACAGATAGAAGATCGCCGCGAACGCAAAGCCGATGAGCCCCACGATCAGCGGCGCCCACAGAACCCAAGTCGGGAAGTCGTGATGCTCGCCGTGCGCCAGCGGGATAGCGTCGCCCCAGAACGCGTCGGCGCCGTCGCCCAGGAAATATGGATAGAACAAAACGCCCGCCGCAATTGCGCCGGCCGCCAGCACCAGGAGCGGCGCCAGCATGATCCAGGGCGATTCATGCGCCGGCGCCGAGCCATCCGCAGGCTTGGCGTGCGCTTCGTGGTGATCGTCGGTATGCGCGGCGGGCGAGGCCGCTTCCTCGTGGCCTTCCTGGGTGTGGCCGTGACCGTGCGCGGCGTCGTGATGGTGCGCATCCGGATTGCCGCGATACCTGCCTTCGAAGGTCATGAAGGCGAGGCGCCAGGAATAGAAGCTGGTCAGCAACGCGGCCGTCACGCCGCACCAGAACGCGAACTGCGCGCCGATGCCGTGCGATGCGTAGGCCGCTTCGATGATCGCGTCTTTCGAATAGAAGCCGGCAAAGCCGCCAATGCCCGGAATGCCGAAGCCCATCAAAGCTAGCGTGCCGATGACCATCAACGCCCAAGTGATCGGCATCGGTTTGCGGACCCCGCCCATGTGGCGCATGTCCTGCTCATGGTGCAGGCCGTGGATCACCGAGCCTGCGCCAAGGAACAGCAGCGCTTTGAAGAAGGCGTGTGTGAAGAGGTGAAACATCGCCGCGTTATAGGCGCCCACACCCGCCGCGAAGAACATGTAGCCAAGCTGCGAACAGGTCGAATACGCGACCACGCGTTTGATGTCGTTCTGCGCAAGCCCGATGGTGGCGGCGAAGAGCGCTGTCGTTGCGCCAACGATGGTGACGAAGCCAGAGGCCAGCGGCGCCAGATGGTATAACTCACCCGCGCGGCAGACCATGAACACACCCGCGGTCACCATGGTCGCGGCGTGGATCAGCGCGGAGACCGGCGTCGGACCTTCCATCGCGTCCGGCAACCAGACGTGCAGGAAAAATTGCGCCGACTTGCCCATCGCGCCGATGAACAAGAGAAACGCGATGACCTCGACAGCACGGAACTGCACGTCGCCTACGCCCAGCATCAGGTCCGGATCGGCGCCGGCCGCCTCGAACACGGCGTCGAACTGGATCGAACCGTAGCAGAAGAATGCCGCCATGATCCCGAGCGCGAAGCCGAAATCGCCGATCCGGTTGACGACGAACGCTTTGATCGCGGCGTCATTGGCGCTGCGTTTCTGATACCAGAAACCGATCAGCAAATAGGAGGCGACGCCCACCCCTTCCCAGCCAAAGAAAAGCTGCAAGAAGTCGTTCGCCGTAACCAAAGCGAGCATCGAGAAGGTGAAGAACGACAGGTAGGAAAAGAACCGCGCCCGATGCGGGTCTTCGCTCATATAGCCAATCGAATAGACGTGAACCAAAAACGAAACGGTGTTCACGACCACCAGCATGATCGCCGAGAGCGCGTCGATCCTGACGCTCCAGATCGAGCTGAAGCCCGCCACATCGATAAAGCGGAAGAGCTCGATGACGCGCTCCTGCCCTTCTCCGCCGATGAAAGAGAGAAAAATCGGCCAGGACAGCGCCAGCGACAGGCCCACTGACGCCGTCGTGATTCCCATCGCGACCTTGTCGCCGATGTAGCGCTGCAGCAGCCCAGCGAACGCCGCCGCGAAGAGCGGCGCGAGCACGATCAGGGCTTCGGTGGAGAATTGCACCGGCTCAGCCCCTCATCTGGTTGATGTCTTCGACGGCGATGTTGCCGCGATTGCGGAAGTAGGTGACGAGAATGGCCAGGCCCACCGCCGCTTCGGCCGCGGCGACCGTCAGCACGATCATCGCGAAAATCTGCCCTTCGAGATTCTGCAAATAGGCCGAGAACGCAACCAGGTTGATGTTGACCGAAAGCAAAACCAACTCGATCGACATCAGGATGATGATGACGTTCTTGCGGTTCACGAAGATGCCGAACACGCCGATCGTGAACAGCGCGGCGGCGACGATCAGATAATGGAAGAGCGAGATTTCCATCAGCCGAGCCCCTGACCCGGACGGATATCTTTCAGCTCAACGCCTTCCGAGCGCTTGCGACCCACCTGCGCGGCAATGTTCTGCTTCCTAACACCCGGGCGATGGCGCAGCGTCAGCACGATAGCGCCGATCATGGCGACGAACAGCACCAGGCCCGCCATTTGAAAGACGAGCAGATAATCGGTGTAGAGCACCTGGCCGATGGCTTCGGCGTTGGTGACGCCGCCGGGTTGCGCCGGCGCAATCGCGATCGGGGCGCCGTCGGCGGAAATCGCGGCGCTGGCGACCAGGCCTAGCTCGAACAGCAAGGCGAGCGCCACGATGGCGCCGATCGGCATGTAGGACAGGAAGCCCTGTTTCAGCTCGACGAAATCCACATCGAGCATCATGACCACGAACAAAAACAGCACCGCGACCGCGCCGACGTAAACGATCACCAGCAGCATCGCCAAAAATTCGGCCCCGAGCAGCACGAACAAACCGGCCGCCGTGAAGAAGGTCAGGATCAAGAACAACACCGAATGCACGGGATTGCGCGCCGAGATCACCGCGAATGCGGAGATCACGGCGATCACAGCCAGCACGTAGAAGGCGATCGTCGCCAACATCGGTTACGCTCTCCCAACACACGAAACAGCGCCGGCTTCTGCGCGGCGCATCAAATGAAAACGCGTCCTACCTATAGGGCGCGTCCAGTTCCAGATTTCTCGCAATCTCCCGCTCCCAGCGGTCGCCGTTCGCGAGCAATTTTTCCTTGTCGTAGTACAATTCTTCGCGCGTCTCGGTAGCGAACTCCAGGTTCGGCCCCTCGACGATGGCGTCGACCGGGCACGCTTCCTGGCAATAGCCGCAATAGATGCACTTGGTCATGTCGATGTCGTAGCGCGTCGTCCGGCGCGAGCCGTCCTCGCGCGGCTCGGCCTCGATGACGATGCACTGGGCCGGACAGATCGCCTCGCAGAGCTTGCAGGCGATGCAGCGTTCTTCCCCGTTCGCATAGCGCCGCAACGCATGCTCGCCGCGGAAGCGCGGGCTCTGCGGGTTGCGCTCGTAGGGGTAATTGATCGTCGCTTTACGGCGGAAGAAATACTTCATGCCGAGCGCAAAGCCGCCCAGCATGTCGAGCATCAAAGCGCCCTTCGCCGCTTGCAATAGGCGCGACATTATTGAGCTCCAGCCACGGCGGTCGCCGTCGGCGCAAGGAAGGTGACGTAGGCGCCCATGGCCACGACGGCCGCGAGCGAGGTCGGCAAGAAAATTTTCCAGCCGATCCGCATCAGCTGATCGTAGCGGTAGCGAGGCACGATCGCTTTCACCATCGCGAACAGGAAGAATTGGATCCAGATCTTCACGTAGAAGATGAGAAAGCCGAGCCAGGGATTATCGACCGGTCCCCACGGCGCGTGCCAGCCGCCGAGGAAGAGAAGGTTCACCATCGCGCACATCAGCACGATGTTGAGGTATTCCCCGATCATGAAGAGGAGATACGGCGTCGACGAATACTCGACCTGATAGCCGGCGACGAGTTCGGACTCCGCTTCCGGCAGATCGAACGGCGGGCGGTTGGTCTCGGCCAAAGCTGAGATGAAGAACATCACCAGCATCGCGAACATGACGACGCCGACCAGGATGTTGGCCGGAAACTCCGCGAAGTTGAAGATGCGGAAACCGTGCCACATCCAAATGCCGTCGCGCTGGGCGTCAACGATGGTGGTGAGATTGAGCGAGCCCACCAGCAACAGCACGGTGATAATGATAAAGCCGATCGAGACTTCATAGCTCACCATCTGCGCCGCCGAGCGCAGGCCGCCGAGGAATGGATACTTCGAGTTCGACGCCCATCCGCCCATGATGATGCCGTAGACGCCGAGCGATGAGATCGCGAACAGATACAGGATGCCGACGTTCAGATCGGCGATCACGACGCCGTTGGCGAACGGCACCGCCGCCCAGCCCGTGAACGCAAGCACGAACGTGATCAGCGGCGCCAGGATGAACACCGTCTTGTTCGCGCCTGCCGGGATCACGATTTCCTTGAACACGAACTTGAAGAAGTCCGCGAAGGATTGCAGCAGTCCGAACGGGCCGACGACGTTGGGACCTTTGCGCAACTGCACCGCCGCCCAGACCTTGCGATCGAACAGCAGCAGGAAGGCGAGCGAGATCAGCAACAGGACGGAGATGCCAAGGATCTGCCCCAGCTTCATGATCGTCCACTCCCACTCAATGGGAAGTGTGATCAGCGGGACGTAGTCCATGTTGGGGGTCATGCGATTTCCCCACATCGAGTCATTCCGGACTCGCGAAGCGTGATCCGGAACCCAGGGCAAACGACGAGCCCTTCGATCCCTGGGTTCCGGGTCTCGCTCCGCTCGCCCGGAATGACTGAGTGACCAGAGGCAATCATTCCGCGGCCACCTTCATCGCGCCGGCCTTCATGCGCGAACACTCGGCCATCGTCTTCGAGGCGCGGGCGATCGGGTTGGTGAGATAGAAATCGGTGATCGGGCTGCGCAATGGCGCGTTGGAAACATCGCCCGCCGCACCCATCGTGGCGGGATCGAAGCCAGCCAGTGCGGTCGCGCCCGGTGCATAATCCACTTGGCCGAATGTCGGGTGCTCCGCGATCATCTTGGCGCGCAGATCGCCGAGCGTGTCGTACGGCAAGGTTTTGTCCAACACCGCCGAGAGCGCGCGCAGGATCGTCCAGTCCTCTTTCGCCTCGCCTTTCGGGAAGGTGGCGCGGCGGCCGTACTGAACGCGCCCCTCGGTGTTGACCCAGGTCGCGTCCTTCTCGGTGTAAGCCGCCCCCGGCAGGATGATGTCCGCGCGATGTGCGCCCGCGTCGCCGTGCGTGCCGAGATAAATGACCGTCCCCGCCTTCGGCAGTGCGGCTTCATCAACGCCGAGCAGAAAGAGAGCGTCCATCCCGCCCTGCAACATCTCGCGCGCGCTTTTGCCGCCGGCACCCGGCAAAAAGCCCATGTCGAGCCCGGCCACACGCGCCGCGACCGTGTGCAACACGTTGAAGCCGTTCCAGCCCTCGCGCACCAGCACCGCGCTCGCCGCCAGCGCGCCGATTGTGTGCAGCACAGCTGCCGAATCTGCTCGCGTCAGCGCACCCATGCCGACAATCAGCATCGGCCGCTGTGCTGCCTTCAACTTCTCCGCTACCCCGCCGCGGTCCTTCACATCACCGAGCGATGCGCCGAGGTGAGCGTAAGGATAGCTGAGGTCGATCGCCTCGCCGATATAGGCGATCTCCGCGCCGCGCAGCCACGCTTTGCGAATGCGCGCGTTCAGCACCGGCGATTCAAGGCGCGGGTTTGCGCCAATGATCAGAATCGCGTCGGCTTCATCTATGCCGGCGACGGTCGAGTTGAAGAGGTAGCTCTGCCGCGCGCCGCCGCCGATGAGTGCGCCGTCAGCCCGGCAATCCGTGTTCGGCGAGCCAAGCGCGCGGAAGAGATCGCGCGTCGCCTTCATGCTTTCGGCGCAGGCGAGATCGCCAGCGATAGCGCCGATGCGCGCGGGATCGCCAGAGAGCGCCTTTGCCGCCGCGTCCAGGGCCTCAGCCCAGCTCGCCGGCCGCAGCTTGCCGTCCTCGCGGATAAACGGCCGGTCGAGCCGCTGCCGGGAGAGACCGTCTTCGGCGTAGCGGGTCTTGTCCGAGATCCATTCCTCGTTGATCTCGTCGTTCACCCGCGGCAGCACCCGCAACACGGTGTCGCCGCGCGCATCGACGCGGATGTTGGCGCCCAGCGCATCCATCACGTCCACGGTGTTGGTTTTCGACAATTCCCAAGGCCGCGCATTGAAGGCGTACGGCTTGGACGTCAGCGCCCCCACGGGGCAGAGATCGATCACGTTGGCCGAAAGCTCGCTGGTGAGCGATGCTTCCAGATACGTGGTGATCTCCATGTCCTCGCCGCGGCCGGTGGCGCCGAGTTCGGACGCGCCCGCCACTTCGGTGACGAAGCGGATGCAGCGCGTGCACTGAATGCAGCGCGTCATCGCCGTCTTCACCAGCGGGCCCATGAACTTCTCTTCCACGGCGCGCTTGTTCTCATCGAAGCGGGAACCGCCGCGGCCGTAGGCCACCGCCTGGTCCTGCAAATCGCACTCGCCGCCCTGGTCGCAGATCGGGCAGTCGAGCGGGTGGTTGATGAGCAGGAACTCCATAACCCCGTTGCGCGCTTTTTTGACGGTGTCGCTCTTGGTGACGAGTTCGTTCAAAACATTATCGCGCGGCGGCGGCAGGTCGCGCACTTGTTGCGCGCACGAAGCGACCGGCTTCGGCCCGGATTTGCCGCCGACTTTCACCTCGATCAGGCACATGCGGCAATTGCCGGCGATCGATAGCCGCTCGTGGTAACAAAAGCGCGGAATCTCGGCGCCGGCGGCTTCGCACGCCTGCAGCAGGGTCAATTCCGGAGGGACGTCGACTTCAACGCCGTCGACGAGGATTTTCGTCATCAGTCTGGCCGCTTTCGCGCACGCGCATGAACGATTTATTGCGCCGCCGCAAGGGGGCGAAAAGTCCGCCTCGGGAGCGCGCCTGTTTGTTCTTGCCCGCAGCCCTCGCGGAAGGAGTTACCACCCCGAAACAACCCCGTCACAGCGTATGCAGGGCTTGCTGGAACGCTCGGCGGCGGCTGCTCGTTAGTGACCCATGGGCGGGCAAGAATGGAGCTTCCCCCGATGGCCAATCAGCAACAACCGCCGCAGGACCAAAACCGTCAGAACCAGCAGCGCCAGGCGCAGCCGGGCCGCGATAATGACGAAACCAAACGTCAAGATCTCGATCAAGAGATCGACCAGGACGAAGACGAAGAACAAGTCCCGCAATAAAGACGGCGAACACGACACGGATCGGAGCGGCGCCAGTCGCTCCGTTTTCGTATGCGCTAGACTTTCGTCAGCGCGCCCTCTCCCACCACCGTAATCCACTCCCGCACCCGCCAGGACGTGACCACGCCCTGCGTGACGTAAGGGTCGGCGCTGGCGAAATCTTCGGCCACGGCGGCAGTCTCAGCTTTGAACAACAGCAGTCCGAAGGGCGGATCGTCACTCGGCACCGCCCCGCCGAGCTGCAACTCATCTCGCGCAACCGAGGCGCGCGCCAGTTCCAAGTGCGCTGGCCGCAGCGGCCCGCGCTTCTCCAAATATTCCGGCGCGTAATCGTAGATGAGGAGGAAGTGTTTCATGGGAACCGCCAAGTCATGCGCTGCCAATGTGGGAGTGTACAGGCCAAGAACAATACGACTGTCAAAGCCGCGGCCCCGCCCAATCTCGCCTCAGGGCTTACCCAAATCCCAACAACGAGGAAAAGCGGCCACGAAACGGCAAACGCCAACGCGCCCAAAACGACCGCCCATCGTCTCGCTAGATATAATCCGACCAAGGAAATGATCTTGAGCACGACGTGGACTGCGCCAAGAACTCCTACCAAAGAAAAAAGCGTCACTATCCACGCTGCGGCCGGGTCTGTTTTTCCCGTGGTTCCGAAGCCAATTGCCAGAACCGCGATGAGCGTCAGTAACGTGTCGATACCGCCCAACGCCATGATAAAGATGATCGATGGCGGTGGAATCGTAACGCTCACTCCGCCGCCACCGCGCGCACTTGGTGCACACCTTTCGCTGCGCGGTAGCGATCGATGCGTTGTTCGATCTCTGGGCGGAAGTGGCGGATGAGGCCCTGGATCGGCCACGCTGCGGCATCGCCCAAAGCACAGATGGTGTGGCCTTCAACTTGACCCGCGACGTCGAGCAGCAAATCGATCTCACTATGCTCGGCCTCGCCCTTGGCCATGCGCTCAAGCACGCGCCACATCCAGCCGGTGCCTTCTCGGCATGGCGTACACTGGCCGCAGCTTTCGTGCTTGTAGAAATAGGCGATGCGGCCGATGGCGCGGATGAGATCGGTCGATTGATCCATCACGATCACCGCCGCCGTCCCAAGGCCGCTTTTCAGCGCCGAGAGCGAGTCGAAGTCCATCAAAGCCGTCTCGGCTTCGTGCGCCGGGATCATGCGCACGGACGAGCCGCCCGGGATCACCGCTTTCAGATTGCCCCAGCCGCCGCGCACGCCGCCGCAGTGCTCTTCAATCAATTGCTTCAGCGGAATGCTCATCGCGTCTTCGATGTTGCATGGGCGGTTCACGTGCCCAGAGACGCAGAACACCTTGGTGCCCGCATTGTTGGGACGCCCAAAGCCCGCGAACCATTTCGCGCCGCGCCGCAGGATGGTCGGCGCGACCGCGATCGATTCGACATTGTTCACCGTCGTCGGGCAGCCATAGAGGCCGAGATTAGCCGGAAACGGCGGCTTCAGGCGCGGCTGGCCCTTCTTGCCCTCAAGGCTCTCCAGCAGCGCGGTTTCTTCGCCGCAAATGTAGGCGCCTGCGCCGTGATGCATAAAGAGATCGAAATCCCAGCCGTGCACATTACCTTTGCCGATCAGCTTGGCCTCGTACGCCTCTTTGATCGCGCGCTCCATCGCTTCGCGCTCGGCCACGTACTCGCCGCGAATATAGATGTAGCAAGCATGCGCCTGCATCGCGAACGACGCTACGAGGCAGCCTTCGATCAAGAGATGAGGATCGTGCCGCATCATGTCGCGGTCCTTGCAGGTGCCCGGCTCGGATTCATCGGCGTTGACGACGAGATAATGCGGCCTGTCCTTCACCTCTTTCGGCATGAACGACCATTTGAGGCCAGTCGGAAAACCGGCGCCGCCACGGCCGCGCAAACCCGATTCCTTGACCTGCTGAATGATCCAGTCGCGCCCGGCCGCGATCATGTCGGCGGTGCCGTTCCAGGCGCCGCGTTTCTTGGCGCTCTCCAGATCGGCGCCGTGCGTGCCGTAGAGATTGAGGAAGATGCGATCCTTATCCGCGAGCATGGTCATTCCAGATCTGCCGCGTACGGCGGCGATGATAGATATTGCGCTGCACGAACGACCAGATCAGCAGAACCCAGCCGAAAGCGAGTGCAGCGTAAGCACCGTAAAGCGCGGCGCCCGCTTCTGGGTCGCTGCGCAGGCTGAGCACAGCTATCGCCGATATGAGAACGATCCCAAACCCGACGAGCCGGGGCCAGCGCGCCACCGCGCGCAACTCGATGCGATAGGCGGCGCGTCCTTCGGCGGTTTCCAGATCGGGCGCGGCGTTCATGTGCGCGGTCCCAACATCATGAACACGCGCAAGCCAAACCACAGCGCGCCAATCGCCGGCGCGGCGACGTACATGCTGGTCATGTCCCGCTGCCCGATCGTGACCATATAAACCGCGAGCCCCGCCAGCCCCACCGCCAGCAGCGCGTAGATCACGAGCGCGCTGCGCTTGACCACGCCGCCCATGCGGATCGTCTCAAAGCGCGGGCGCTCTGCCGGCGTGCGCGGGGGCCCAGCTTCGCTCATACCTTTTCCGGCAGCCCCGGCAGCGTGATCCGCTTGGCCAGCGAGCCGTCATAGAGCGCGGGATCAGTCAACACTTGCGGGCCGCCTTCCGGCGCTGACGTGATGCGCCCTGTCGCCGACCCGGACGCGATTTTTTCGCCGCGGGCCAGCTTATCCATGAGCGCCTCCAACGCATCCGGCGTCAGGTCTTCGTGGTAGTAATCGTCGATCGCCACCATTGGCGCGTTGACGCACGCGCCCATGCACTCGACCTCTTCCCACGAAAAGAGCCCATCGGCGCTCACCGCGTGCTTGGCGCCGATGCGGCTCTTGCAGACGTTCTTCAGCTCTTCGGCCCCGCGCAGCATGCACGGCGTGGTGCCGCACACTTGCAGGTGATGCTTTCCCACCGGCGCGAGTTGAAACATCGTGTAAAAGGTTGCGACCTCGAGCACGCGGATCGTGGCCATCTCCAGCAGCGCTGCGATTGCTCGGATTGCGGGTTCGGAGACCCAGCCTTCCTGCTTTTGCACCAGCCACATGATCGGGATGACGGCCGATTGCTTCCGCTCGGGCGGATACTTGGCCATCCACCAGCGCGCCTGTTCCATCGTGGCGGACGAAAACGCGAAGCTCTCAGGCTGCGCTGCGGCTAGGCGACGAACGCTCATCTTGGTCTCACTTCACGAAATCGACGCGGGCGATCAGCCCATTCTTCACGGTGTAGATAGCCGCGGCTTCGAAGCCCTGACCCGGCGTGCGCGCCACCTCCTCGTGATCGATCACTACATCGCCAACGACGATGCGGTTGACGATGCGGGCGCGGTTCTGCGGATATTGTTTGAACATTTCGGCGTAGCGCGTGCGGATCGAGGCCGCGCCCGCTTGCGTTACTGCGCCGTTGAGATCGGCGATGACGCAATCTTCGGCAAAGCAAGCGCAAAAGGCGTCGAGATCTTGCGCATTGTACGCCTCCACCTGCCGTTCGACGACTTCAAGCGGGCTCATTTCCTGTTCCTCGACGCCCGCTCCATCGCCGCCTCCAGCCGCGAACGGCGCAGATCGCGCAGCAGCGGCCCCGTGACCGGCGCATAGTGCAGCAGCGCCAGGACGCCTACGCCGACCGTCACGGCGATCACGACGTCCAAGCCCGCAGGCATCGGGCGGCCAAGCAGCAGGATCAGCGTCACCGGGATCGGAATCATGAACGCCGCCGCTTGCACAGTCAGCGCCGCGACATAACGCTTGGCCCCGCCTGGAAAACGCTCACGCGCCTGGCGGCGCGTCAGGTAGGTGAACCCCACCGCAAGTGCGATCGCGACGGTCACCCACATCACCAGATTCACAATGAGGGCGCCGCCACCGATGACATTCATGCCGAGGCCCTCCGGCCCTCAATGACGTCGAGCTTGTCGAGCGCCTTGTTGGCGTCGTCGCGGGCCTTCAGCAGCGTGGCGCGGCGATAGGCGCGCAGATAAGTCTTTAGCACCGGCGCCTTGAGCAGCGCGCCGCGGCGGATGACGATGAGCATCAGGATCGCCGGCAAGAACGCCAGCGAGGAGAGTTCAGGCGAGACCGCCGGATCGAAGCCGCGCGCATCCATAACCTGCGTCCGCAGCGGCACGATGACAAAGCCGATGAGAAGCCCAATCGAAAGCCCCTGGATCAACGCGCCAATGCGCACGCGCGCCGGATGGTGTTCAACGTGCTCCGGCTTGAAGGCGAAGTAAGCGTGCAACAGAAACGCCAGCGCGATGACTAGGGCGACGAGTCCCTCGATCCAAAGCATGAGCGGCGCCTGGCTCACCGATCGATCTCCCCAAACACGATGTCCAGCGAGCCGAGAATGGCTGACACGTCAGCCAGCATGTGGCCCTTGCACAAATAGTCCATCGCGGCGAGGTGCGGGAAACCGGGGGCGCGAATCTTGACGCGATACGGCTTGTTGCCGCCGTCCGAAATTAAATAGACGCCGAACTCGCCCTTCGGCGCCTCGACCGCCGCGTACACTTCCGCCGCCGGCACATGGAAGCCTTCCGTGTAGAGCTTGAAGTGATGGATCAAAGCTTCCATCGAGGTCTTCATCTCGGCCCGGCGCGGCGGCGCGAACTTCGAGTTCTCCGGCATCACCGGGCCCGGCGTTTTGCGCAGCAGGTCGATGCATTGGAGCATGATCTTGGTGGATTCGCGCATCTCCTCGATCCGGCAGAGATAGCGATCGTAGCAATCGCCGTTCTTGCCGAGCGGAATCTTGAAATCGAGCTCGCTATAGATCTCGTACGGCTGCGAGCGGCGCAAATCCCAAGCGAGACCGGAGCCGCGCACCAGCACGCCCGAGAAGCCCCACCGGATCGCGTCCTCCGCCGTCACGACGCCGATATCGACATTGCGTTGCTTGAAGATGCGGTTGCCGGTGAGCAATCCCTCGATGTCATCGATGACGCGCGGAAATTGCTTGCACCAAATTTCGATATCCTCGATCAGCTGAGGCGTCAGATCCTGGTGCACGCCGCCGGGACGGACGTAATTGGCGTGCATCCGCGAGCCCGACGCGCGCTCATAGAACACCATCAGCTTTTCGCGCTCTTCAAAGCCCCAAAGCGGCGGCGTTAGCGCACCGACGTCCATCGCCTGCGTTGTGACATTGAGAAGATGGCTCTTAATCCGGCCGATTTCCGAATAGAGTACGCGGATGATCGAAGCCCGGCGGGGCACTTCAATAGAAGCCGCCTTCTCGATCGCCAGGCAGAACGCGTGCTCCTGGTTCATAGGCGCCACGTAATCGAGCCGATCGAAATACGGGAGCGCTTGCAGGTATGTTTTATATTCTATCAGCTTCTCGGTGCCGCGGTGCAGCAGGCCGATATGAGGATCGACGCGCTCGACCACTTCGCCGTCCAACTCCAACACCAGACGCAAAACGCCGTGCGCAGCCGGATGCTGCGGCCCGAAATTGATCGTGAACGTGCGCTTCTCTTCGGGGCGCGCGTTGGACAGATCGTCAGCCATGATCGTCCGCTCCACCGATATTCCCAAACGCAGCCACGACTTCGCCGCCTGTCATTTTCCGCGTTGGGTTCGCAAAGGCATAGTTGGAGGGCTTCTCGTCGATATAGATTTCAACATCGAACTGAAACTGTTCAGGATTGTCGAAAGCGTGCGCTGACACCGTGAACATCTTGTGATCGCGCGTACGCCAGAACAAACTTGATCCGCAGGTTTTGCAGAAGCCGCGCTCGGCCCAATCCGACGATGGGTAAACGCCAACCGCGCTTTCATTCTCAAACTGCATGTCCGCACAGAACACAGTCATCGCCGGGCCGCCGCCCCACCGCCGACACATTGAGCAATGGCAGGCATCCATCGTCATCTTCTCAGGCGTGGCGGCAAAGCGCACCGCCCCACACAAACAACGGCCGGGCAACGAAGCTACGCTCATGGCTTGCTCCGGTCATCGCCAGCCTTTTCATCGCCGGGCAATGTCATGCCTTCCCACGGGCTCATGAAATCGAAATTGCGGAACGCCTGTTGCAGCTTCACCGGCTCATAGACGACGCGTTGCTGCTCGCTGTCGTAGCGAACCTCGACATGGCCCGTGAGCGGGAAGTCCTTGCGCAGCGGAAAGCCTTGGAAGCCGTAATCGGTAAGGATGCGGCGCAGGTCCGGGTGGTTGGAAAACACGATTCCGTACATGTCGAAGGCTTCGCGCTCGAACCAGTCCGCGCACGGATAGATGCCGGCGATGCTGGCGACCGGGGTATCTTCGTCCGTCGCCACCTTGATGCGGATGCGGTGGTTCAGCTGCATCGAGAGCAGATGATAGACGACATCGAAGCGCTTGCCCCGCTGCGGATAATCGACGCCGCACAGATCGATCATGGTGGTGAACTTGCAGCGCGGATCGTCGCGCAGGAACGTGATCACCGCATAGATTTGATCTGCGCGCGCCGTCAGCGTGAGTTCACCGAAAGCGACCTCCTGGCCCTCAATCGCATTCGTCATCGACGAGGCGATGTGGGCGCCCAGGTCTTCGAGCGCCTGCATCATCGGATGATGTTTCCCTCGCGGCGGATTTTTCGCTGTAGCTGCAGCACGCCGTAGACCAAAGCCTCAGCTGTCGGCGGGCAGCCCGGCACGTAGATATCGACCGGCACCACACGGTCGCAGCCGCGCACGACGGCGTAGCTATAATGATAATAGCCCCCGCCATTGGCGCACGAGCCCATCGAGATCACGTAGCGCGGGTTGGGCATCTGGTCGTAAACCTTGCGCAACGCCGGCGCCATTTTGTTGGTGAGCGTGCCCGCCACGATCATCACGTCGCTCTGCCGGGGCGAGGCGCGCGGGGCAAAGCCAAAGCGCTCCAGATCATAGCGCGGCATAGAGGCGTGCATCATCTCGACCGCGCAGCACGCGAGCCCGAACGTCATCCACATCAGCGAGCCGGTGCGCGCCCAGGTGATGAGATCGTCAGCCGCCGCCGTGATGAAGCCCTTGTCGGCGAGTTGGTCGGATAGGCCCGTGTAAAAGGGATCGTCCTCCTTCACCGGGAAGCCGCCTTCAACGCCCGCGCACGATGCGCCGCCGGCTGGGGCCTTTACTCCCATTCGAGCGCGCCTTTTTTCCATTCGTAGATGAAGCCAACGGTCAGCACGCCCAGGAACGCCATCATCGACCAGAAGGCGAACTGACCGGCTTCAGCGGGCATCGCGCCCAAAGTGATCGCCCATGGGAACAGGAACGCGACCTCGAGGTCGAAAATGATGAAAAGGATCGCCACCAAATAGAAGCGCACGTCGAACTTCATGCGCGCGTCGTCGAAGGCGTTGAACCCGCACTCGTAAGCGGAGACCTTCTCTTTGTCGGGCGATTTCGGCGCGATCACCCACGCCGCGATTAAAAAGCCCGCGCCGAGCACCGTGGCGACGGCGAAGAAGAAGATAATCGGCAGGTAATCGAGCAGATCGAGGCCCATGGGCTCCACCTAAGCGCCAGCGGACCGCGACGCCAGTGTCCGAGGCGCCGCAGCCGGAAATCGGCGCGGACGCTAGTGGCGCCCGCGAGCGATGGCAATCTGCGTTTGTCGTGGAATTTCAAGCGCGAATGGCGCGAGTGACGGGACTCGAACCCGCGACCTCCGGCGTGACAGGCCGGCGCTCTAACCGACTGAGCTACACCCGCGTCTCTTTCGCGAGAGGCGCCGGAATTAGGCCAAGCCGTTCCAGCGGTCAAGCACGCGAAGACGAGCCTTCTAGCAGACAAACCTTAAAGATTAAGGCCGCACCGGGTCATCCCAGGTGCGGCTCGGCGAGGTAAGGCGCAGCAGCGCTTCCAGCCGATCGTTGGGAATGAGTTCCTCAGCACCGTGCTGATCACTTACGCCAATAAACACATCCCCCGTGCCGACATCGACCGCGACGACGGAAAGCCCCTCCAGGCACCCCGACGGGGCGCAGCCTGAAAATATCAGCGCTTCGGCGCCGCCCCCGGCGGCGATCAGGCCGGGCGCGGCGGTGCTCATCGAGTGGCTGAAGCGCGCCCGTTCCACGTCGGTGAGGCCGAGTTCGTTCAGCGCGTAACGCTGCATTGCCGGCTCTCCCGCGAACGCTGCGTAAGTTTGGCCTTCATGCGGGCGGAAATCGGGGATGGACGTGGCGTCCGCGCGCTCCACAGGGGCCGAGACGGCTTGCTGCGGGCCCAAAGTGGCCTGGCCGCAAGCGGCTGCGCCGAGGAGGGCCGCCATCAGGACAATGCCGGAGCGAAGCTGAATCATGACCGACAACATATCACCCCCGGGCGCGTCAGGCGTAATAATTGTCCACAGGGCCGGCAGTTCCCTGGCGGTGGCCTTCGCAGCTTGCGGGGCCCGCTTGGACGGGATCAAAGAGCGCCGACCTCCGCCGGTTTGGCGTTCGGCGTAAGCCAGCCGTAGCTGCGCCGGGGTTGAACAGCGCTCCTACGCCAAATCTCGTGAGCGCTCCACTCCCGGCAGCAAGGCGGGCGTAAGCCATCCGAAGCTCGCGAGTGGGAGGCGCCAGCCCTCCTACGCTAAGGCTACGGAGGGCATCCTTCACTCCGCTCCGCGTAGCGAAGGATGGTGGGCGGTGAGGGGATCGAACCCCCGACCCTCTCGGTGTAAACGAGACGCTCTACCGCTGAGCTAACCGCCCTTCCCGCGTCCTCTGGCGATCCGCGCCCGTCCGCGCAAGGGCGACGTGAGCTCGGTCCCGCAATTACAGCAGTAATTCGCATTCAGCCCGTGGCGGTCCAGGGCGCACTTAACGCAGCGTTGTATCTTTTGCTGCGGCGCGAAAGCCTTCTGCGCGATGCCGAAGAAGAGGCTGATGCCGGCGATCATCAGGCCGATCGAAAACAGCCTGCCGGACGCGCTGTCGATGGTGATGTCGCCGTAGCCCGTCGTCGTCAGCGAGGTGACGACGTAATAGATCGCGTCGAGAAAATTATTCAGCTTGGGGTGATCGCCGAGGAAGAGCGCCTGCGTCAGGCCGGCAGCGATAAAAACGAACACCGCCATCGTCACGATGGCGCGAGTGAGATCCTCGACATAGGTGTCGTCCCACTTGCCGCGCGCCAACACGTTCCAGAAGCGCTCGCTATTGACCAGCGTCCACAGCCGGAGAATGCGCAAGAAGCCCCAATTGGAGAGCAGCGCTGGAAACACCAGCGTCACCAGCACAACGAGATCGACCCACGTCGTCGGGTACTTGAGCCAACGCCGCACGGTGCCAAACGCGAACAGCCGCGCCAACAAATCGATGGCGACAAAAACACCGATGGCCGCGTCAACGCTCCAGAACCAGGGCTGCTCGCGGATAAACTGGCTGCCGATGAAAAAGCCGATAATCAGCAAATCCAAAACCAGCAGCACGCCCTGAAAGCGCAGCGCAGATTGGGTATGACCAAAATAGTACGCTCGGATGCGCGAGCGTAAGCGCCGGCGCGGTCTCACCCCTGGTGGCTCTGTATCGTTTTGAAGAAGTCAGCGGCCTTTGGATCTTCGCCGGTTTTCTCCGCCGCAACATCGTCACAGAACTTCACCCACGAGATGCGGCTTTCGATCCCGTATTGCCGCACGATCGGCGCGGCCTCAGGATCGTCCATCGAGCCGATGGTGACGTAGAAACGCGCCTCCGCCATATCGTAGCTGAACGACAGCGGCGTGCCGCAATCGCGGCAATAGCCGCGCTTGGCCAGGTTCGAACTTTCGAAGAACGCAGGTTCCCCGGCAGTCCATGCGAATGCGCTTTTCGGCGCCCCGGCGAGCGCGGCGAACACCCCGCCGGTTGCGCGCTGGCACATGCGGCAGTGGCAGACGTGGCTGTTTTGCGGGGCGACATACAGCGCGTACCGAACCTTGCCGCATTGGCAGCCGCCTGTGGCTATCGGCGTTTTGACTTCGCTCATGACGCCGCTCTACCACCGCATTCGTCTTAAGCAAGGCCGAGCAGAGCGAGTACCATGTCCAACACGGAAACACCCAAGGCCGCTCTCGCGGGCGTGCGCGTCCTCGATCTGTCGCGCGTGTTGGCCGGCCCATGGGCGACCCAGATTTTGGGCGATCTCGGCGCTGACGTAATCAAAGTCGAAAGACCCGGCGCCGGCGACGATACGCGCAACTGGGGCCCGCCGTTCCTGCCCGGCCAAGACGGCGAGAACGGAGACGCCGCTTATTATCTCGCGGCGAACCGCAACAAGCGTTCGGTGACAATCGACATCGCCAAGCCGGAAGGCGCCGGCCTCGTGCGCAAGCTCGCGCCGCATTGCCAGATCCTGGTTGAGAACTTCAAAACCGGCGGGCTGAAAAAGTACGGGCTCGATTATGCGAGCATCGCGGCGATCAATCCGTCGATCGTCTATTGCTCGATCACGGGCTTTGGCCAAACCGGCCCGTACGCTAAGCGCCCCGGCTACGACTACATCATCCAGGGCATGGGCGGGCTGATGAGCTTAACCGGTGAAATCGGCGGCGAGCCGATGAAAAGCGCGGTAGCGGTCGCCGATCTCTTCACCGGTATGTACGCCGTCACAGCGGTCCTTGCCGCGCTCCGGCATGCCGAGCGCACTGGCGAAGGCCAGCACATCGACGCCGCTTTACTCGACGCGCAGGTGGCGATGCTCGCCAATCTCGGCGCGAGCTATTTGCTCTCGGGCGAAACGCCCAAGCGCCTCGGCAACCAGCACGCGGCGATCGCACCCTACCAAGTGCTGGCGACAGCCGATGGGCACATCATTCTAGCCATCGGCAATGACGGCCAGTTCCGTGATTTTTGCGACGCCGCGGGAGTAAATCTCGCTGATGATCCGCGTTTTGCCCACAACGAAGCGCGCGTAAACAACCGCGAAGAGCTGACAGCCGCACTCGCGCATATCATGGCGCAGCGCGCGACCGCGCACTGGATCGCCGCGCTCGAAGTTGCGCAAGTTCCTTGCGGGCCGATCAACACACTCGATCAAGTCTTCGCCGATCCGCATGTCATCGCGCGCGGCGCGGTCGAAACCGTGCACCGCGCGGATGGCGTGTCGGTGCGGCTCGCCGCCAATCCCTTGCGCCTCAGCGCAACGCCGCCGCGCACGCGCGCCGCGCCGCCGCTTTTGGGTCAGGACACCGACGCAGTGCTCGAGGAACTTCTCGCAATGGGCGAAGACGTGCGCGCGCGGCTTCGCGCAGAACGTGTAATCTGACGCCAAATGTGGCCACGTGGCGCGCACGAAAACGTCAGGGAACGGGATCAGAAGTCGCATCGTTTGCCTGCACGAGACAGGAGAACGATTATGCGCCTCGCATTAACAGCTTATGTGTCGGCGGCCGCGCTTAGTTTAACCGCCTGCGCCGGCATGACCCAAAGTGAACAGGGCGCGCTGACCGGCGCGGCCATTGGCGGCGCCGCGGGCGCCATTCTCGGCGACGACGAGGCGGCGCTAGCCGGCGCAGTCGTCGGCGGCGCGGCCGGCTGGTACCTCGGCTGCCGTCAGGAAGGCCGTTGCGGCAACGTCGATAACCGCCGCGAGCGTTATGACGAACGATCCCAGCGCCATTACTTCTATGACTCGCAATCGGGCCGTTACTTCTACGAAAACGGCGAGCCGTATCCGTAAGGTCTGCGAAGCCAAAGAAGGAAGCGCCGCGTTGTTAAAGCGCGGCGCTTCATTTTTGCGCGGCGTAAGCCATCCGAAGCTCGCGGACGGCGGGGCGGTCCTGCTACGCCAAGGCTACGGAGGACATCCTACGCTCCGCTGCGCGAGCGTAGGATGGTCGGGGCAGAGGGATTCGAACTCTCGACATCCAGCTCCCAAAGCTGGCGCTCTACCAGGCTGAGCTATACCCCGATGGCCCACCTGTTGCCACGCAACGGCGCGCGCGGCAATTGCGCTAATCTGGGAAGATGCGGTGCCGCACCCGGTCACCCGCGCGAATGCCCAGTTCTGCGGCGCGGCCGCCGCGAATCTCCAGCACCCCGCGCGTCATCCCGGCGGACGGAACTGGCGCGTCGGAATAGGGTGTTGTCCGTTCGGCGACGTTCAAGACGCGCCCATCGACGCCGATAAAGATGATGTCGAGCGAAAGCGGCGTATTGCGCATCCAGAAGCTCGCCCGCTCCGGCTCCTGGAAGTGAAACAACATGCCGCGATCATCCGCGAGGCTTTGCCGAAACATGAGGCCGCGATTGCGCTCGGCTTCGTCGTCGGCGATCTCGACCGTAAGCCGCACCGGCCCGTTCGATGTGTCGACGATCAGCTGCTCAGTTTCGAGCATTTGCACCCCCCCATCGCGGACCGTCTCGGGCTGCGTGCAGGCCGCGCCAAAAAGCCCCAGCCCAAAAAACGCGGCGCGAAAAAACATCCCTGGCAGCATGCTGCGCTCATCCCCTGAAATTGGGGATGTTCTAGCACGCTCGGGGAGGCGGGAAAGTGGCAGGCCCTAGGGGAGTCGAACCCCTCTTTTCAGGTTGAAAACCTGACGTCCTAACCGATAGACGAAGGGCCCACGTGCTCACTCAGGTCACCCCAGGTGCGCGGGAAGGCCCGGCATATAAAGGGGCTCGCCGGTGCTGGCAAGGCGGGAGAAGCGCTGGTGTTGAGAGTTCTCGGGCTGTTAACCGGATGGGTGCTGCTCACCCCTCTGGCGCTGGTAATTTACCTCCGGCTCGGCGGTCCATTCATGTCCTGGATGGCGCCGGCGGCCGGCATCGCAATCTCTGTGCCGATGCTAGGCTTCTTTACCCTAGCCGGCATCGCGATGATCTTTTTCTCGGTGCGCAGTCTCGCGCGGCAAGCCGACGATTTCTAGTTCGCGGCGGCGAGATCGACGATCTCCACTTCGGCGCGAACGGTATCTTTCCACTCATTGCGCTTGACCCGAACGGCGGCGTGATAGGTCGCGTCCTTCTTCATCAAGGCTTCGCCGATCGGGCTCTTCATGGCGCGGAAAGCGATGCCGCCCACCCGCGCGCCGCGCGCATCTTCCAGCGTGAAGCGGACGTGCTCTTCCTTCACGAGCTTGGCGAAACACACCCGCACATCCGTCAGCGCAAGCACCGGCTCCGGGTGGCCCTGACCATACGGCCCGATCCGGTCGAGCGCTTCGATCAGGCTAAGATCGATCGCGCCCACCGCGCCGGCCGCATCGATGGACAGCGACCGCGCTTCACCCGCCGCCGCTGCGAGTTCGCCCTCGAGCCGCTCAGACAGAAAATCCTTCAGCGCCTCGACCTTTTCCCATTCGACCGTGAGGCCCGCCGCCGCCGCGTGGCCGCCGCCATTGATCAGCAGCCCCGCCGCCTTCGCGGCAGCCACCGCTGCGCCGAGGTTCACGCCCGGCGTCGAGCGTCCCGAGCCCTTCGCCGGCTCATGCTCGCTGACGCCGCCGAGCACGATCGTGGGCTTCATCAGCCGATCCTTAAGGCGCCCCGCCGCGATGCCGATGACGCCGGGATGCCAACGATGCGAACCGACAATCACGACCGAATGCTTTTCCGCCTCAGCGATGGCGGCGGTCTCGGCTTCGGCCAGCATCTCCGCTTCGCGCTGGCGCCGTTCCTGGTTCAGCGCCTCCAGCGTTCCCGCCAGCTCGCGCGCCTCTTCCATGTCCTCGGTCGAGAGCAGCCGCGTCGCCAGCGACGCATCGCCGACGCGGCCGCCCGCATTGATGCGCGGACCAAGAATGAAGCCGAAATCGTAGACGCTCGCCTGCCCTTTGCGCCCGGCATTTTCGGCCAGCGCGGCAAGACCGATGTTCTTGCCGTTGCGTAGGATCTTCAGCCCTTGCGCAACGATCGCGCGGTTGAAGCCGGTGAGCGGCGCCACATCGCACACCGTGCCGATCGCCGCGAGGTCGAGCATCTGCATCAGGTCAGGCAGATTGTTCGCGCCGATTGAGCCGCGCTTGCGCGCTTCCCGGTTTACTGCGGCAAGCGTCACCAGCACGACGCCGGCGGCCGTCAAATGGCCCTGCCCCGATTTGCAATCGAGCCGGTTTGGATTGACCACCGCGCGCGCTTTGGGCGGCGGCCCCGCCATCAAGTGGTGATCGAGCACAACGACATCGAGCCCAAGATCAGCCGCCGCGTCGAGCGGGCCCTCCGCCGCCGCGCCGCAATCGACGGTGATGACAAGCTCAACGCCGTCCGCTTTCAGCCGCTCGAAAGCCAGCGCCGAAGGCCCGTAGCCTTCCTTCATGCGATCCGGGACGTAAATCTTCAGCTCGCGCCCGCGCGCTCGGAAGTAGCGCACCAATTGCGCGCCGGACGAGCCGCCATCGACGTCATAATCGGCGAACACTGCGCACGAGCGCCCGCTCACGATCGCGTCTTCAATCACGCGCGCCGCCTCATCCATGTCGGCAAAGCTCGACGGATCGGGAAACAGCGCCTTCAGCGTCGGCTCGAGAAACAGCTCCGCGCCATCCAGCGGAACGCCGCGCGCCGCGAGCAGCCGGGCGGCGATCTCTGGCAGCGAAAAGCGCCGGCGAAACGCCTCAACCAACGCAAGCTCGGCGTCGCGCGAGCGCCAACGCCGGCCAGTGAGCGAACGCTCTACGCCGAGAAAAGCGGCGCTTCGCGCCAGCTTCAGCGCGGCGCTCATTGCTGACCCGAATCAAATCTTAACATGGCCCAGCATTGCACAGGATGTGGCGCTGACGAGGCCGCTCAGCCCGGCTGGCGGACGTGCAACTCCGTCACGGTGTGCGTAGCACTGTTCATAACGAGCGCATTTGTCAGGATCGTACCGCCTCCGGAACGGACGCCGTGCAGCAAGGATCCGGAGGTCACGCCAACGGCGATGAAGATCGCATCCTGCGAGACGAGATCGTCCAGCGTGTAACGCCGCTTCACATCCTCGATGCCAGTCGCGGCAGCACGCGCGCGCTCTTCATCGTTGCGCAGGACAAGCCGGCCCTGAAATTGCCCGCCGACACACTTCAACGCCGCCGCCGCCAGCACACCCTCCGGCGCGCCGCCCTGGCCCAGATACATATCGATGCCGGTTTCGGGTTTGGTGCATTGGATGACGCCGGCGATGTCGCCGTCGTCGATCAGCTGCACGCGCGCGCCGACGCTGCGCAAGGCCTCGATGATCGACGCGTGCCGCGGCCGATCGAGCACGCAAACGCCGATCTCTTGCGCCGACACACCCTTGGCCTCCGCCAACGCCCTCACGTTGTCGGCCGCGTTTTGATCGAGATCGATCAGCCCGGCCGGATAGCCCGGTCCAATAGCGATCTTGTCCATGTAGGTGTCGGGCGCGTGCAGAAGGCCGCCTTTCGGCGCAACAGCGAGCACTGAAAGCGCATTCGGTTTGGCCTTTGCGGTGAGGGTCGTGCCCTCGAGCGGGTCGACTGCAATATCCAGTTCCGGCCCGGCGCCCGTACCGACCTCCTCACCGACAAACAACATCGGCTTGTCCCGCTCCGGCGGAAGGGCGGCTGGCGCGTTCGTCTCGGCGACAAAGCGGAAGGTTTGCGCTTCAGGACCTTGAACGGTAAACGCCTTCCCGCCGCCGGGCGCGTCGAGCTCGGCGATCTCCTGCACCGGCGCGCTCGATCGGCGCACCCGCGCCTGCGTCGCGTCGATCTCTTCCGGCGAGCCGGAGAATTCGATGGCGCCCACGCTCGCAGCCTGCGCAGACTTGATCGCCAGGATGTAAGGGTGATCGCCCGTGCCGCGGAAATACTGAGTCCCGCTGCGCGTTGCAACGGGGATCAATCCCCAGAGCGTTTCCAGGAACTCGGCGGCTTCGCGTGCCTGCGGTACCGCGAGCTCGACGCTTCGTAATCTCATATGCCCTCCTTAGATGCTGATGCTCGTCGTGAGCCGTGCGAGCTGGTCGTCCAAAGCTTCAGCGCTTCCCGCGACGCCATACACGTAGTGGTCGGGCCGCACGATCGCCGCCGAGCATCCATAACGTTCGAACCAGCCCTGAACGACGCCATCGCATTCTGCCACGTGCAAAGCACCACTCACACCGGGCGGCTCGCCGATGCTGATTACCGTCGCGTCGAGCAGATCGATCAAGTCGCGGTGGGGCAACCGGGAAAGCGGGGAGCGGCCGTTGAGAACCAGACGAAACCCGGTGCCGGCCAGTGAATCGAGCAGCGCGGTCGTCTCGCCGTCTCGAACGCGCGGCTGGGGAAAGATCGTTCCGTTCGCTGGATGCGCGGCAGGGGAAAGGAGGCCGGTCTCGAGCGGCGGCAGGAGATGCTGCCGCGGGGTCGTTTCGACCTTTCCACCGGCTTCCGCGAGCAGTCGCCGGTCGCGCGCGCGCGCGGCGTCCGGATCGCGCTCACAAATCAGTTCGCCAAGGCCTTTGATGATCGCGGTGTAGCGGCGCACGTGCGTGCTTCGCTCGGCGCCATACGTGTCGAGCAAGCCATCGCCCGCCCGTCCCCGCAACGCGAGCTGGAGTTTCCAGCTCAGGTTCGCCACGTCGCGAATGCCCTGGCACATGCCCTGCCCGGTAAATGGGGGCTGCTGGTGTGCCGCATCTCCGGCGATGAAGACGCGACCGTGCCGCCACTCGCGCGCGACAAGCGCATGGAAGCGATAACTCGCCCTGCGCCAGAGCGTCGCGTCCTGCGGCGTGATCCAGCGCGAGAGCAGGCGCCAGACATGCTCGTCGCTGACCATCTCTTGCAGGTCTTCGCCCGGCAGCAGCATGATTTCCCACCGGCGATGGTTACCGGGACCGATGAGGTATGTCGCGGGTCTGGCCGGCTCGCAGTACTGGATGCTCACGTCCGGCAGCTTGGCCAGGCCTCTCTCGTTAACCAGAACGTCGACGTCGAGCCACGGGGCGTCGAAATTTAGGTCCGCATATTCGATC
>JACMMP010000250.1 GCA_014378995.1 Hyphomonadaceae bacterium
CGGCTGACGCAAGCGGGCGTGCTGGCGAAAGACATGCTATTCGCGACGCTCGATCCGACCGCACGGCAAGTGAAGCTGGCGAGCGGACGCGCCGTTATTATGAGCGACACGGTCGGTTTCATTTCCGATCTGCCGCACGAACTGGTGGAGAGCTTCCGCGCGACGCTCGAAGCGGTGACCGAAGCGGATTTGCTCGTGCATGTGCGCGACATCGCGCATCCCGAAACGGACAAGCAGAAGGCGGACGTGCTGGGCGTGCTGGCGCAGCTGGCGAAGGACGCCAGCGGAAAAGCGCCGCCTGTGCTGGAAGCGTGGAATAAGATCGACCTGCTCGACGAAGCGACGCGCGCTGGGCGTTTGCGGCGCGCGGAAACGGCGGCCGAGCAGGGCGGGCAGGGCGCCCTGCCCCCTGTTGCGATTTCGGCCGAGACGGGGGAGGGCGTTGAGGCCCTGCTCGCTGCGATCGACCGCGGAGCGTTTTCTGCGACGCGCGTCATCACCCTCACCTTGTCGCCCGATGACGCTGGGCGCGTGCGCGCGCAGATCGCCTCGGCGGGCAAAATTCTCGAAGAAACGAGCGACGACGAAGGCGCGATCACGTTGCGCGCAGAGCTGCTGATCGAAGACGCAGCGCGCTTTGCCCCGCTAGAACCCCTGCCCGAAGACATCCGCCCGGCGGCGGAGTAGGGACGGTGCGCTACGTCGCAGCGCCCGGCGCAGAGCTCGCGACCGAGATGGCGGGGGATGGCGAGGCGATCGTGTTTCTGCACGCCGGCGTCGCTGATCGGCGCATGTGGTCATCACAGCTCGCAGCGTTCGCGCCGACGCATAAGGTGATCGCCTACGATCGGCGCGGCTTTGGTCAGACCCGCTACGTCGCGCAAGCGCACGATTGGTTGGATGACTTGCAGCGGGTGTTGGATGCAGCCGGCGCCGAACGCGCGGTTTTGGTGGGCTGTTCGCAGGGCGGCCGGATCGCATTGAACTATGCGCTGACGGCGCCTTTGCGTGTGCGTGGCCTAGTGCTGATCGCGTCAGCTATTTCCGGCGCGCCAGAGCCTGCCTTTCCGGAGGACGTGCAGGCCTTGATCGATGCAATCGAAACGGCGGAGAACGCAGGTGACATTGACCGCGTCAATGCGCTGGAGGCCCACGCATGGCTTGATGGGCCGCAGAGCGCCGCTGGCCGGGTGCAGAGCGCAGCGCGGACGCTTTTTCTCAATATGAATGGGATTGCGCTGCGTGCGGCTGATCCAGGCCCGGTGACGGATCGCTTCGCGGAGGCGTACGCGCGCCTTGGGGAGATTGCCGCGCCATCGCTGGTGGTGTCGTGCGGGCGGGACTTTCCGCACATTCAGGCGCGTGACCGCTATTTGGCGCGAACACTTCCGCGCACGACGTTGGCAGAGTTGCCGGACTGCGCGCACTTGCCAAGCCTGGAGCAGCCGGATCGCGTGACCGCCCTGCTCGCGGACTTCATCGAGACACTCTGAGGGCAGGGGCCCTAACCCAATCGTGCGAGCAACTCCGCCGCGAACACGCTGAGCGTATCGTCGCGCGCGCCCATGACGACGATGCGGTCGCCGGGTTCGGCCAGTTCGATCAGCTTGTCGCCGCACGCGTTGCGCTCGGCGAACGCCAGCGCTTGCAGGCCGCGCGCGCGCACGCCGGCGACGATCTGTTCGCTGCCAACCGCGCGATCGACGGTGCCGCCATAATAGACCGGGTCGGGCATGATCAGGATGTCTTGGTCGCTCATGTTGCGAGCGAAGCAATCGATAAATTCGTTGCGCATGAGTTTCAGCGGCCCGAAGCCGTGCGGCTGAAACATGATGAGCAGACGGCCGGGGAAGGCGTGCAGCGTGTTGAGCGTCGCCGTGATTTTATCCGGATTGTGCGCGAAATCGTCGATCACGGTGACGTTGTTGGCTTTGCCGACGACCTCAAGCCGGCGCTTCGTCCCGGAAAAGCCCTTCAGCGCGGCCGCCGCTACGCCCAGCGGCAACCCGCACACGCGCGCCACTGAGAGCGCAGCGAGCGCGTTGGAAACATTGTGCTCGCCCGGCACCGCCAGATCGACGGTGGCGCTTTCGCGCGTTTCCTTCTCCAGTACATCGAATGAAATCCCGTCCGGCGCCGGGCGGATGGCCGAGCAGTGCAGATCGGCGAGGCCCGAGCGCAGCGAATAGGTGCGGGTGCGCACCTTGGCAGCCATCACCAACGCCGCCGTTTCATCGTTGTCGAGGTTGAGCACCGCGATCTCGGCCTTGGCGATGAAGCCGGCGAAGAGCGCGCGCAGCTCCTCCATGCTCTTATGGTCGAGGGCGATGTTGTTGACCACGGCGATGGTCGGATCGTAGCGGGCGATCGAGCCGTCGCTCTCATCGACCTCAGAGACAAACGCATCGCCTTTGCCGACCAGCGCCGAGGCGAACAGCGCCTCGGGCGTCACGAAGTTCTTCATCACCGCGCCGTTCATCACCGTCGGGTCCTTGCCGGCGCGGTGCAGCAGCCAGGCGATCATGCCAGTGGTGGTGGACTTGCCGCTGGTGCCGGCGACGCCGATGCGCACGCGCGCTGCGTTGAAGAGCTCGGCCAACAATTGTGGACGCTTCAAATCTTCGGCGCCGACGCGTTTGGCGGCCACAACGTCGCCGACTGTGTCTTCCACGGCGGCGGAGCGCACCAGAATCTGGTCGGCGCTGGTGATGCCGGAGCCGTCTTGCGGAAAGAGGGCGATGCCTTGGGCTTTCAAATACTCGAACTTGGCGCCGAGGCGGCCCTGGTCGAGCGAACGGTCGGAGCCGGCGACGGTCACGCCTTTGCCACGCAGGATCAGCGCCAAAGGCAGCATGCCGGAGCCGCCGACGCCGCTGAAGAAATAGGATTTGGCCTGACTCATGCGCCCCGGTTATGACGAGAAACGCCGGTCATCGGCAAGGACGCGAACCACAGATCATGGCCCCCACGATCCGCATTGGCGTCGTCGCGCCCGGCACGCGCATCGAACCGGCCCTGGCCGAGCGGGTCAAAGCGTTCGCGGCGGACCATTTTCTCGACCGCGCGCCGGAGATTGTTTTTCACCCGCAATGTTTTTTGAGCGCCGGGCATTTCGCCGGCGATGACGAGACGCGTCAGAAAGCATTCGTGGACTACGCCAACGACCCGGCGCTGGACGCCATATGGTTCGCGCGCGGCGGCTACGGCGCGTGCCGCATCGCCGAGGCGGCGCTGGCGCAGTTGAACGAACACGCGCGCAAGAAAACTTACCTCGGCTACAGCGACGGCGGCGTGCTGCTGGCGGGCTTGTACAAGCTTGGCTTTGCGAACGTCGCGCACGGACCGATGCCGATCGACCTGACGCGAGCGGACGGTGAGGGGGCCGTGAAGAGGGCGCTCTCGTGGCTGATCGAGCGCGCACCTGAAAGCGTCGAACTCGGCGTGATGTTCGATGCCAAAACCGCTGCGTTCAACATCATGATCCTGCACTCGGTTTTGGGTACGCCGCTCGAGCCTGATTTGAGCGGCCACGTGCTGATGCTGGAAGAGGTGGGGGAGTACCTTTATCGCATCGACCGCGCCCTCTTCCACATCACCTCCTCCGCCAATGTGCGCCGCGTGAAGGGGATCAAACTCGGCCGCGTCAGCGCCGTGCCCGAGAACGACAAACCTTTCGGCGCAACCGAGGAAGAAATCGTCCGCTATTGGTGCAAGAAAGCCGGCATCGCGTATCTCGGCCGCGCGGATATCGGTCACGATGTTGAGAACAAGGTCGTACCGTTTGGGATGCTGAAGCGCTAGGACGCGCCAGCGAGCTCTGCCGCCATCTCCGAAGCACGTTCTTCAGCGCGAGCCGCTTGGATGAGCTTCTGGTCAACATCGGCCAGCAGCCGCGTGATTTCGAACTCAAGGCCGGGGATCGCCCTGACACGGGCCGCCGCCTGTGCAAGCTCCTCGCGGCTCAATGCAAGATCGCACTGCGACGGCAGCGACATCCGCCCCAGCCCAGCCTCGGTGCTGTAGTCGAGCGTTTCCGCGCACGCTGTCCGGATGCGCTCCTGTACGTTGTACGGCATCGCGCGACGGACTGCCTCCCGATACGTTGGGACATTGCGAAACGTGGTTTCACTCGTCTCGATGTGCACGTAGTGGTTCGCAATCCTTAGCCGCAACTCCGGTCCGCCCAGGCTATCTAGCGCGCCAACAGCGATGACTTCGTCATACGTCGAGCGGTTCATCGGGCGCGGGTAGATCTGCGTTGCCTGGTAGGCTGCGATCAGCAATGCTTGGTCAGAGATACGGTCTGTACCGTCGAGACTGCCCAGAACTTGCAAACCGAACGCTCGCACTTGGCGGTAGTAATCTGAGCGCGCTTGCATGTCGCCCTGATTGGTTTCGAGGTCACGAGCGATGCGAGCGCGATAGTCAGCGCCAGCTTCTCGCGCGAGGCGCTCGGTATTCCAGTTGCTGACCTGCGTGCCGAGGAAAACACCGAGCACGACGATGACGAGATCGATGCCAACGGCGAACCAATTATGATCCGTCACGTGCTCGCGTATACGGCGCATCAGCATCGGTTGCTCTCCCCAGCCTCTTCTATGTGCCATAGCGCGAGGAGAGCACCAAGGGCGGCTCGCGCATCTCGAGCGCCGCGCCGCGCGAAAATTGGCGCCGCGTATCTAGGCGCGCCGCCGTGGCGCTAGTTCGGCGTGGGCGGCAAGGGTTCGTCGTGTAGATGGCCGACTAGGTAGCGTTCTCTCCAGAACGAGTAGCGATTGAATTCTCCGTGTTCCAGTGGGTGACAGCGCGTGAGGCGTTGGCGTGTGTCGCTAGGGTTATCCATGTCGGCGCATTCATTGGCGAAGCTCGGGTCATTGAATGTGTTCTCTTGCAGCGGAAACACGCGGAACGTCATCCGGCGCATCGCCCCCGGCGCGAAGTGCTGGTAGCTGTCGCGGATGTTGGTCCACTTGCCCATGACACGATCGTCGCGCGAGCGCGGGCTCTCGAACATTTCATCGATCCATTCCAGTAGGCTGCCGGCCGGCGGCACGCCGCCATAGTGCAGCTCCCGCGTCTCCGCCATCGGATGGAGCGAGAGATTGTAGAACTCGACATTGCGCGCCTGCACGATCGGCAGCGCACCGGTCGAAAAATCCCGGATGGAGTCTGCGGCGCCCATATAGACGATTCTTTCGTACGGCAGCTCGGGGAAACGCCGCATCAGCTCGTCGCCAACAATGGCCCCCATCGAGTGCCCATAGAAGTGCACGCGCACCTTGGCCGCGAAAGCTGGATCAACGAGCATTTCGCAGCTGAGCCGCGTGAAGAAACGCTGAAACGCGCCAGACTCACTCTCTCGATGCGCCCCTCGATAAGCGTCGACCGCGCCGAGGTGCGTGATATCGCGGCAGTTAGAGCCTTCGTACACGCCCTGTGCGATGCCCGCGAAGCCGGGCGAGGCGCGAAACGCAGTGCGCGTACGTCGCACCATGTTGTCCCACGCGCCTGCGCCGACGCCTTGCATCCACGTCGTCAGGGCGCGCATCGGCGTGTTGGCGTAATAGCCGATTGCGCGTGTGCCCGGCGCGCGGTTGGCGTCGTTCAAAAGGCGGTTGAGGCAATAGGGGGGCAACACGACGGTCGCGCCGGACCACGAGTCCTCTTCTTCTGCGGTCTGCTCCGACGTTTCGTTTGAGTCCCGGTCGCAATTGGTGACGCGCTCGAAGTAGCCGCGATCACTGCGGAAGTCGTGGTTGGACACGCGGTAGTCTTGTTGCCAGACGCCGGGCGCCAAGCTGTCGCCGAAGCGCAAGAGCTGTTTGCCGTACGTTTCCGGCGCTCTGCCTATGCCGCTGACGACATCGCCAAACACGCGCGCTGGCGCGAAATAGCCCTGCCAGATGGTGTCCTCATAGCCGTCCATGACGCAGCAAAGCCGATTGCCGTACGAGCTGAACGGGTCCGACGTCCACACCAAGAAGAGGGGCGTGTAGTCATCCTTCAATATGAACGGCGCCAGCGCCTCCGCGTCGCGCACGGCGTTGTCGTGGCTGACCATGCCGCCATGCGCGTAGATCAAAAGCCGCACGCTGCCCTGCGCATCGGCGCGCGCCCTGATCTGGTCGATCAAGGCGTTGAAGATCGCCTCTTCACGCGCGACTGCGGCTTCGTCGCCCTCAGCGAGATTACGTTCGCCGCCATAGACGTTGGTGAGCCTGCCCGCATTGTGGACGGCAAGCGTCATCGTCTCGACGTTGCAGCGTTCGGCCACCAGCTCATTCTCATCCGGCGCTTGATCGTAGCGTCCGGGCAGGGCGAAGACGCGCCCGCCGTCATACGGGTGATCGACAGCTGCGCAGGGGCTATTGTCGTCGCCCTCAGGCGGCTCGATCGCGTGCGCCACGCCAATCATGAACACGCCAAGCGAAAGCACCAGAGCACGCAGCATCTTCGCCCCCTTAGGACACGCGCCGCAGAACGTTAAGTGGTGCATTTCAACGCAGGCGTGGGGCTTGGTCAATCTCGCGCGGGCCATGCGCAGATGGATTGGAGCGCGGGCGAGCTTTTCTCCGCCCGCTTAGCCTCGAGCCAAGCGCTTCCATGTCGTCTAGCGGCTGCGGCCCAGGCCGGGCCTAAGTCGTTCTATGCGGCGCGTTTGTGCTAGGGAGCAAGCTCGGCAGCGACGGCCGCGCGCACTTCCGTGGCGAGCGCGGTGCGGTTGCGACCAATTATAGCCGCAACCTGCATCGTCGAGACCCAATAACGCAACTCGGCCATCAAGGCTTCGTCGCGTTTGATCCGGTTGACGATGTCTGCTGCCCGTCTCTCGCCGATGGGCGGCGCGCAATCGAGAAATACTTGTTCGCCTTGGGGGTTGGACCCGTAACAAGTCGTCCAAATGTAAGACTGAACATCGACAGGAATAACGCCGCGCACGTGCATGCGATAAGCAGGGCGCTCGGACAGAGCAGGATTGCCAGCGTTGGTGTAGTAGCCCGCGAGTGCGTTGCGCAGATCGAGATTGGTGATGAGACCGAGCTCGCCGGCGCTTTTAAGTTCGTCGTAGGTCGCGTCGGTGGTGACAAACTCCGCCACTTGGCTCGCTTGGAAGTAAGCGAGCAGCAGCTCCCACTGAGTCAAATCACCGGTGTCGCCGGTTTCCGCATAGGCCAAAGCCGTTCGTCCAAAGGAAGAAACCCTGCTCCAGAATTGCAGCCTGTCGGCGTAGTTGGCCAAGTCGGTGTCGAGATCGTCACTGATGCGTTCGAGGTAGCTGTGCGCGCGCTGGTCATCGACGCGGGCGGCGTTCCAGTTGGCGACTTGAATACCGATAAAGACGCCAACCACCACGATCACGAAATCAATCGCGATCGCCGTCCATTCCTGTTTGCGAAAATGCGCGATGACGCGCCGCAAAAGCATTAATGACCCCCAGTCCCAATCCACAGCCGTATTGCCCGGGGCTGCCGTCTTTGTCGATACTGGCGGTCTGGCCGGCTATTTCGCTTCCATGCGCTTCGCCTCAAGCCAAAGCGCTTCCATGTCATCCAGCGGCTGCGGGCCGGTGCGGCCTTGCTCCGCCAGCTTGCGCTCTATGAACTGGAAGCGCCGCGTGAACTTGGCGTTGGCGCGGCGGAGGGCTTCTTCGGGGTCGACGTTGAGCTTGCGGGCGAGATTGGCCATGACGAACAGGATGTCGCCCATCTCTTCGGCGATGTGCTCTTGGTCGCCGCTGGCGCGCGCCTCCTTCAGCTCGGCCAATTCCTCTTCGAGTTTTTCCAGCACCGGCTCCGGCGTCGGCCAATCGAAGTTGATGCGGGCGGCGCGCTTGGTGAGCTTCTCGGCGCGCATGAGAGCAGGGAGCGCCATCGCCACGTCGTCCAGCAGCGACGGCGCGCCCTTGGCGGCGCGCTTCTCGGCCTTCAGCGTCTCCCACGCGACGGTCTGCTGCTCGGCGCTGCGGCCGTCGCCGGCTTCGCTGAACACGTGCGGATGGCGTTCGATCATCTTGTCGGCGAGCGCTTGGGCGACGTCGGCGAAATCGAACGCGCCAATCTCTTCGGCCATGCGGGCGTGGAAGGCGACTTGAAAGAGAAGATCGCCGAGTTCTTCCTTCAGCGCCGGCAAGTCGTTGCGCTCAATCGCGTCGGCGACCTCGTAGGCTTCCTCGATCGTGTACGGCGCGATGGTCGCGAAACTCTGCTCGATATCCCACGGGCAGCCGCGCTGCGGATCGCGCAGCCGCGCCATCACATCGAGCACGGCCTGGGTGGCGCCCGCGTTGCGGGAGAGGGTCTCGCTGCTCTTTTCTATCGCTTTATCAGCGGCTTGGAACGGCATGCTATTCTCGCATAAGATAGATTATGGGAAATAATATTACGACTCAGATCGGATAGTCGGCGCGCCAGCCATCGTAACCGGGTTCGACCCCGGCCGGCAGCCTCGCCTTCAGCGCCTGGTAGTCCAGATCGATGTGCATGTTCGTGAGCACGGCGCGTGCGGGCTTGAGGCGCACGATCCATTCGAGCGTCTTGCCCAGATGCGCGTGCGTGGGATGCGGCGTCTCGCGCAGCGCATCGACGATCCAGAGCGCGAGGTCGTCGAGCTGTGCGAAGCTGGCTTCCGGCATGTCGACCAGATCGTTGGAATAGCCCACGGGACCAGCACGGAAGCCGAGCGAGCGGCTGAAGCCGTGATCCTGGTCGAGCGGCATGAGTTCGAGCTTGCCGCCTGGGCCGTCGATTACGAGCGGCACAAGCGGCGAGATATCGCCTGCGTGACGGACGATGGCTGGATAGCCGCCCTTTGATTCAAACGCGTAGCCGAAGCGCTGCATGAAGGTGCTCTTGGTCGCTTGGTCCATCCAAACCGGCAGCTGCCGCCGGCTCTTGATCGCGAACGCGCGCACATCGTCAAAGCCGTTGGTCTGATCGGCATGGTCGTGGCTGATGATGATGGCGTCGAGATGCGACGGCCTGGCCGCCGCGAGTTGGAGGCGGAGATCCGGGCTGGTGTCGATCAGCACCGTGGTCGCCTCTTCCGCCGGACCCGCCTCGCTGCTCCACTTCTGCAGCAATAGCCCGCAACGCGTGCGCCGGTTCTTCGGTTCGGTTGGATCGCATAGCCCCCAGTCGCCAGTGGCGCGCGGCACGCCGCCGGAGGAACCGCAGCCAAGCAGCGTAACGCGCAGCACGCCCATTATGCGCCCTCACTCGAACCGAAGCGCAGCACGCTTCCCGGCCAAGCGGCGCGGCCGCGCTGAGCCGGGACCCAGGGGGTAGAGGCAATGTGTTTGCCCCTGGGTCCCGGCTCGCCGCTGCGCGGCGTCCGGGAAGCGTGGAAAGGATGCGGGTTCATCGCGCGACACCAGGAAAGACGCGGAAGAAATTATCGGCGAGCAGGGCGCTCCCCTCCTCCTCACCCAGCCCCCTTAATTTCAGCAAGGCGGACTGCACGTAAGCGACGTGGTGCGGCTCGCAGCGTTGGCCGCGGAACGGCGCCGGTGTGAGATAAGGGCAATCGGTTTCAACGATAAGGCGTTCGAGCGGCGTTTCCATCGCTACGGCGCGCACATCATCGGCGTTCTTGAACGTCATGATGCCGGAGAATGAAATGTAGGCGCCGAGCGCGACGGCACGGCGCGCGAGTTCGGCGCCGGACGTGTAGCAATGCATGAGGATGCGAAGCGGGCCCTGCTCCGCCGCCTCTTCCAGCAAGTCCCCCATCGCGTGGTCGGCTTCGCGGGTGTGGATGATCAGCGTTTTGCCGAGCGTGCGCGCAGCTTCGGCATGGGCGCGGAAGACCTGGACCTGATCTTCGTGCGGGCTGAACTTGTAATGCTGGTCGAGCCCGGTTTCGCCGACGCCGACCACGCGCGGATGCGCGCCAAGCTCAATCAGCTTGGCGGCGGTGAGATCGAGGTGATCCTTGGCGTAGTGCGGGTGTGCGCCGATGCTGGCGTAGATATCGTCGTGCGCTTCGGCGATGGAGATGACGCGGTCTAAGTTCTCGATCTTGTCGCAGATCGTGATCATCCGCGTGACCCCTGCGTCACGGGCGCGCGCGATCACTGCGTCGCGGTCTTCGTCGTATAAATGGTGGTGCAGGTTGACGTGGCTGTCGATTAACATGGCGACCGCTCAGGCGCCGCCAGAGTTTCGTCATCCTGGGGCTTGGCGCAGCCAAGAACCCAGGATCCAGGAGCTCGAAGCGCTGTTCGTTTGCCCCTGGATCCTGGGCTCGCGCTGCGCGCGCCCCAGGATGACGGATAAAGAGGCATCGAATTTCTCATCTCCGCGTCGCCGTCGCGCGATCGAGCACGCCGACTGCGCGCGCCAGCGCGTGGCGGGGGTCCATGTCGAGGCCCTCGGCTTCAGCGCGCAGCGTCTCCAGCGCCGACCAAGCTTCGGCCCAGCTCTCGCCGCCCTGCTCGACGCCCGCCGCGCGTGTCCATTCGCCGGCGAGTTCGAGCACGGATGCGAGTTTCTCGAACGGTTCGCCGCTCATTTTGTCGTAAAGTGACGACAGCATTGCGCCGGCCTCGCCGCGCTGCAGCGCCGCTTGCGCGCGGCGCACGTCGGCAAACTTGGCGTCAACGCCTTGGGCTGCGTAAGCGATGGCGCGCCCCGGACGGCCCTTGGCCAGCGTCATCAGCGC
>JACMMP010000251.1 GCA_014378995.1 Hyphomonadaceae bacterium
GCGGTCAGGTGGATGTAGGCGAGGCGCACGCCGGCGTGGATGGTGAAATAATCGACGCCTTGCTCGGCTTGTTCGATGAGCGTGTCGCGGAAGATTTCCCAGGTGAGGTCTTCGGCGACGCCGCCGACTTTTTCGAGCGCCTGGTAGATCGGCACGGTGCCGATCGGGATCGGCGCGTTGCGGATGATCCAGTCGCGGATGTTGTGGATGTTGCGGCCGGTGGAGAGGTCCATCACCGTGTCGGCGCCGTGGCGGATCGACCAGACCATTTTATCGACTTCCTCGGCCATGGAGGAGGTGACGGCGCTGTTGCCGATATTGGCGTTTATTTTCGTGAGAAAGTTGCGGCCGATGATCAAAGGCTCGAGTTAGGCATGATTGTTGTTGGCCGGGATGATGGCGCGGCCGCGGGCGATTTCGGAGCGCACGAATTCGGGGGTGACAAAATCGGGGATGGAGGCGTCGAAGTCTTCGCCGTCTCTTATACCTACGGCGTCGCGTCGCATGTTCTCGCGGATGGCGACGAATTCCATCTCCGGCGTGATGATGCCGCGGCGGGCGTAGTCGAGCTGTGTAACGCACGCGTCGCCTTTTGCGCGGAGGACCCGGTGTTTCACCGGGAAGGCGGGCGTGAGTTTTTCCGGACTGACGTTGCCGTTATCGACGTCCTGCACTTCCCGGCCGTCAATCTCTTCCACATCGCCACGCGCCAGCACCCATTGCGCGCGCGTGCGGGCGAGGCCGGCATCGATATCGATGGTCGCCTCAGCATCGGTGTACGGCCCGCTCGGATCGTAGATCGTCACCGGCGGCTCATTCGCGCTCGGGTGCAGCGCCACTTCGCGAAACGGCACGCGCAGATCGGGATGCGCGCAGCCGCTCGCATACACTTTGCGCGAGCCCATCAGCGGCCCAGTGGTGACCGCGGGCGTGAAAACGGATTGCGACTCTGGCTTGTTCATGTGCGCTCCCTCCCTCCGCCGGTGCTAACCGGTTCAGGTTCGACGGGTCGCGAGGAAAGCCTCGCCTCTCAGCCGCCTAGAAGCGGCCCCCCGGGTGAGCGGATAGGGTAGGCGCGCGCGCGCGCCGGTTCAACACGAATGCGGGCCGAACGGCTCAGGCGCTGACGTCGAGCAGGGTTCCGGTCGCTTGCACGCGCTGCGACAGCGGCTCTTCCAGGGGCCAGCGCCATAGCGTTTCACCGCTTTCGCGCGACACTTCGGTGTAGGCGAACTTGTGCGCGCCCGCGGGCTCGATGAGCAACGAGGTTTGCTGCGTTTGCGCGTGATTGACGGTGGCGATACGCATCGGCTTCAAGGTTCTCCTTGCGGGAAGCCTCTCATCGCGCGCTAACCAAACCCTAAGGCGCTCTGCGCAAATGACGTCGTTTCATACGTCAAGCCGCATAGACATTGCGGACTAGGCTTACCGTATCCCGACGGGTATTTCTGAGCTTTGGGGCGGACGGCGCGCCATGATTTTGCCGCGCCGCGCGGGGAGAGGAGCGCCATGGGTTCGCCGGCAGATTTCACCATTATCGTGCTTATCGTGGCGCTTGGCGTTGCGGTGTGGACACTGCTCGACCGGGTGGCGGAGTTGAAGCGCGATGTGGAAGCGCTGAAGCGCAAGCTCGGCGCCGGCGAAGAGCCGCCCGCGGCCGAGTGATCATTCCGCCGCGCGCGGCGGGCGCGGTTCGGGCAGCGCAAAATCGGGCGACACCAGCTTCATGTGCGGCGAGGGCATCTCGACGTCGTTGGCGTCGAAGGCGAGCTTGATGCGCTTCAGGTACTCGCGCTGCACCAACCATAGATTCGTCTTTTCAGAAGCCGATGACCTAAGGACGCGGCGCGGCGATTGCGAGTTCTTATGGGCGCTGCGGCTGCGCGAAAGCGAGCGCAATCCAGCCGGCGATCAGCGTCACTCCCCCGATAGGGGCCAGCATAACGAAACTGCGTACGGGTGTAAGCGAGAGCGCGTAAAGGGTTCCAGAGAAGGTCGCGGCGCCGGCGAGGATCATGGCCCCGGCGATAAGGTTCAGCCGGCCGGCGCGATTGCTGACGGCGAGCGCTGCTGCTGCCGCAGTGAGCTGAATGAAAGCCGCGAGCTGCATGCGGGCGGCGTCTTCGCCCGAAAGCGCAAGCGCGTGTGAAACCAGCATCAGCATGATGAGGGCGAGCGCGCCGGAAAGCGCGGCGAACATATTGAGCAGGCGCATGATGGCTCCTAGGTTGGCGCCAGTGTCGGCGCGCGCGGGCCGGCGGTCCAGCAGATCAGGAGCGGCACGATGCAGCAGAAGCGAGAACTCGGGACGAGCGGCATCGCGATCACCCCGCTCATGCTGGGCGGGAACGTGTTCGGTTTCACCGCCGACGAGGCGACTTCGTTCGCTGTGCTCGATGCGTACGTCGATCTCGGCGGCAATTCGGTCGATACGGCCGATGTCTACTCGGCGTGGGCGCCGGGGCACGAGGGCGGGGAAAGCGAACGCGTGCTCGGCAAATGGTTCGCGCAGGGCGGCGGCCGGCGCGAGAGCATCGTTCTGGGCACAAAGGTTGGCATGTGGCCAAAGCGGCTGGGCTTGAGCCGAGAGAACATCATCGCCGCGTGCGACGACTCGCTGCGGCGGCTGCAGACCGATGTGATCGATCTCTATCAGCTCCACCGCGACGACGAGGCGACGGCGCCGGAGGTATTCATGGGCGCGCTGGAAGACCTGGTGAGGGCGGGCAAGGTGCGCGCGGTGGGTTTGTCCAACTTCAAACCGGAGCGAATGCTTGCAGCACGCGCAGAAGGCGCGCGGCGCGGCGTGCGCGTTGAGACGCTGCAGCCGGAATACAGCTTGATGAGCCGCGAAATCGAACAGGATCTCTTGCCGCTATGCGTGCGCGAGAATGTGTCGCTGATCACCTATTTCGCGCTGGCCAGCGGTTATCTCAGCGGAAAGTACCGAAGCGAAGCGGACAAGGCCAAGAGCGTGCGCGGCGGGCGGATGGATAAATACATGGCCGGCAAGGGTCCGGCGGTGCTGGCGGCGTTGGATGAGGTCAGTGCGCGCCGCGACGCGACACCGGCGCAAGTCGCGCTCGCCTGGATCATGGCCAAGCCCGGGATCGCCGCGCCGATCGCGAGCGCGACCAGCGTGGCGCAAGTGCGCGAGCTGATGGGCTCGCTCGCGCTTGCGCTCAGCGCGGAAGAGTTAGCGGCGCTCGATGGCGCCAGCGCCTAGGGAAGAGACGACGCGCTGCCGCGTTCACTCAACCAGCGATGGTGAAGCGAACCGGCCAGCGCACATGAACCATGTCGCCGCCTTCCGGCGTGTAGACTTGCGCGGCGTCCCCGCCGAGGTCCGAAGGCTTTCGCGCATGGCGGCACGCCATAGCAAGAGCTGCCGCGCCGAAGCCATGGCCGGTCGGGGCCTCTTCGATCACCTGGCATGAATGCAGCGTTTCATCGGCCGTGAACGCGCAATCGAGCCGAACCTCGCCGCGAATGTTGTTCTCGATCGCTTGCCGCGGATAGAAGCGCTCCATCCGACGGACGCGGCGATCGGCGCAAAACTCGATCATGTCCACAACGGCGGCGGTCGATGGCGCCGGTGGCGCACTAACTTGAGCGCTCGCAACGACGGCGCACATACTGGCGATTCCCATGGCCACGGCTACGCGTAACGTCTTCATGCCGCAACGCTATCAGCGCTAACCGCGCCGCGCCACTCCGTTCGCTGCCGTCACCAGCCGCCGCCGCCGCCACC
>JACMMP010000252.1 GCA_014378995.1 Hyphomonadaceae bacterium
CATGCCCGGCATGCGCTGATCGGCCAGCACCAGCGACGGCGCGCGCTCCGCCATGAGCGCTAGCGCCTGCATGCCGCCCGCCGCCGTGCGCACCGCGCTGACGCCCGCGCGCACCAGCACGCGCGTCAGCATCACCCGCATCGCTTCGTGATCGTCGACGATCAGCACGTCGAGGTCTGAGAGCCGCATGCGCCCGGCTTAATCCCTATCGCCGCAAAAGCAAACGGCCGGAGCTTTCGCTCCGGCCGTCGCAGTTTGCGTAGGTTCGCTTGCGCTTAGTAGGAAGCGCGGAGCGTGACGCCGTAGCTGAGCGGCTCGCTCGGGTACACCACGTACGAGTTTTGCAGCGGCGGACGGAACGCGCCAACGAAGTAGGTTTCGTCCGTCAGGTTGCGGCCCCAGAACTCGACCGACCAGCGCTCGTCGTCCGGACCGATGCCCACACGACCGTTGAAGATCGCGAACGAACCGTTGTCGGTTGCGCCGTTCGGCTCACGATTGAGCGTCTGCGTGCGGTAGCCGTTGTTGAAGCGGCCATCGAGGTAGAACAGAGCGCGGAGATTTCCGCCCAGCGGCTGCTCGTAGCCGATGCCGCCCGTCACCACCCATTCCGAGGAGCCCGCGAACGGCGTGCCGGCCGTGACCGTGTTGCCGACCGGGACGACCGTGTTGAACACCACCGTGCTGTCGAAATAAGCGTCGGTGTAAACCACGCCCGCATTCAGCGTCAGATTGTCGGTCGGGCGCGACATCACTTCGAACTCGACGCCTTGGCTGATCGCTTCAGGAATGTTGCGGGTGATGAAGTTGAACCCGTTGAAGGCGTTCAGCTGATAGTCGTGAATCTGCTGATAGAAGCCCGTGAGGTTCATCGTGGTGGTGCCGTTGAGCACGGTCGTCTTCAGGCCGATTTCGAAGGCGTCCGTGAATTCCGGCTCGAACTCGAGCTGGCCGACGTTGAGCGTCGTCGGGTCGATCGTGGATGGGCGCACTGAGAAGCCCGACCGATCGACGTTGAAGCCGCCCGCCTTGTAACCGCGCGAGTAGCCGCCATACAGCATCACGTCATCCGAGATGTCGTAGGACAGCGAGACCGTGCCGCTGAACTCTTCCTCCTCACGATCGCCGACCCAAAGCCCGCCGGGCTGAAGCGCCGAGTTCGAGATCGGGTTGACGGCCGGGTTGCAGGCCAGGTTCATCAGATCGCCCAAGCCGGCGCCTTCGAGACCAGACACCGCGCCGAACAACGTCTCCACGCCTTGCAGCGAGGTGCAGCTGGCGCTTGTGGCGGTGATGTCGCCAACCAGGTCTTTCGTTTCCTGGCTATAGCGCACGCCGACGGTCAGCGTCATCGCATCGGAGAGCGCAAACTCGTTGTGCGTGAAGAGCGCCAAGCTTTCAGTTTGGACGTTCCAGTTGTCGTTTTGCTGGCCGGCGCCATTGGCGTTCGGCGTCAGGTAAACGCCATTGAGGCCGGCATTGGCCAGGCCGAAGACCGACAGGGCGGCGGTGAAGTCGTAAAACTCGCGGCCGGTTGCGCCCGCCGTCACGACGTTGGTGAACAGGTTCGCCTGCGAGCCGGTCTGAATAACGTCCGTCGTGTCCAGCGTTTCGTCGCCGTAGAAGAAGCCGACCAGCCAGTTCAGGCGGCCAGCCTCGCCCTGCAGGCGGAATTCCTGGGTGAAGTTTTCGAACTCCACTTCAAGGCCATCGCGATAGGCGATGTCGATCAAGTTGAAATCGATGTCTTGATCGCGCTCTGCCTGCCAGTTGCGATAGGCGGTGATCGAAGTGAAGTTCATGCCGCCAACATCCCAATCGAGTTGGGCGGAGATGCCTTCTTCTTCGGTCTTTTCGCCGTAGCTGCGCCCGGGCGTGACCGTCATGCCGCGGCCTTCGACGTCGATGGCCGGCGTGCCGAGGCCGCCGGTGAGCAACGTGATGGCGCCTTGTGTCGTGCCGTAGAGCAGCGGAGTGATGCCGCAGCACGCTTCGTCCGTCTCAGAAGCGTCAGCAATGATGCGCAGCGATGCGTTGGGGCTCAGATCCCAAAGCATTTGGCCGCGCAACGAGCCGCGATTGCGGTCGTTGATGTCGTCGCCCGAGATCAGGTCGGTGATGTAGCCGTCGCGTGCGCGGATCGAGCCGTCGAACCGGAACGCCAGCGAGTCAGTGACCGGAATGTTCACGCCGCCGCGGGCGCCGACTTCTTCGTAATCGTCAAAGCCGAACGTGGTTTCGAGATAGACGCCCGGATCGAAATCCGGACCGGCAGTGATGACGCTGATGGCGCCGGCCGACGTGTTGCGGCCGTACAGCGTGCCTTGCGGGCCGCGCAGAATTTCGATGCGCTCGAGTTCAGGCAGATCCGCAAGCGCGGCGCCGGCGCGGGCGCGATAGACGCCGTCAACGAAAATGCCGACTGCGGCTTCAAAGCCTGGGTTGTCGGAGCCGGTGCCGATGCCGCGAATACGCGCGGTCGTGCCGGAGGAGCTCGATTGGCCCGACGACATTTCGAACGAAGGCGCCACTTGCGAGATGTCGCGCAGGTCGCGTGCGCCGGTGTTTTCAACGGTTTCAGCGCCGATGGCGGTCACCGCGATCGGCACGTCCTGGATCGCGGCGGTACGGCCTGTGGCCGTGACGACGATTTCCTCGGAGACTTCGCCTTCGTCCTGCGCCAGTGCGGGCGTAGCGCCCATTGCCGCGAGCGAAGCGCCCGAAAGCAGAATCCGTGTCCAACTAAATTTCTTGCTCATCGCCGTCCTCCCAGAGCCGGCGGCGTCTTCTAGGGACGGCCGGCCAACCAAATCGGCAAAGCGGGCGTGGCGAGCAGAGCTCGACCAGTAACCCTATTTGTCCTGGGTGCTATAGCAGGTAGGCGACAGGGGTGTGTCAACGGGACTTCGCTGCATAACTTGACGCCCACGTCATACCAACAGGAAGCTGCGACAACCGCGCCACAGTTCCTTAACGGCAAGGTTTCCGTGGCGTTAACTCCTCGCCCATGGCCGCCTGTTGCATCGAGCCGCTTGCACCCGAAAGTATGCTCGCAATGACCCGCTCTAGCCTCGTTCTCTTCTCGGCCGGCCAGGATTCGGCAACTTGCCTGGCATCGGCTCTTTCTCGATATGAACACGTCGAAACCATAGGTTTCTTCTATGGTCAACGCCACGCCATCGAATTGAGTCGCCGCGCTCCAGTGCGTGAGGCCGTGGCGGCGATTCGCCCGGGCTGGGCCGAGCGGCTCGGCGGCGATATCGTCGTGGACATAGCCGGCTACGGCGCACTGGCCGAGAGCGCGCTCACCAGCGACCGCGCCATCGAGATGGCCAGCACCGGATTGTCCTCGACCTTCGTGCCCGCCCGCAATCTCGTTTTCCTCACCATCGCCGCCGCTCACGCCTATCGCCTCGGCGTCGATACGTTGATCGGCGGCATGTGCGAGACCGATTTCTCCGGCTACCCCGATTGCCGCCGCGAAACGCTCGACGCCATGCAAACCGCGCTCGCGCTCGGCCTTGGCGCGCCGATGCGCGTGGAGACGCCGCTCATGCATCTCAGCAAAGCGCAAACCTGGGCGCTCGCGCACGAACTGGGCGGCGAGGCGCTGGTGAACGTCATCCTCGAGCAAAGTCACACCTGCTACGAAGGCGACCGCACCCACCGCCACGACTGGGGCTATGGCTGCGGCGCATGCCCCGCGTGCGAACTGCGCGCGAAGGGGTGGGCGGAGTGGACCGCCGTAATCAGTGCCGGCGACAACGGTCCAAGATGACCTACAGCGTCAAAGAGATGTTCTACACGCTGCAAGGCGAGGGCGCGCGCACGGGGCGGCCCGCCGTCTTCATGCGCTTTGCCGGCTGCAATTTGTGGAGCGGGCGTGAGGAAGATCGCGCCAAGGCGGTCTGCCAATTCTGCGACACGCAATTCGTCGGCACGGATGGCGATGGCGGCGGCAAGTTCGAAACCGCCGAAACGCTGGCGCGCGCGGCGGCGTCGCTTTGGCCCGGCGGCGGCGCGCCTTATGTTGTTTGCACTGGCGGCGAGCCGTCGCTGCAACTGGACGCAGCCCTGATCGATGCGTTGCACGCCGCAGGGTTCGAGATCGCGATCGAGACCAACGGCACGATGCCGACGCCTGCAGGCGTCGATTGGATTTGCGTCAGCCCGAAAGCGCACACGGAGCTGGCGCAGCTAACCGGGCACGAACTCAAGCTCGTGTTTCCCCAAGCGGGCGCCGAACCGGAGCGCTTTGAAGCGCTGGCGTTCGAGAATTTCTTTCTGCAGCCGATGGACAACGCGTCCCGCGCGCACAACACGCGCGCCGCGATTGCGCATTGCCTCGCCCATCCGCGCTGGCGCCTCAGCGTGCAGACTCATAAAGACCTTGGCCTACGCTGACGCTTCAAGCGGCTGCGAACGCAAGGCTGGGGCCGTTGCGCCCGCATCCGCCATCCCCGCCCATGCCGGAGCACGAGCAGTGATCTACGTCATGTGGATTGGTGTGCGTCCCAGGGCGGGCGGGGTGAACCCGCCCTGAGCGCGCGCCGGCTTATTGCGCGTTTTCCGCGTAAGCGTCGGCGACCTTGTTGGCGAATTGACGGATCGCGCGGCGCGCTTCGGTCCAGGTCGTGGCGGCGCCGCTGAGATCGGCGAGGCTGTGATTGTAGCGCCGATGCGTGACTTCGCTCACCACCGCGCCGTCGCCATTGCGCAGAACCGCGTGTAATTCGGCGCCGCCGATCGATACCGAGCGGATGGCGTCGAGGCCCGGCTGGTCAGACAGCTGCTGCATGGTCGGGCGGTTCGGATCGGCGTCGAGGATCGAGATTTCAATTGTCAGCGCGCCCGCGCCATCGAGCGTCGCGCCGCGGCTTTGGAGCTCACGTTCAACCGCCTGCAGCACAGCGCGCTGCAGCACGTCGCCCTCACGGACGCCGTAATCTTCTTCGAGATCGGTCTGAAATTCGGGCGAAAACGAAATTGGCGCAAGCGTCACGGGCGCGGCGGCGGCGGTGTTGGAAACGGCCAGCGCGGCGGCGCCGATCAACGCGGATGCAATACGCATGGAAGCGGCTCCTCGACTCTAACCGAATAGATAAGAGTATGCCGCGCAGCGCGCAGCAGCGCCATTCACGTTCATGTCACAAGAAACGCGCGTTAGCGCCCTATTTGCGGAAGCGATCGTCGTCGTCGTCTTCGTCGTCGCCGTCCGGAATCGCGGCGCCGATCACCGCGCCGGTCGTTTTAACCGTCGTGCCGACGACAGCGCCGGTCACATCCACGGCGGCGCCGATCACGGCGCCCGCAAGGCAGGAGCTCAATGGCAGCATCATCAGCACGACAGCTAAAGTCCGGATCATCATTCGTCCCCGCGCAAAGACGCGCCGACCGTGCGCGGGCTCACGTTTTGGCGCAAGCGCATGTCGCAGTTCATGCGCTCCACCGCAGATCGTCGAGGTCGAGCGTATCTACGGGCTCGGCGGCGTCGTTATCTGTGGTGCGCCGGAAGGGCCCGCTATGGCGCTTGAACATGCCATGGCGGCGATCCGGCCCGAAGAAATCTTCCGTCCGCACGAACGTTCGGGTGTCGGTCAATGCAAAGGCGATACGGTCGAAGAGAAGCCGGGTGCTGATCGGTTTTTTCACAAATCCGCTGACGCCCGCGTCGCGCGCCGCCTCCACGCGCGACGTTTCCGTGTGCGCGGTCAGCATCAAAATCGGGATGTACGGATTTGGGCTCGCGGAATTCCATCGCACCGCGCGTGCGAACGAAAGCCCATCGATCGGCGCCATCTTCCAATCGAGCAGGACGAGATCGATTGGACTGGCGCGCATCACGCCCAACGCCTGTTCGGCCGACTCCGCTTCCGTGACCTTGACGATGCCCCCGGCCCGCAACAGGCAGCGCAGCACGTGCCGCATCTGCTTGTTGTCGTCGACGACGAGCAGATGAAGATCGCTCAACGACATCATGTACCGACGTTCCGCCCCATACCGTCGAGAAACACCCGCAACAGCAAACGCGGGGTAAATTTCAGGCGGCCGGGGCGAAAAACTGAGGCGCCAGTCGAAATAACAGGACGAAAGTTCCCTCTTGCTGCGGGGTTACTGGGAACACAACTTCAAGTGTAGTTCCGCTTACGGCGCGTCCACCAGAACGATTTCCGCATCGGCGTCGGCTTCGACGCGAATACGCTGCTCATCTTTGATCGCCGCGCCATCGCGCGCCCGAAGCTCCACGCCGTTGACACGCGCCTGGCCTTTGGCCACCGCGATGTAAGCGTGGCGCCCGGGCTCGATTGGGTAATCGACGCTCTGCCCCGGCTGCAGCGTGGCGGCCAATACTCGAGCGTCCTGACGGATCGGCAGCGCGCCTTCCGCCTGATCGTCGGCAAAGCCCGACGCCAAGGTCACCAGCGAACCCGAACGCTCGCCCTTCGGAAAAGCCGCCGAGCCCCAGAACGGCTTGCCGCCGCGCGTCTTGGGGATGATCCAAATTTGATAGATCGTGGTCGCTTCATCTTCGAGATTGTATTCCGCGTGCGTGACGCCGCTGCCTGCGCTCATCACCTGCACGTCGCCGGCGATTGTGCGGCCCTTATTGCCCAGCGAGTCCTCGTGCGTGATGGCGCCCGAGCGGACATACGTGATGATCTCCATGTCGCTATGGGGGTGGGGCGGAAAACCGGTCTTCGGCTGGATGGTGTCGTCGTTCCAAACCCTGAGCGCGCCCCATTGGACGCGGCTCGGCTCGTGGTAGCCGGCAAAGCTGAAATGGTAGCGGGCGGCGAGCCAATCGGCGTCGTGCCGGCCCAGGCTGTCGAAGGTACGTTTCTCGATCATCGGATCACCTCTTCGCCAGCCATGTGGGCGCCCGCGGTTTTGCCCTCAAGGCACAGGTTTGACACCTTCCATCGCGCCCGGCTTGACGCGCCCCGCCCGTAGGTCTTCACAGAAGCGTAGGGGAGGAGCACATCCATGAAGCTCATTCATATCGCCATCACCGCCGCCGCACTGGCCCTCGCCGCTTGCGGCCAGCCAGCCGAAACCGAAGCGCCGGAGGCGCCCGCGGCGGCGCCGCAGACGCTGATGGAGCAGGTCCAGGCGATGCGGCCCGAGCAGCAGCCGGTGTTCGCCTATCAGCAACTCATCGCCTACCAGCAAGCGAACCCCGAGGCGCTGCCGGCCTGCACGGCCGTGCGCGGCACCGAATCGCGCGGCGTGATCCCGCCGAACATCAATCCTGACAGCGCGTACGGCCCGTACGTGGGCTCGCTCGCCTTCTCCGTGCAATGCGGCGAGCTTCGCAGCGCAACGCGCATGGACCCGAACGAGCAGTGGCTCGTCGTGTTCGCGCCGGGCGCAACCGAAGTTCAGGTCGCCAATTGCGGCGGCGCCGATCTGACCCGCTGCCCGCGCACGCTGCCGCTGGTGGAGATCGGCCCGACGCCGACGCCGGCGCCGTAACGTCGCATCGTGTCGTCGTCCTCCCCCGCTAGGGGGAGGTGGCCGCGCGCGTCAGCGCACGGACGGAGGGGTGAGCGCTAAAGCCTGCACGCATTCGCGCCGCCCCCTCAGTCATCGTGCTTACGCACGCTGCCAGCTCCCCCTATCGGGTGAGCACGGGCGACACCGGATTGCCCAATCACTCGCGCCGGTTGAACCGCGCGATCTCGGCGCCGTTGACGTCTTCCAGCACCAAAGCTTCGCCCTCGAAACGCGCCGCGCGCGTGCCTTCAAGCTGCGCTACGAATGTGCGCTCGATCTCCGTCAGATCCGGCGAACACGCGCGCCGCGTCGTGCCGATGCCGGTCAGCGTCAGCGCCGGACCGTTTTGCTCGACCTGCGCAAAGAAGCGATTGCAGCCGGTGAAGCCATTGGCGCGCGAGCCGTCGAACTCAATCGACGGCGCGTCAAGCGCGCCCTCGGCCGACGTCCATTGCGTGCCGTTCAGCTGCAATGTCGGCGGCGGCGCCGGCACAGGCGGCTCGACCTTTTCGGCGCACGCTGTGGCGATCACGAAAAATGCAAGCGCCAGTGAACGGATCATTGCGCGTTAAACCTCGCAATGACGGTCTGTTGTTCATCCAGGAGCACAAGCGCGTCCTGGTCATAATGCGCATAGCGCGTGGCTCGCAGCGCTTGCAGCAAGTTGCGTTCCGTGTCCGCTTGCATTCCGGTGAGGCAAGCGCGCCGCGTCGTGCCGATATTGCCGAAACGCAGCGCCTCGCCATTCTGGGTCACTGCACTGAACCAGCGATTGCACCCGGTTTCGCCGGAGGCGCCCTCAGCCGTGAAACTCATCGTCGCGCCGTGCGGGTTTGCGTCGAGGTCGTCGACGCGCAACCAGCTGGTGCCGGCGAGGTGAACATTCCCCGGCGGCGGCGCACTCGTCGCGCACGCCGCAAGCGAGAGCGCAAAGAGAGCGCCGGCGAGTGCGCGCATCAAACCGGATCCCACGGAAACACCGAGGCGCTTGCGCCGACATCGGTGTAGTTGGCCTTCATCGCCGGCAATGCATGCTCGATGATGCTCGACGGCGACCAGCCTTCGAGCCGCGCCATACCGCGCACCGGCCGCGGCTGGTTGAACAGAAACACCTCGTTGCCGCGCACGGCGAAAATCTGTCCGCTGGTGTCCTTGGCGCCATCGGCGCACAAAGCCACCGCCACTTGCGCCACCTGATCGGCGCGCATGCTCTTCTGAAAGCGCTCAACGCGCGCTGCGCTGGCTTCATCCTTCACCGGGATCGAGGCGATCATCCGCGTCCACGCGAATGGCGCGATGATGTTGGAGCGCACGTTCTTCTGCGCGTTCTCCATCGCAATGATCCTAGACAGTCCCATCACACCCAGCTTCGCGGCCGCGTAATTCGCCTGGCCGATATTGCCGATCAGACCTGAAGTCGATGTGAACAGAACGTAAGCGCCGTCCTGTTGATCCCGAAAATGTTCAATCGAGGCGCGCGTCACGTTGAAAGCGCCGTGCAGGTGCACGTCGATGACCGCTTTCCAGTCCTCCGGCGGCATTTTGTGGAACATGCCGTCGCGCAGAATACCGGCAGGGTTGATCACGGCGTGCAGGCCGCCGAATTCGGCCTTCGCCTGCGCGAACATGGCCGCGACCGCGTCGTAATCGCTGACGCTGTCAGAGTTCGAGATCGCCTTGCCGCCCGCGGCGCGGATTTCCTGCGCCACTTGCTCGGCTGGCCCGGCCGAGCCCGCGTCTTCGCCTTTCAGCCCGCCGCCAAGGTCGTTCACCAGCACCGAAGCGCCCTCGCGCCCCGCCAGCAAAGCGCATTCCTTGCCGATTCCGTTGCCGCCGCCGGTTACGACGACGACCTTACCGTCCAGCACGCCCATGAATGTCCTCCGAAGGGAGAGGGCTTTAGCGGTATGCGCGGCCAGCCGGTAGGGGAGAACAGAGTTAACAGCAGCGCCGGCGTGGCCGCTTGGTCACCGTTGTGGAGAAGCTCGCGCTCAATCCAGAGGAGAGCGGCGAAAAAAACCAGGTCTGCCAACGCCGACGTCAAAATCAATCCGACCCATACGGGACCAGCCGCATACTTGCGCTCATGTCCGCCCAAGCCCCGTCCACCATCCGCCACGCGCCGCTCGACCTCTGGCGCATCGCCGAAGCCTTCCTCCACCGGCTGCACGATCTCTTCGGCGCGCCGCAGGACATCGCCGCCCAACACACGCTGACGCGCGCCGCGCATAAGCTTATGGCGTCGTGGTTGAGCGTCGGCGAAGCGCTGCTGCGCCGCTTGTTGCTGATCGAAGCCGCGGCGTACG
>JACMMP010000029.1 GCA_014378995.1 Hyphomonadaceae bacterium
CCACCTCACCCCAACCCTCTCCGCCCCGAGGGGCGGAGAGGGGGACGGACTATTCTGATGCGCTGTCGATGTTGTTTGCGAGTGGGCAAGATCGCTAGAAGCCGAAAGGTTCTTTCGGCACGTCCTGCACGCGGCTGCATTCTTGTTTGAAATCGTACGGCGTTTCGTTCGCGCAGTCGGGCCATTTGCCGCTCGCCATCCAGAACTCCACCAGGCCCAATCTCGCGCACAATCGCGGGAAGCGTTTGTCGTTGCGGAGTTCGGGCATGCTCGCCTGAAACAACAACGCGGTGCGGTAGCCGTCGGGACCCATGATGTCTTCGCTGGTGCCGGCGGGGCCGAGGCGGACGGCCCCGGCGACGCGGTAGGCGTCTTCCACCAAACCGAGATGAGCGGCGTAGACCAGGCGCGCGATGTCGATGCCGCCGGTTTTGGCGATGTGCGCCTCGAAGGCGCCGCGCCAGGCGCCGATGTTCTCGGGCGTGGGATCGCGCTTGGCGCGCACGAAGGGGATCGTGTCCTGGAATTCGCGCAAGGGGCGTTTGGCGGCGAGCGCGAGCAGGCGATTGACGGCGGGCCAATCTTGTTGAAACGCTTGCGCCCGCAGCAGGCTGGAGATGGGAAAGCTCATCTCCGGCACGCGCACGACAAGGTCTTCGTAAACCGGAATCGCTTCGGCGATGCGGCCCGAGGCCATGCACGCGAGAGCGAGCACGTTCGCCGCCATCGGATCGCGCGCGTCGAGGCGGTACTCGCGTTCGGTTTCCTCCAGCGCCTCGCGCAGGCGGCCGGTGTGACGCAAGAACCAGCCGATGTAACGGCGGCCATCGCCCGAGCCAGGCGCGTGTTGCAAGCGCTCGAGATACTGATCGGCCTCAATGAAGCGGCCGAAGGGCGGCATGACGAAGCATTGCCCGGCCAGCGCGTCGACGTTTTCCGGATCGAGCGAGAGAGCGTGCGTGCCTTCGCGCGCGACGTGCTGCGCACTCTCGCGCCGCTCGGCGAACGGCAGATAGACGTGGAGAAAGCCGCGCAGATAGGCGAGACGGCCCCAGCCTTGCGCGAAATCGGGCGCGCGCTCGGCCACCACTTCCAGCAGGCGCACGCTCGCGCGTAGTTCGTCCGGCGCGTAGGATTTCGGGTTCGAGCGCAGGTAAAGATCGTAGACGGATGGATCGAGCGCCAGCGGCGCGGCACTGTTGAAGGTCTGACGCAGGGCGCTGGCGATGCTTTGCGAGATTTCGTCCTGCACGGCGAAGATGTCTTCGATGCCGCGATCGTAACGGTCTGACCACAGCGCGGTGCGCGAGGCGGCCTCCATCAATTGCGCGCTGATGCGCACGCGGCCGGCGGCGCGCTGAATGGCGCCGTCCAAAACGTAATCGCACTGCAATTGCTGCGCGGCTTCGGCTTTGCGATCGCCGCGGAATTGGAAGCTGGAAGTGCGGGCGATGACTTTCAGATTGGTGCCGCGCGACAGGCGCTGGATGATTTCCTCGCTGACGCCATCGGAGAAGAACTGCATCTCGGGCTCGTTCGACAGATTGTCGAAGGCGAGCACGGCGATCACCGGGCGCTCGCTCTTGGCGGGCGGCGTGGCGCTTGCAGGCGCGGGTGCGCCGCTTCGCAGCGGCAGCGTGAAGCGATAGCCGCGGCCGGCCACCGTCGCGATCGCCTGATTGCCGAGCACCTTGCGCAGGGCGGAGATCTGGACGGTGAGGTTGTTCTCCTCCACCGCAATGCCGGGCCAGACCAGCGTCATCAGCTCGTCCTTGCCGATGACGCGATCTCGGTGGGCGATCAGGGTGAGCAGCAGATCGAAGGCGCGGCCGCCGAGGACCGCCGGCTCGCCATGCACGAGAACGCGGCGTTCGGCCGGGCGGATTTCGATGCCGTCGGTGGTGAAAAGTGCGTCCAAGGCGGTGCCTCTTGGCCGAGCCGAGGACTCGGCGGGTTATGGCGGCAGTATCGCCCCTCCCCGCCCGATTAGGAACATTTCAGATCGTTTGAGGCCCGCTTGAGGACGCGAGATGGGAGGCTGACGCACTGTCCACACGTCGCTGGCGCAGCGCCGCCTCACCCTCTGAAAGGACACGCGTCATGACCCAACCCATCAAAGTCGGCGTGATCGCCGATCAAACCGGCCCACTTTCATTTGTTGGCATCGCCAACGCCAACGTCGCGCGGATGGTGGTGGACGATCTCAACCGCGCCGGCGGATTGCTCGGGCGGCGGATCGAGCTGATCGTCGAGGACAGCGCGACGGATGACGGCGTCGCGGCGACGAAGGCCGCCAAGCTGGTGCAGAAAGATAAGGTCGATGTGATCCTGGGCGGGATCTACAGCTCCACGCGCCAGGCGATCAAGAAGCCGGCGGTGACCGAGGGCCGGACGCTTTACATCTATCCCGAGCAGTATGAAGGCGAGGAAGCCGATCCGCTGATCTTCTGCACCGGGCCAGTGCCCGCGCAGCAGGTCGAGCCGCTCATCCCCTGGCTGATGCAGGAGACGGGCGCGCGCAAATTCTACATGCCGTCGGCCGATTACATCTGGCCGCGCGTGCTGAACCGCAAAGTGCGCGAAGTTGTGACTGCGCGGGGCGGCTCGATCGTCGACGAGGTTTACTTCCCGCTCGACCACACGGAATACGGCGCGACTGTCGATAAGATCATGTCGAGCGGCGTTGAAGTCGTGTTCAACACCATCGTGCCGCCGGGTTTGACGCCGTTTCTGGCGCAACTGCACGAGGCCGGCTTCACCAAGCGCGGCGGGCGGCTGGTGTGCACCTATTTCGACGAGAATTTCCTCAACATGGTGCCGGCGGCGCATGTCGAGGGGCTCTATAGCTGCCTCGACTATTATCAGGGCGTGAGCGATCCGTTCAGCACGCAGCTGCTCGCGCGCTACAACGCGCTTTATCCCGGCGCGGCGCAGTTCACCGGCGGCAGCGCGTGCTCGGGCCTTTATCGCGGGCTGATGCTGTGGGCCGCAGCGGTGAGCGAAGCGGGCTCGCTCGAACAGGGCGCGGTGGTGAAGGCGCTCGATCACGCGAAGATTGCGCAAGGGCCGGGCGGCGGCGCGGCGATGGTGCCCGGGCAGCATCATCTGCGGCTGAACATGTATATCGCGCAGGCGCAGGGCGGGCGGTTCAAGGTGCTGAAGAATCTCGGCGCGATCGAGCCGAAGGAGCGGGTAGTGGCTTAGGTCGCTCGTGACGAGTCGTCCCCCTCTCCTTCGCTTGCGAGGGAGAGGGCTGGGGTGAGGGAGTGGTGCAATAGTCGGAGAGATCTCCGCAGCGGCACGCCCCCACCTCACCCCAACCCTCTCCGCCCCGAGGGCGGAGAGGGGGACGGACTATTCTGATGCGCCTTGCGATTTCCCCGCAAGCGCGCCCTCTTTTCAGAACGTTTCAGGTCCCTTTACTCACGGCGCGCGGCTCCCGCGCCTATCGTTGGTCATCGATCCCGAGGAGAACGCCTCATGACTGCGATCAACCGTTTTGCCAGCGCGATCGGCGCGATTGTCGTTTTGGTAGATGAGTGGTGGTCCGCGTTGCGGATGAAGCTGCGCCGGCGGCGGTCGGCGCGGGTGGTGGCTGACTCTGAGGCGAAGGATTGAGCGAGCGCATAGGAGTTTCAAACGCGCACTCCTCCCCTACTCGTCATGGCCGGGCTACGTCCCACTGGTGTCCGGTTAAGAGCTGATGGCGATTGCCTAGAACCCGCTCTCCCCTTGTGGGAGAGCCTAAATTTGGAGAGCCGTAGGCTCGAGAAATTTAGGTGAGGGGAGACGATGATCGCCGGTGGTCGTCGTCTCCCCTCACCCAAGCTTTTCGGTCCTTCGGACCTCAAACCTTGGGCTCTCCCACAAGGGGAGAGCGGTTCATGC
>JACMMP010000030.1 GCA_014378995.1 Hyphomonadaceae bacterium
GCCGCCGCCGCCGCCAGAGGAGCCGCCGCCGCCGGAGCCGGAGGAGCTCGAGCTTTGCGGCAGCGCGCTGGAGACGCCGGAGCTCATATTGGCGACCATCGCGCTGGTGAGCGCGCCGAACGAATGGGCGGTGCTCATATTGGTCCAGCCGGGGTGATAGCGCGCGGCTTCCTCGGGGATGAGGCGCTCGAAGTGTTTGGTCCATGGCTCTTCGACGCCGAGCGCGACAGCGTAGGGGAGAAAGCGCTCATAACGTTCCGTCGTCATCGGCGGCGGTTGTTCGAGACCGACTTCGACGGCGTTGAGCTGCAGCTTCTCGGCCTTCTCCATATAGAGCTTGAAGCCTTCGATCTCGCTGCGGATCTGTTGGCCCTTCGTGGTCGGCGCCGGCATCAGATACATGAAAACGCCATTCAGCGACGCGAGCGCGACGATCCCGAGCGTGTGCCACAGCGTCCACTGTGTAATCTGCGTTGCGGCGATGACGATGACGAGCATGGTGAGCGCGAGCGCGCCCAGCGTGTAGGCGAGATTCCAGCGGAAATAGGCGCTGCCGTATTTGCGCGAGAGCGCGTGCTGGAACGTGGCGTACGCCGTGGTAAAGCCGGCATCGTATTTTTCGCCCAGAGTTTTCGACGCCGCGCCGCCGAACACGCCGGCTTCGAGCGCGAGGTCTTCCGGCGCGATGCCGGCGGCGTTCTGCTCGGGCGTGCGCATCAAAGCGGTGGCTTTTTTGTCGGACGCATCGATGGTGAGGCGGCCTTTGACGGCGAGGTGCATCAAGGTGGCGATCAGCGCCTGGTGACCGCTGACGGCGCGGTAGTAGATGTGATGCACCGCCGCTGGCGAATAGCCGGCCGGCGCCTCGTAGCGCGGAAACACCGGGCCTTTCACCGGATCACGGCCGACGCGGGTGAAGCCGCGATAGAGAAACCAGAACAGGCCGGCGAGCGATACCAGCAGGATCGTGATCGCGCCGTTGCGCTGCCACCAGAGCGCGCCGAGATCGGCGCTGGAGGGCGGATCGATCAGGCCCTTCTCAAAACCGATGGCGAAGGTGAAGCCTTCCAGAGGCTGCAGCGCCCGCGTGGTTTCGAAGACGTGGCGGTCGCCACTCTGCGTGTGCGTGTAGTCGGCGCCGGACTGGCCGGCGGCGCCGGTATAGCCGCGCGTCGCGGTGATGCGCGCCCCGGGCGGTAGCTGAATCGTGGCGCGCGCGCGCACTATCGGAAACGCCCAATCATTGCCGGTCGCGTTCCAGTAGATTTCGTCATAGCCGTCGAAATAGCGGACCTGGTTCTTCACTTCGTAGCGCAGCGTGTAGGTGTGCGCGCCATGCTCCAGCAACACGTCGGGATCGCCGATGCGAATGCGGAAGGCGTTGCCGTCTGTGTCGGTTTCGTAGGGCTCATCGCGGCCGTCGCGCTGGATATCCAGCACATTGTAATCGGTGGCGAAGCGGGCGCCTTCGCTTTCGTAAAAACGCGGTAGGTCGCGGAAGATGCCGCGGCGAATCTCGGCGCCTTCGGCAGTGACGCTGAGCGTTTCGGTGACAATGATGTCGCCGTCTTGCTCGACCTCGATCAGCACGTCGAAGAGATTGATTTGCTCACGCGCAAGCGCCGGGGCGGCGAAAAGCAGCGCGAGGAGCGCGATGAACAGAGCGCGCACGTTCATGCCGGGCCGCCGATGTTTATAGAGGGGACGGCGGCGTCGGCGGTTCCGATCTCGAAATATTGGCGTGCGCGAATGGCGGCGATTGCGGCGACGAGGTTAGACGGAAAGGTCTCGACCGCGGTGTTGAGTTCACGCACGGCGCCGTTGAAGAAACGGCGCGCCATTTCGATCTTATCCTCGGTGTCGGAAAGCTCGTTCTGCAGATCGAGGAAATTCTGACTGGCCTTGAGGTCTGGGTAAGCTTCCGCGACGGCGATAAGGCGCGCGACGGGGCGCGAGAGTTCGCTCTCCGCCGCGCCGCGCCTCAGCGCATCGTCGCCGGCCGCGAGGGCCGCGCCGCGCTTTTGCGCTACGTCCTCGAACAATTGCCGCTCGTGCGCGGCGTAGGCCTGCACAACGGTCACGAGCTGCGGGATGAGATCGGCGCGCCGTTTCAGCTGCACATCGATATCGGCCCAGCCATTGCTCGCCATTTGCCGCTTGGCGATGAGGCCGTTATAAATGACGACGATGGCGACCACAGCGAGCGCGGCGATAGCGATGATAATGAGTTCGGTCAAATGCGCCTCCGGTCCCACGCATGGCTACACTAAGAGCGCCGTTAGAGGCAAAGCGCGCATTGAGGACCGCCGCCTTCCAGCCAGCGATTCCTTTGTGCCGTTTGAGCAACCTTCGGGACCTTAGTGTTTAAACACAAAGGCACAAAGCTAGGCACGAAGAACACGAACTTTCGGCTTGAGCCAACGGTCCGGGAGTTGCGCGCATTGACGCTGGCGGGATTTCAGTCTCACTCGGTAGACCATGACCGATCTGGCGCCGCCAATGCACCCTGAACCATCGGCCGGCCCCCGCCGCGTATTTGTTTTGGGGGCGACGGGCGCGATCGGCCAAGCGACGGTGCGCGCGCTGATCGCGAACGGCCATGAAGTGGTCTGTTTCGTCCGCCCTGGGCCGCAGCGCAGCGAACACATGTTCGAAGGCGCGGAGCTGCGGTTCGGCGATGCGACCGATCCGTACGCGCTCGCGCAGGAGGGATTTCGCGGCGAGCCCTTCGGCGCCGTAGTCTCGTGCATGGCTTCGCGCACCGGGGCGCCGAAGGACGCGTGGGCGGTCGATTACCGGGCGCATGCCGAGGCTTTGACGGCGGCGAAAAGCGCGGGCGCCACTCATTTCGTTCTGCTCTCGGCGATCTGCGTCCAGAAGCCGCGTCTCGCTTTCCAAAAAGCCAAGCTCGCTTTCGAGCAAGAGCTCATCGCCTCCGGCCTCGATTATTCGATTGTCCGGCCCACTGCGTTCTTCAAGTCGCTGTCGGGACAGATCGAGCGGGTACGTGCGGGCAAGCCATTCCTTCTCTTTGGCGATGGGCGCGGCACTGCGTGCAAACCGATCGGCGATGCCGATCTCGGCCGCTATATCGCCGCGTGTCTGGACGAACCCGCACTGCGCAATCGCGTGCTCCCCATCGGCGGTCCGGGACCGGCGATCACGCCGCGCGAACAGGGCGATCGTCTCTTTGCCCTCTTGGGCCGCGAACCGCGCTTCGCGCACGCGCCGATCGCATTGCTCGACGCGATCATCTGGACGCTTTCAGGTCTCGGCGCTGTCTTTCCGCCGCTGCGGGACAAGGCCGAACTCGCGCGCATCGGCCGCTACTACGCGACGGAATCCATGCTGGTGCTCAACCCAGAAACGGGCCGCTACGACGCCGACGCAACGCCCTCGACCGGAGAGGACACGCTGTTCGACCATTATGCACGCCTCGTCGCAGGCGAGGCTTCACTCGAACGCGGGGCGCACAGCGTGTTTTGAACGCACGCAGCGTCGATAGCGGCTATGGGCGCTGGTTCGCTCGCAAACAGCACATACAGCGCCTCGCGCACACGGGCCGGATCGGTAAGCGTACAGATGGCCTTGCGCTGTTCACGCCCGCCGGCGCCGAAAATGGCGTCGATGGTCCAGGCGATGTGCTTGCGCGCGACGCGGACGCCGAGGCCGTGGTCATAGAAGTCGAGCGTGTGCTCGTAGAGTGTGAGCAGGGATTGGAAGAGGCGTCCGCGAGAAGGCGTCGCTGCTCCTCCGCCGTGTGCGAGCGCGTGTTCGATTGCGCCGGGAAGCCAGGGCCGCCCTTGCGCTGCACGGCCGATCATCACGCCGGCGGCGCCTGAGAGGGCAAGCGCGCGGCGTGCGTCGGCGGCGTTGGCGATGTCGCCATTGGCGATCACCGGGATGGTCACAGCGTCCACGACCGGCGCGATCGCGGCCCAGTCGGCCACGCCGGTGAAGAATTGGTTGCGCGTACGACCATGGATCGTGAGCATGCGCACGCCGGCGTCTTGCGCGCGTCTGGCGATGTCGGGCGCGTTGAGGCGCGCGTGATCCCAACCGAGGCGCATCTTCAAGGTGACGGGCAAATCTGTGGCGGCGACGGTCGCTTCAATCAAACGAAGCGCCTGGTCGGGATCGCGCATCAGCGCCGAACCGCAAAGGCCGGACGTGACGCTCTTGGCTGGGCAGCCCATGTTGATGTCGATCACCTCGGCGCCGGCGGCCTCGGCCAAGCGCGCGCCCTCGGCCATCCAGCGCGGCTCACGACCGGCAAGCTGAATAACGAGCGGTGAAATCACACCAGCGCCCGCGGCGCGGCGCACCATGTCGATTCGATCGCGCGCCAGCTGCTCGGACGCCACCATCTCCGACACGCAATAGCGTCCGCCAAACGCTTTGACCTGACGGCGAAACGGAATGTCGGTCACGCCAGCCATGGGTGCGAGCGAAACAAGGGGGGCGGTTAGGGCGGGCACTGCGGCGGACTTCTGCGGCACAAACGTGTGCGCGGCAAGGCGGAGGCTGCCTTAGCGCAGCCGTCGCATGCCGAGTTCGTCGGCGGCGACGTCAATTCGTTACTATTCCGGCGCGCGGATGAGGTGGCGCAACCGCGCATAGTTCTCGTCATCTAGCATCATCGCTTGCGCCATCAGGCACCGGGGATGGTAGGCGTTGCGGTCCATCCAGGACCAAGGTTGAAAGTCCGCTCCCGCGCCCACGAGCGCTACATCAATCTTCTCGACTTGATCGATCCATGTGCCGGATAGTGGAAAGGCACTGTCGATGCGAATGCTACCGCCGTCGCCAAAGTGTACTTCGTAGATCGGTTCGTCCGACGCGTTATCGCCGGTGACGTGATTGCAGCCTACTTCGACGCGCGTTGCATCGGACCACGAGCGGACCGTGTGAGACGGCAGGAACGTGTGTTGCTGTTCGTAGTGGTCGGCAAAGTACAGCGTGTAAGCGTTGAGTTCGCGAAACGTTACAATGGCCGCGATTGCGAGCGCCGCCGCTGCGAAAGTGCCCGCGGGCTTCACCCACGTAAATGACGCCCGCTCGATATACAGTGCCGGATCAGGTTCATTCTCTAGCTTGCGCATCATTTTTTCGGCCCCCCATCGCGCCGCACGTCCGCTCAGATTGTCCCCGGCACTGGCCGCACGGACGATGGACTCGTAGAACTGGCCGGCGGCCGCGCCGAGACAGCATCGGAATCGCACCCACGATGAATCCGCTCGCGCCGATCCAGGCAAAAAGGGCGATGAGCAGCCCAATGCCAAAATTGTGGTAGTAAAGCAGTGCGCCAGAGGCTTCGGCGGCAGCATGCGCGTTCTGCTCGAGGCGTGCCTCTAGCAACGGCCAGAGCCAAAAACCGCCCACAGCGAAACCGCCGACCATTAGGATCATGGAGCCGGCGCTGCTTATAAGAGGAATTCGAATAGGCTCTTGTTGGGCGACATAGGCCGCGACCTGCCGTGGCACTCCTAGCGCAACGAGATGCGCCTCTATGTCCACTTCGCTCAACCCCCAGCCCTATTAGCCACCAAATCATCCACCACACTCGGATCAGCCAGCGTGCTGGTATCGCCAAGATTATCGACGTCGTTCTCCGCGATCTTGCGCAGAATGCGGCGCATGATTTTGCCGCTGCGGGTTTTCGGCAGGCCAGGCGCCCATTGGATGATGTCTGGCGTTGCCGTCGGACCGATCTCCGTGCGGACCATTTGGACGAGCTCTCGCTTGAGCGCGTCGCTCGGTTCAATGCCGGCTTTCAGCGTCACGTAGCAATAGATGCCTTGGCCTTTGATGTCGTGCGGATAGCCGACGACGGCGGCTTCGGCGACTTTGGTATCGGCTACCAAGGCGCTTTCGATTTCGGCGGTGCCGATGCGATGGCCGCTGACGTTCAGCACGTCATCGACGCGGCCGGTGATCCAGTAATAGCCGTCTTCGTCCCGGCGGCAGCCGTCGCCGGTGAAATACATGCCGGGATAGGTGGTGAAGTAGGTTTCGAAGAAGCGTTCGTGGTCGCCATAGACAGTGCGCATTTGGCCCGGCCAGGAATCGAGCAGCACCAGATTGCCGCTCGCCGCGCCTTCGAGGAATTTGCCTTGCTCATCGACGAGCGCAGGCTTGATACCGAAGAACGGCCGCGTGGCGCTGCCGGGCTTCATCGCGGTGGCGCCGGGGAGGTTGGTGATCAGCGCGGCGCCAGTTTCGGTTTGCCACCAGGTGTCGACCACAGGGCAGCGCGAGTCGCCGACTGTGCGATAGTACCAGAGCCAAGCTTCCGGATTGATCGGCTCGCCCACCGTCCCGATTAAACGCAAGCTGGCGCGCGAGGTGCGCCGCACCGGCTCCTCGCCGTCGCGCATGAGCGCGCGGATGGCGGTCGGCGCCGTGTAGAAGGTGTTGACCTTGTGTTTGTCGATGACGTCCCAGAAGCGCGAATTGGTCGGATAGTTAGGCACGCCTTCGAACATCAAGGTCGTCGCGCCGTTCGCGAGCGGGCCATAGACGATGTAGCTGTGACCGGTGACCCAGCCGACATCGGCGGTGCACCAGAAAATTTCACCGTCGCGATAATCGAAGACGTACTGGTGCGTCATCGCGGCGTAGACGAGATAGCCGCCGGTGGTGTGCAGCACGCCTTTGGGTTTGCCGGTCGAGCCTGAGGTGTAGAGGATAAAGAGCGGATCTTCCGCGCCCATTGGCTCGGCCGCGCATTCGGCGCTGACCTCGGCGGCGGCGTCTTCGTAGATGACATCTCGGCCTTCGCGCATCGGCACGCCTGCGCCGGTACGGGTGACGACGATGACGGTTTCCACGTTGGTGGCGACGTGCGCGTGCTCCAAGGCTGCATCGACATTGTGTTTCAGCGGAATGATCTTGCCGCCGCGCACGCCTTCGTCGGCGGTGATGACGCAGGTCGAGTCGCAATCCTTGATGCGGCTGGCGAGGCTCTCCGGCGAAAAGCCCCCGAACACCACCGAGTGAATGGCGCCGATCCGCGCGCAGGCGAGCATGGCGTACGCCGCTTCCGGGATCATCGGCATGTAGATGGTGACGCGGTCGCCTTTGCCGACGCCGCGCGCTTTCAGCACGTTGGCGAAACGGCAGACTTCCGCGTGCAGCTCACGATAGGAGATGTGGCGCGATTGATGCGGATCGTCGCCCTCCCAGATGATCGCAACTTGCTCGCCGCGCGTCTCCAGATGGCGGTCGATGCAGTTGGCGCTGACATTGAGCACGCCGTCATAATACCAGCGGATGCGGAAATCGGCTTCGTTGAAGCTCGCGTCCTTCACCTTGGTATAGGGCTTGATCCAATCCAGCCGCTGACCCTGCACACCCCAGAACGCTTCCGGATCGGCCAGCGCCGATGCGTGCATGGCGCGGTAGCCGACATCGTCGACATAAGCGCGCTCGGCCCATGCCTTCGGAACCGGGATGACGACAGGTTCGGACATTGAAACTCCCTCCGCCGTGACTGAAGCACAGAGGCGGGGCGCCCGGAAAGCGGTTGCGCGCTGCGATGTTGGTAAATCGTAGGGCCGGAAGCGTGAAGACGACACCAAACCGAGCAGCGACCGCACTGCCGCAACAATCAGTGCGCGACTGAAGCTGCGCGCCGAAACACGGTGCGGATGGTGAAGTTTGAGACGAGACGTCGTACGCCGGGCAAGCGCGATAGCGTTTCCTGGTGGACGCGCTCGTAGCGGTCGTCATCGGCGATGACTATGCGCAGGAGATAGTCGCTCTCGCCCGTCATCAGATGGCAGTCCTGCACTTCGCGGCACTTGGAGACGGCGCGTTCGAACGCCGCCATGGTTTCGCTGCGCTGGTTGTCGAGCGTCACCGCCACGAAAACGGTGGCGCTGCGTCCGAGCGCTTTCTCCGAGAGTATCGCCGCATAGCCCTCGATCACGCCCGCCGCCTCCATGGCTTTGACGCGCCGATGGCAGGCCGAGGGCGATAGGCCGATGCGCTCGGCCAGAGCGGCGGCGGTGAGCGCGCCGTTGCGCTCGAGTTCGATCAGGATTTTGTGGTCGAATGTGTCGAGTTGAGCGGGAGAAATTGGCGGCATAGGGCTCCGGGCGCTCGCAATTTGGCTGTCGCGTCGCGCAATCTAGCAAAATATCGAAGAAAGTGCAGCTGGTTTGCGATATTCCCCCGCTAACAGGAGAAGTTCCATGCGCGTCGGCTGCCCGAAGGAAATCAAGGTCCATGAATATCGCGTCGGCCTGACGCCAGAAAGTGCGGCGGAGCTGGTCCGCGCCGGGCATGAGGTCTTCCTCGAGACCAAAGCCGGCGAAGGCATCGGCGCGCCGGACGCCGTTTACGAGAAGGTGGGTGTGACGATCCTGCCGAACGCTGACGCGGTGTTCGAGACGGCCGACATGATCGTGAAGGTGAAGGAGCCGCAGGCGATCGAGATCGCGCGGCTGAAGCCGGAGCACATCCTCTTCACCTATCTCCATCTCGCACCCGATCCCGAGCAAACCGAAGGCCTGATGAAATCGGGCGCCACCTGCATCGCTTACGAGACAGTGACGGATAAGGACGGGCGCCTGCCGCTGCTGAAGCCGATGAGCGAAGTGGCGGGGCGGATGTCGATCCAGGTCGGCGCGCATTTTCTGGAGAAGACCCATGGCGGGCGCGGCGTGCTAATGGGCGGCGTGCCGGGCGTGCGGCCAGCGGATGTGGTCATCCTGGGCGCGGGCGTGGCGGGCTATAACGCCGCGCAGATCGCGGTCGGGATGCGCGCGCGCGTGACGGTGTTCGACAAGAACCCGGCGCGGCTGGAAGAGCTCGACCGCGAATTCAACGGGCGGTTGGAGACGGTGTATTCCACACGCGCGGCGGTGGAGGAGGCGGTGCAGGAAGCTGATCTGGTGATCGGCGCGGTGCTGGTGGCGGGGGCCGCGGCGCCGAAGCTGATCACGCGCGAGATGCTGAAGACCATGCGCCCGGGCTCGGTGCTGGTGGATATTTCGATCGATCAGGGCGGCTGCTTCGAGACCAGCCACGCCACCACGCACGACGATCCGGTGTTCGTGGTCGATAACGTGATCCATTATTGCGTCGCCAACATGCCGGGCGCGGTCGCGCGCACCAGCGCGTTCGCGCTCAACAACGCCACCCTTCCCTTTGCTCTGAAGATCGCCAACCTCGGCGCCGAGGAAGCGATGCGACAGGACCCGCACCTCGCGAACGGGCTCAATGTCGCAGGCGGCAAGATCCGGCACGAAGCCGTCGCCGAGGCGCTCGATCTGACTTACGAGCCCTTGGCGGCCTGAGGCTGACGCGGCGGCGGCGGCGGTTGGATCGCCCGTATCGAGTCCTCGACGAACGGCCGCCAGCTCGCATTGGCGGGCGCTTCGGCGAGGATCGAGCGCCATAAAGCGATCGCGTCCTCGGGATGCCCTGAGCGGGCCAGCGCGAGCCCAAGGAAGAAGCGCGGCCCCGGATAGCCGGGAGCGAGCGCCATGGCCCGCCGAAAGGCGAGCTCGCTGGCCGGGGTGAGCATGCCCGAATGGTCGGCAAGGGCGTTGCCGAGCCCGGTCCACAGCATCGCGTCGCGCGGGTGCTCGCGAACGGGCTCAATGTCGCAGGCGGCAAGATCCGGCACGAGGCCGTCGCCGAGGCGCTCGATCTGACTTACGAGCCCTTGGCCGCCTGACGCGGACGCGTCGGCGGTTGGATCGCC
>JACMMP010000031.1 GCA_014378995.1 Hyphomonadaceae bacterium
CACCGAGCCGAAGAACGCGCTGGTGAAGCAATATCAGCGCATGTTCGAGATGGAGAGCGTGCGTCTATCCTTTCCGGAAGAAGCGCTGCGCGCCATCGCGCGCAAGGCGATCTCGCGCAAGACCGGCGCCCGCGGCCTTCGTTCGATCCTCGAAAGCATTCTGCTCGACACCATGTTCGATTTACCCTCGATGCGGGGCGTCGAGGAAGTTGTGGTTGCAGCCGATGTGGTTGAGGGCCGGGCCAAGCCGTTGCAGATTTATTCTGAACGTCGCAACGGCCAAGAATCCGCTGGCTGAGCTCCGCTTGAAATCGCGCGGCGAAGTTCCATTTCATTAGGGAATCGCCGCGCTAGCGGCGTCGTTTCCGCTCAAATTCAATCAAACACGCGCATGCGTGCGCGTGAGACTTGAAGACGCGCGCGAACGCTTCCACATTTCTATAGTGTCAAGGTGTTGGCGCGAAAGCAGGTTCCGCTGATCGCCGGCCTTCAAGGAGCCCTCCATGGCTGAAAGACGCGTTCTGCCCGTTTTGCCCCTTCGCGATATCGTCGTGTATCCGAAGATGGCGGCGCCCCTGTTCGTGGGCCGCGAAAAATCAGTGCGCGCGCTCGATGAGGTGATGCGCTCCGACAAGCAAATCCTGCTCGCCGCACAGATGGATGCGTCGGAGGACGAACCCACGGCTGACCGTATTTATACGGTCGGCACGATCGCTTCTGTTGTGCAGCTGTTGAAGCTGCCAGACGGCACGGTGCGTGTGTTGGTCGAAGGCGGCCAGCGTGCGCGCATTCTGAACTTCAATGAAAACGCATCCTACTTCGAAGCCGAGATCGAACCGATTGAGGACGTCGACGGCGACACGCCGGAAGCGCGGGCGATCGCGCGCGCTGTCACCGAACAATGGGAAAGTTTCGTCAAGCTGTCGCGCAAGACGCCGGCGGAAGTGCATCAGGCGATCGCGCAGATCACCGAACCCGGCCGCTTGGCCGATACGGTGGCCGCGCATCTCACGGTGAAGATTCCTGATAAGCAAGCGCTGCTTGAACTCATTGAAGTGCCGGCGCGCCTTGAGCGCATCCTGGCGCTGATCGAGAGCGAGATCGGCATGCTTCAGGTCGAGCGTAAAATCCGTAACCGCGTGAAGCGGCAGATGGAGAAGACGCAGCGCGAATATTATTTGAACGAGCAGATGAAGGCGATCCAGCGCGAGCTGGGCGATGGCGACGAGGGCCGCGAGGATCTCGCCGAACTCGAAGCGCGCATCAAGGCCACCAAGTTGTCGAAGGAGGCCAAGACCAAGGCCGACGCCGAGCTGAAGAAGCTCCGGCAGATGAGCCCGATGTCGGCGGAATCGACGGTGGTGCGCAATTATCTCGATTGGCTCTTGTCGATCCCGTGGTCGAATAAGAAGAAGATCAAGAAGGATATCGACGCGGCGCAAGTCGTGCTCGACGAGGATCACTATGGCCTGGACAAGGTCAAAGACCGCATCCTCGAATATCTCGCAGTGCAGGCGCGCACGAATAAACTGCGCGGCCCGATCCTCTGCCTCGTTGGCCCGCCCGGCGTCGGCAAGACCTCGCTCGGCAAGTCGATCGCACGGGCGACCGGCCGCGACTTCGTGCGCATGTCGCTAGGCGGCGTGCGGGATGAAGCGGAAATCCGCGGTCACCGCCGCACTTATATCGGCTCGATGCCTGGGCGCGTGATTCAGTCGATGAAGAAGGCCAAGAGCGCCAATCCGCTCTTCCTGCTCGATGAAATCGATAAGCTGGGCGCGGACTATCGCGGCGATCCGTCAGCGGCGTTGCTCGAAGTGTTGGACCCGGAGCAAAACTCCACCTTCAACGATCACTATCTCGAAGTGGATTACGACCTCTCCGACGTGCTGTTCATCACCACCGCGAACAGCCTCAACATGCCTCAGCCTTTGCTGGACCGGATGGAGATCATCCGCATCCCCGGCTACACCGAGGATGAGAAACTTGAGATCGCCAAGCGCCACTTGCTGCCCAAGCAGTACGAGAATAACGGCTTGAAGAAGTCAGAGTTCACCGTGTCGGAAGATGCGCTGCGCGACCTGATCCGCCGCTACACGCGCGAAGCTGGCGTGCGGTCGCTCGAGCGCGAGATTGGCAATTTGGCCCGCAAAGCGGTGCGCCAGCTGGAGCAAAAGCAAAAGACGACGGTCGAAATCACGGCGGAAAATCTGCCGGACTATGCCGGTGTCTGGAAATATCGCTTCGGCGAAACCGACCAGGAAGATCAGGTCGGCATCATCACGGGCCTCGCCTGGACAGAAGTCGGCGGCGATCTGTTGACGATCGAAGCGGTCGCCATGCCGGGCAAAGGCACGATGACGGTGACGGGCAATCTGCGCGATGTGATGAAGGAATCGATCTCGGCCGCGTCCTCGTACGTGCGCTCCCGCTCGATCGCGTTCGGCATCAAGCCGCCTCTATTCCGCACCCGCGACATCCACGTCCACGTGCCGGAAGGGGCGACGCCGAAGGACGGTCCGTCGGCGGGCGTTGCGATGGCGACGGCGATCGTCTCGGTGCTGACAGGCATTCCGATCCGCAAGGACATCGCCATGACCGGCGAAATCACCTTGCGCGGGCGGGTGCTGCCGATAGGCGGTCTAAAGGAAAAGCTCCTCGCGGCGCTTCGCGGCGGCGTGAAAACGGTGCTGATCCCGAAGGAAAACGAGAAGGATCTCGTCGAAATCCCCGACAACGTAAAAACAGGCCTGGAAATTATCCCCGTCGCCACGGTTGACGAGGTGCTGAAGCACTCGCTGACGCGCCCGCTGACGCCGGTGGAGTGGACCGACGAAGACGAGTTGGCCGAGAGCCGCAAGACCGACGTGAATGGCGGTTTGGAAGGCGCGCGGCCCCATTCGGGCCGCGCGCCTGCGCCTTTCGCAAGTGCAATAAGGCCGTCAAATGCTTGCGCGGCCAACCGGAATGCTTAGCGTTCCCCGGGTTGCCGCCAGAATCGGCGGCTTTTCACTGCATTCGTTTCGATCGACGAGGGGCTTAAATGAACAAGGCAGAACTTATTTCGGACGTGGCCGAACGTATCGGCGACTCCAAGCAAAAGGGCGAAGAAGCCGTGAATGCCGTGTTCGACGCCATCACCGCCGCCTTGAAGCGGGGCGACGATGTGCGCTTGCCGTCATTCGGCGTTTTCGCCGTCACCCCGACAAAGGAGCGCAAGGCGCGCAATCCTCGGACCAATGAGGAAGTCATCGTGCCCGCCGCCAACCGGCCGAAATTTCGGGCCGGCAAGGCGCTGAAGGAAGCGTTGGGCTGACCAGAGCGAGATACGGGAAGGGGCGGCCAGGGCGCCGCCCTTTTCATTTGCAGGGGCGCCGTGTAGCTGAAGCCCCGCAAGAGGACATGATGCTGGCGAAGATTTACCGCCCCGCGAAAAACGCGATGCAATCGGGCAATGCGCACACCCATACGTGGCGCCTAGAGTTCGAGCCAAGATGGGCGAACCGCCCAGAGGACTTGATGGGCTGGAGCAGCTCGCAGGATCCCAATGCGCAGGTGCGCATGGCCTTCGACACCAAGGAGGCGGCGATCGAATTTGCGCGCGCGCATGGCATTCCCCATCAGGTGGTCGATACCCCAGAGCAAAAGCGCGTGATCAAATCCTACAGCGACAACTTCGCCTTCCGCCGCCGCGAGCCCTGGTCGCACTGAAGCGCCCGCTCTGCTAAGGCAGCGCCACGACCCCGTAGCTCAACTGGATAGAGCAGCCGCCTTCTAAGCGGCCGGTTGCGTGTTCGAGTCACGCCGGGGTCGCCATTTGCAGGCGTCCACGGAACCTGGGACTGCCCATGCGTCCTATCTGGAGGGACACCTTGCGACGGCTTCTGAAATTTCTCCACACTCTTGGCGCTGCAGGGCTGATGGGAGCGGCCGCCGCGTTGGCGATTATCTTGATCCTTACGCCGGCGGCGATCGGCACGGCTGGGTACGCGCCGATTTTGGTCGCAACGTCGAAGATCGCCGCATGGATCATTAGTCCCTCGATCGTGCTGACGATCGTCACAGGTCTCTTGGCGATGCTGGCCAACCCCGCTTTTCAGGACGTCGGTTGGGTGTGGGCAAAAGCAGCAACAGGCATTCTAATTCTTCAGGCAGGCCTGCACGTCCTCGGTCCCATTCAGGAGGAGGCAAAACGCGCTGCGGGCGCGCTTGCCGGCGGATCGGACCCGGCGAACGCGGCCCGCTTACTTGAGGCTGAAGTCAACACATTGTGGGTGCTGCTCGCGGTGTCGGTCGCCAACATCGCTCTTGGCGTCTGGCGCCCTCGCTTTCCGGAATACCCAGTCTGAGGCGTCGCGGCGCCGGCGTCGCCACTGTCGTTAGGGCGTGAGCCGGGCGAAACCCGCCTCCAGATCGGCGATGAGATCGTCAGCGTGCTCAAGGCCAATCGAGAGCCTGAGCAGCGGCCCTGGGCGGGCCTGCGGCGCGCTCGCCCGCCTGATGTTGTCATCCGTCGGCACGATGAGGCTTTCATACCCGCCCCATGAAAAACCCATCGCGAAGATCGCATAGCCTTCCAGCATGGCTTTGAAGCGCGCGGGATCGACGGCGTTCAGCACGCACCCGAACACGCCGGAGCATCCACTGAAGTCACGCGCCCAGATCGCATGGTCGGGATGCGAGGGCAGCGCAGGGCAGATTACCTCGGCGACCTCCGCGCGGCTTTCGAGCCAGTGCGCAATTTGCAGCGCAGATGCGCTCTGGCGTTCCAGGCGCAGCCCCAAAGTGCGCATGCCGCGCAGCACCAAATAAGCGTCGTCCGGCGCCGCGCTCATACCGATTTGCTTGCACGTTGCGAGCACACGCTGCGCCCAATGTTCGTTCGCGCTCACCACCGCGCCCATGAAGACGTCCGCATGACCGCCCTGATACTTCGTTAGCGCTTGAATCGAAACATCGACGCCATGCTCGAACGGCTGGAAAAATATCCCCGCGGACCATGTGTTGTCGAGCAGGACAGGCAAGTTGCGCGCCCGCGCCGCGGCGGCGATCGCCGGCACGTCTTGCACTTCAAACGTGAGCGAGCCGGGTGATTCCAAAAATACGCCGCACGTATCCGGCGTCATCAGCTCGGCAATGGCCGCGCCAAGTCGCGGATCGAAATAGCGCGTGCGCACGCCGAGGCGCCGCAGTGTCGTATCGCAAAAGCGGCGCGTGGGCGCGTAGAGCGCGTCCGTCACCAGACGCTCACCGCCGGCGCGCGCGACGGTGGTGAGCGCGAGCGTGCAGGCCGCGAGGCCGGACGGCGTCAGCGCCGCATCCACGCCGCCCTCGATCGCCGCGACGGCTTCGCGAAGCGCCTGCTGCACAGCCATGCCGTCGAGCGCGTAAGTTGACTTCGGCGTGTTGTAGAGATCGTCCGTGTCGGCGATCAGCAGCGTCGTCGCGCGATGGACGGCCGGATTGACGGCGCCCTCCGACCGCGCGGAGTCTCTCCCGGCGAGCACGAGACGCGTCTCCAGCCGCAGTTTGCTGAGATCGCGCGGCCGCTGCGACATCAGGCGCCGGTCTCGATCGGCGTGTCGTCGCGCGAACCCCATTCGGCCCACGAGCCGTCATAGATGGCCGCGTCCCACCGCCCCAGCCGCGCCAGCGCCAGCGCAATGATCGCGGCCGTGACGCCGGACCCGCAAGTGCAGATGGCGTTCTGCGAGACGTCGGCGCCGGCTTGATCGAAGAGGCGAGAGAGCTCTTCGGCGCTTTTGAGCGAACCGTTTTCGTCAACCAGCACGCCGCTCGGCACATTGCGGGCGCCCGGCATATGGCCGCTCCGCAGCCCAGCCCGCGGCTCGGCCGCTTCGCCCCGAAAGCGCGGGGCAGGGCGCGCGTCGAAAATGGGGGTGCGCCCCTCGGCGACGGCCCGCCGCATATCGGCGAGATCGCGCACCAGATCATTGCGCACACGGGGCGTGAAGTGGCGCTCCATGCGCTGCGGCGGCGGACCCGTTTCGATTGGGTAGCCGCCGCGTTCCCAGGCCGGAAATCCGCCATCGAGCACGACGACGTCTTCGTGGCCCATCACGCGGAATGTCCACCAGACGCGCGCCGCGGAAAAAAGCCCATGGCTGTCGTACACCACGACGCGCGTTCCATCGCCAACGCCGCGCTTCTTCATGCGCGACGCGAACTTCTCCGGCGCCGGCAGCATGTGCGGCAGATCGCTCCCGGTGTCGGCGATCTCATCGATGTCAAAGAACGTCGCGCCCGGAATGCGCCGCTCCGCGTAGAGGGCCTTAGCGTCACGCGGATCGTTCGGCATGAACCAGGTTGCATCTATGACGCGGACGTCGGGCGCGTCGAGCCGCTCGGCCAGCCAGGCGCAAGGTACAACCGGATCGGGCGGAAGGTCTGTCATCCCGCGAGGTTAAGCCCGGCCGAGCACGCGTTCAAGATCGGCGCCGCTCACGCAGGCTTGGTAAGTCCGACCTGCACGACATCGGTGCGCCCAGTGCGGAAACCGGCTTCGCAATAGCTCAGATAAAACAGCCAAAGCTGCTTGAAGCGCTCGTCGAAGCCCATATCGCGGATATCGCCCCATTTCGCTTTGAAGCGGCGCGCCCATTCGGCAAGCGTGTCGGCGTAGGATTGCCCAAACGCCTCCGCCTTTCGCCAGACAAGGCCAACCTTGGCCGTTTCTTCTTTGAGCCGGTCCATGCTCACAAGCATGCCGCCCGGAAATACGTAGCGCTGGATGAAGTCGGCGCGCTTGCGATATTTTTCGAACAGTTCTTCGCGGATGGTGATGATTTGCAGCCCCGCCCGGCCGCCCGGTTTCAGCACGTCGGAAATTTTCGCGAAATACGCCGGCCAATATTTTTCGCCAACCGCTTCGAACATTTCGATCGATGCTACCTTGTCGAACTGGCCCTGCACGTCGCGATAATCCTCGCGGCGGATTTCCACACGATCCGACAAGCCCGCCCGTTCCATCCGTGCGCACGCATAGGCCAATTGCTCATCGCTGATGGTGATGCCGGTGACGCGGGCGCCATATTCACGCGCCGCGAATTCCGCGAACCCGCCCCAGCCGCAGCCGATTTCCAGCACATGGTCGTCGGGTTTCAGATCGAGCTGTTCGGCAAGCGCTCTGTACTTGGCGCTCTGCGCGCTTTCAAGATCGCGGACCTTGGCGTCGAAGCGCGCCGAGGAATACGTCATCGAAGCATCGAGCCAGGCTTCGTAGAAATTATTGCCCAAATCATAGTGCGCCAGGATGTTGCGCCGGGCGCCGCTCTTGGAATTGTCGCGCGAAAGATGGCGCATCCAGTGGATTGCCTTGCCGACTGGCCCGCCCTCCAAAAGCCGCGTGAAACGCTCCACGTTGGCCGCCAGCAGCGTCAAGAGGGCAGTGAGGTCGTCGCTTTCCCATTCGCCCGCCATGTAGCCTTCGGCAAAGCCAATATCGCCGTTCGTCAACACCCGTTTGGCGAAGCGATAGTCTCTTATTCGAAAATCGACTGCGGGTCCGTCGCCGAACCTCAGCCGCCGACCATCGGGCAGCGCAACCGAAGCGGCGCCTGACTTCAATTGAAGTAGCGCAAGCAGCACGGCTTTCACGCTTGCCGGCGCGCGCAGGCCCGCGATCAGGCCTGGCGTGGCGCGAACGACGTTCGGCGGAGGTGCAATCGCCTCTTGCATGTTGGGCAATGTAAGTTCTCCGCCGCCAGATTGCAGCACCCTCCCAATACGGAGCGCCTCCGTCGCCGGATGACATTTCTGAAAAAGGAAAGCTGCGCGCGAGCGGCGGGTCACTCGTCCGCTTGGCGTCGCTCTCGGTTGCGCAGATGGATTTCGACCATCTTGGCGTCTTTCAGCCAGCGCCCGTGCGCAGCGATTGAGGCAACTGCTACGCCATACCAGCCCGCGCGCCAGAGCCCGCGCCGGATGTAGTGGTTCAGAAAATAGATCGGCCGCGCCAACAGCATGCGCAGCGCGACTTGCCAGAACGGCTTCAGTTGGGTGTCGCGCGCCCGGCCGCTGGAATTGCGGTTGAACTTCTCTTCGAGCTGGGCGAGGTCGCGAAACGAAAAATGCAGCAGCGGGGCTTTGAGCTTCTGCACCCGCACGCCGGGCGGCGCTTTGAACTGATCCCAGTTGGGATGATCGGGCTGGCGGACAACGCGCCGGTCATAGAGCTTGCGCCGATCGACGAGATTGTACGTCAGCCAAACCTCGCCGACCGGCGGGGAGGTCGCCATGTTCATCTCGAACACCGACGCGTCCGGCTCGCCATTGGCGAAGTAACCGCGGATTTCTTCCGCAAGCTCTGGCGTCACCACTTCATCGGCGTCGAGATCGAGCAGCCAATCGTGCACGCAGGCGTCCTCGCCGAGGCGCTTTTGCTTGCCGCCGCCCAGCCATGGCGCACGAACGACGCGCGCCCCCAAGCCTTCGGCGATCTCGATCGTCTTGTCGGTGGAGCCGGAATCAACCAGCACGACTTGCGATACGACCTGTTGCGCCGCGCGGATCACCTCGCCGATCATCCGCTCTTCGTTCTTGGTGCGGATGTAACAGGAGATGGGCGCGCGCGCGGTCATGTTATGGGCAGAAAGCGCGCCCCGGCGCTAAATGCAAGCGAGCCGCTACCCCGAGCGCGCCAGCTCCGCCGCTTCCGCGTAGCCAAACAGCGCCAGCGCCAAGCGGATAGCTTGGCCGCGTTCGCCCTTCAGCTCGGAATCCCGTTCGATCGCCAGCCGCGCTTCCTTGTCGGCGGCGCCCAGCATGCCGGCGTGCGCCTCGGGACTGACCAGCCGGAACGGCGGCAGGCCCGATTGCTGCGTGCCGAGCATGTCGCCGGCGCCGCGCATGCGGAAATCAATCTCGGCAATGGCGAAGCCGTCGTCATTGCGGCGGACGGCGTCGAGGCGGGCCTTAGCGCTTTCGCCCAGCGGCGGCTTCCACAGCAGAACGCAAGAGCCTTGCTTATCGCCGCGCCCGACACGCCCGCGTAATTGGTGCAATTGAGCCAGGCCAAAGCGCTCAGCGTGCTCGATCACCATGATCGTCGCCTCCGTCACGTTGACGCCGACTTCGATCACTGTCGTCGCCACCATCAGGAAGGACTCGCCGCCGCGGAAGCGGTCCATCGCCGCCTCGCGAGCGGTTGGCGACATCTGCCCGTGCACGATCTCGACGCCTTTGCCGAAGCGCGCTTGCAATTCGGCGTGGCGGTCGATGACGGCCGGCAGATCGATCGCTTCGCTCTCTTCGATCAGCGGGCAAACCCAATAGGCGCGCTCGCCGCGCTTGGCGGCGTCGCCGATGGCTTCGATCACTTCTTCCATTCGCGACGTTGGCATCGTCGCGGTGCGGATCGGCTGGCGCCCCGGCGGTTTTTCGTCGAGCACTGAAAGATCCATGTCGCCGTGGATCGAAAGCGCAAGCGTCCGCGGTATCGGCGTGGCGCTCATGACCAGCACGTGCGGCGCAAAGCCCTTGGCCACCATGCGCATGCGGTCGGAAACGCCGAAGCGATGCTGTTCGTCGATGACGATGAGCCCGAGGTCGCCAAAGATCACGTCGTCCTGGAAGAGCGCGTGCGTGCCGACAATCACCGCAAGTTCGCCGCTGGCGAGGCGATCGAGGATGTAGCGGCGCTCTTTGGCCTTATCGCGGCCGGTCAGCACGACCATCGAAATGCCTGCGGCGTCGAGCAAGGGCTGCAGCGTCGCGCCGTGCTGGCGCGCAAGCAGATCGGTCGGCGCCATCATCGCGCTTTGCAGCCCGGCCTCAGCCGCGCGCGCCATCGCCAACGCCGCCACCAGCGTCTTGCCTGAGCCGACATCCCCTTGCAGCAGACGCAGCATTGGCGCGGGTTCAGCCATGTCCGCGTAAATCTCGCCTACGGAGCGCGATTGCGCGCCGGTAGGCGCGTAGGGGAGGCTCGCGAGCATCAGCTTGGTGAAGCGCTCGTCGCCCAATACGGCGCGCCCGGGCTCTTTGCGCCGGTGCACACGGCGCAGCCGCAGCGCGCACTGGCGTGCAAACAGCTCGTCATAGGCGAGCCGCGTTCGGAACGCGCTCTCGGCAAGCACGTCCTCCGGCGACGTCGGCCGGTGCATGTGTTCGAGCGCGGTGCGGAAATCCGGCCAGTCGTGCGCCTTCACCGTCGTCGCTTCCAGCCATTCCGGCGTTTCCGGCAAGGTGTCGAGTGCGGCCAGAATGGCGCGCGCCAATGTGCGGCCGGGCAAGTTTTGCGTCAGCGGATAAACCGGCTCCACCGCCGGCGGCGCCTCACCCTTTTCAGGATCGACGACGTGATCGGGATGCAGCATCTGACGCATGCCGTCGTGAAAACCGATCTTGCCGCTCACGAGCCGCGTCTGCCCCAACGGCCACATGCGCTCCAACATCTCTTTGGCGCCGCGGAAATAGGCCACGGTGAGAAAGCCGGTTTCGTCCCGCAGCCTGATGCGGTGGGGCAAGTTTTTGTAGGCGGGCATGTGCCCGTCCACCTCCGCCTCGATGGTGGCGATGTCGCCGTCATTGGTCTCGGCGATCGGCACGCGCAGGCGCCGGTCGATGGCGCTGTTGGGCGGCAGGAAGACGAGGTCGCGCACCAGGCGCCCGCCCGCAACCTTGGCGATCAGATCGGCCGTGTCCTTGCGCGCGCCCTTGGGCGCTCGCGCAGGCGCGAGGAACAAGCCGGCGAGGCGATCTGCGGCGGAGGGTGGGGCGTCGTTCATTCAGGGCTCTGGCGGCGCTGACAGCACCGCCCATATGGGTTATAGCGCGGCCCCCGCCGACCTTGCCTAGTTTCCCGAGCCCCATGGACGATCGCCGCAAGAAGCTGAGATTCCGCGCGTGGCGTCGGGGATTTCGCGAGATTGACCTGATTCTGGGCGGATTTGCCGACCGGAAGCTTGCCGGACTGGACGCCGCCGGGCTCGACGCCTTCGAGCGGCTGTTGGACGCGCCCGACCAGGAAGTATTCGCCTGGATCACTCAGCAGGAAGCAGCGCCAGCCGAGTATGACACGCCAACCCTCGCGCTGATTCGCGCATTTCGCTTCGAACTCAACCAGCAGGATCGATGAAAGACCCCGCACTCAACCCGCGCCTTGTGGAAACGTTGGCGAAGTCGAAGGACGCGCTGGTCGTGTCCGGCGCGCCCGAAGGCGTCGATGCCGCGGCGGTGGCCGAGGCTGCGCAAGTCCGCGGCGGGGTCACGCTCTTCGTGGCGCGCGATGAGTCCCGCGCGGCGCAGTTCGAAGCGGCTGCGTTGTTCTTTGCGCCTGATCTCGCAACGCTCAGAATGCCCGCCTGGGATACGTTGCCCTATGACCGCATTTCGCCGGCAGCGTCCGTGGCGGCGCAACGCTGCGCCGCGCTCACGCAACTCGCACGCCGGGCCGAGAAGGATCCGCCATTGCTTGTGGTGGCGACAGCGTCGGCCGTCGCCCAACGTGTGCCGCCGCGCGCCCGGCTCGCGGCAGGCGCCTTCCCCGCGAAGGCGGGAACAGAAGCTTCGATGCAGGAGCTTGAGACCTATCTCGTCACCAATGGCTACGCGCGCGCCTCGACGGTCCGCGCAGCGGGCGAGTTTGCTGTACGCGGCGGCCTGATCGACGTCTTCACACCGGGCGCCGCCGAGCCGCTACGCTTCGATTTCTTCGGCGATACCCTGGAGACGATACGCAGCTTCGATCCGGACACGCAGATCTCGAAGGCCAAGCTCACCCAGGCGCTGCTGACGCCGGTCAGCGAGGTGTTGCTGGACGACCTAACGGTGCTCCAGTTTCGCCGCCGCTTCAACCAAGCCTATGGCGCGGTCAGCGATCCGCTTTACGACAGCGTCAGCGCCCGCATTCGCCGCCAAGGCGTCGAGCAATTCCTGCCGTTCTTTTACGAGCGGCTCGAAACCGTATTCGATTACGCCGGCGAAAACGCACTCATCGCCTTCGACGCGCTGGCCGAAGATGCGCTGAAAGACCGCGTCGCAACGGCGATCGATCACTACGATTCCCGCAAGAGCGCGCCGATGCCGCGCGGCGGCGCCCCGTTTCGCGCGCCAGAGCCGGCGCTTCTCTATCTGAACGACACGGCGCTGGACGCCGCTTTCGGCGCCCGGCCCTTGCGGCGCTTCACCCATTTTGACACCGATGCGAAGAAGCCGCTCGAACTGGGCGCGCGCCAAGGCCGCGATTTCGCGCCGGAGCGTTTAACCGCCGATGCGAACGTGTTCGACGCCGCCGCCAAGCACATCGACGAATTGGCGAAGGCCAAGAAGCGCGTGCTCGTCGCCGCGTGGACAGAAGGCTCCGCCGAACGTCTCCTCGGCGTGTTGAACGATCACGGCGTCTCGCCGGTCGTGCGCGTCATGTCGTGGCGCGAAGCGGTCCAGCTGCCCAAGGGCGTGCACGGCCTCATCGTGCTGCCGATCGAACATGGGTTCGAGACCGACACGCTCGCGCTCATCGCCGAGCAGGACATTCTCGGCGACCGGCTCGCGCGCCCGCGCAAGCGGCGCAAAGCCGCCAGCGTGCTGGCCGAAGCCGGTACGCTCAGCCCCGGCGATCTCATCGTTCACCAGGACCACGGCGTTGGCCGCTACGAGGGCCTGAAGACGCTCGATGTCGCCGGCGCGCCGCACGATTGTTTGGACCTCACATATTCCGGCGGCGATAAACTTTATCTGCCGGTCGAAAATATCGAACTGGTCAGCCGCTACGGCGCAGAAGACGCCGAGGCGCAACTCGATAAACTCGGCGGCGTCGCCTGGCAGGGCCGCAAAGCTCGCGCCAAGCAGCGCCTGCGCGATATGGCCGAGGAGCTCCTCCGCATCGCCGCCATGCGCGCCACGCGCACCGCCGAACCGGTCTCGCCGCCTGAAGGCCTGTGGGACGAGTTCTGCGCGCGCTTTCCGTACGAGGAGACAGAGGATCAACTCGGCGCCATTGACGATGTCGTCGGCGATCTCGCCGCCGGCAAGCCGATGGACCGGCTCATTTGCGGCGATGTCGGCTTCGGCAAGACCGAAGTCGCACTGCGCGCTGCGTTCCTGGTGGCGATGAACGGACAGCAAGTCGCCGTGATCGCGCCAACGACCTTGCTCTGCCGCCAGCACTTCCGCACCTTCAGCGAACGCTTCCGCGGTTTGCCGGTGCGCGTGCGGCAATTGTCGCGCCTGGTGACTACGAAAGAAGCGAACGAAACGAAGGCTGGGCTCACCGACGGCACAATCGACATTGTCATCGGCACGCACGCCTTGATCTCAAAGACCGTGCAATTCGCCAATCTCGGCCTCATGGTCATCGACGAAGAGCAGCATTTTGGCGTCAAGCATAAAGAGCGCCTGAAGGATCTCCGCGCCGAAGTGCACGCGTTGACGCTTTCCGCGACACCAATTCCGCGCACGTTGCAGCTGGCGCTGGCCGGCGTTCGTGAGATGAGTCTCATCACCACCCCGCCGATCGACCGCATGGCTGTGCGCACTTATGTGACGCCGTTTGACGCGGTGACGGTGCGCGAAGCGCTGCTGCGCGAAAAGTATCGCGGCGGCCAGAGCTTCTTCGTCACCCCGCGCATTTCCGATCTCGACGACGCTTCGGAATTCCTGCGCCGCAACGCGCCGGAAGTGACATTCGCCGTTGCGCACGGGCAGATGGCCGCCGGCGCGCTCGATGAGATCATGACGCGCTTCTACGACGGCGAGTTCGACGTTCTGCTCTCAACCACCATCGTCGAATCCGGCCTCGACATTCCGCGCGCTAACACCCTGATCGTCTTCCGCGCCGATCTTTTCGGTTTGGCGCAGCTCTACCAGCTGCGCGGCCGGGTCGGGCGCTCGAAGCTGCGCGCCTACGCATACCTCACTACGGCCGCCGATCAGACGCTCACCGCGGGCGCCGAGAAGCGCCTGAAGATACTGTCCTCACTCGATAGTCTCGGCGCCGGCTTTACGCTGGCGAGCCACGATCTCGACATGCGCGGCGGCGGCAATCTCCTCGGCGAAGAACAATCGGGGCATATCCGCGAAGTCGGCGTCGAGCTCTATCAGTCGATGCTTGAAGAAGCGGTCGAGAATTTGCGCGCCGGCCGCGACGAGGATGCGGTGAGCGAGAAGTCCTGGTCGCCGCAGATCAATGTCGGCGCTTCGGTGCTGATCCCGGAAGATTACGTCGCCGACCTCAACGTGCGGCTCGCGCTCTATCGCCGCCTCGCCGATTTCGAAACCGATCAGGAGCGCGAGGCGTTCGCGGTCGAACTGATCGATCGCTTCGGCTCGCTACCGGCGGAAGTGGACCAGCTGATCGCCGTCGCGTCCCTGAAAGCGATGTGCCGCCGTTGCCATATTTCGAAGCTCGACGCCGGCCCCAAGGGCGCGGTGATGACATTCCGCGAAGGCGGCTTCCCGGATCCGATGGCGCTGGTGCGGCACGTGCAGGAACGGCCCGACGATTTCCGCATGCGGCCCGACGGCAAGCTCGTCGTCACCGCCGGCTGGCCAGAAGCAACCCAACGGCTAAAGGCGTTACGCGGCGTACTGGAGGCGCTCAGCCGCATCGCCACGCGCAAAGCGGCGTGATCCGCTAAGCCGGTATCGACTCTACCTCGATAACGCGCAGCGCCCGCGCCAGCATGCCGGCGCCGCTTTCGCCCGGCTGCAATTCCACCGCGCTCTGTTCGAAGACGAGCGGACCCACACTGCTGTCGCCGCCTGCAAACGCCGTGCATTCCGCGACCGAAGCAATGCGCTCGGCCGTGCGCTTGGCGTGGCTGAGGCGGCAAGCGGGGAGGGCCACGGCGATCAGATCGCCGCCGAGGGTTACGCCGCAATCTGCATCGCGCATTAGCCGCGCCGCGAGGCTCGCCACTTCCGCAAAGCCTTTGCGCCATGTTTCCGCAGTCGGCGCTCGCGCGCCATGCGCAGGCAGAACGCGCAGCACCGCAAGGCTGAGCGGGCGACCGCTTGCCTGATGGTCCCCCGCCAAGCGCGCGAATTGCGCATCGAACGCAGCGCGCTGCCACAAGCCCGTGCGCGGATCGCCCATGAGATCGCGTAACGCGAACATGTCATGCTCGCCGCTGCGCCGACGGCGCTCCCGCCGCACAGCTTCGAACAACCAGCCCAAGCTTGCGCCGCACGGCGCATTCACGGTCGCCACCGACGAGGCCCCCCGATCGATCACCGCTTTCGCCGTATCGGTGTCGCCGGACGCGACGACGACCATGGTCGGCAGATGATAGAGCGTGGCGTTGCGGCGGAGCGCGGCGCAGAGCGAAATCGCGGTCGCGGCGTCGTTCGTGCCGTTTAGCACAACGGCGTCGAACGGCTCGTCATGCAAGTGATCAAAGCCCGCATAGGATGAGAACGCGGCGGCGACGACGCCGCCTTGCTCAGACAGTGCACGCTCTAGCGCCAGGAACATTGAACTCGGGGCGCCGATATAGAGCGCCTTCAATCGCCGCGGCTCCGGCGGCTGCGGCCTAGCGAGGCCGAGCGCCTCGGCCGTCAGACCGCGCCGCGCCCGCTCTTCCTCAGCGATGACAACGCGCGTCCAGCCTTCCACCTGTGCGGCAAGCAGCTTCGGCGGCGCATCCAGCGAAATGGCGCCGGTAAAGACGCCGCTCGTGATCAGTCCGCGCGGTGGGGGAGAGGCCCAGCGCTGGCCGAGAAGCAAAGCCAAAGGCGCAGCCGCCGACGCCACCAGCGCTTGCGCCAGCGCGGCGTCCTCGGCGTTCGGAAAAATCGCGATATCCTCGCCGTCTGGCGACGGGCGCGCGGGTCCCGCGACGGCAAGCGCCTCAACGCCCGCAGCGGCAAGCTGCGCTTGCGCATCACGGGCGACCCGGGCGTCTGATGCTCGCACGACAATGCGCAAAGGTTAACGCTCCGGCGCCCGCGACGGCGGGTGATGAACCGTTATAAGTAACGTCTATTGGCGCCATCTCAAACCGAGAGGGTAAACGGAGCAGATCGATGGCGCAGGGACCGCTTGCAGGCGTTAAGGTTGTCGAGTTTGCCGGGATCGGCCCCGGCCCCTATTGCTGCATGCTGCTTTCGGACATGGGCGCCGACGTCGTGCGTGTGGACCGCAAGGGCGGACGCGGCGGCGCCAAGTTTGACGTGACCGCACGCGGCCGCCGCTCGATCGCGCTCGACATGAAGGACGCCGCCGACATTGAAGTCGCGCTCGGCTTGATCGAGAAAGCCGACGTGCTGATCGAAGGCTTCCGCCCCGGCGTTATGGAGCGCCTAGGCGTCGGTCCCGACGAAGCGCTAAAGCGCAATCCACGCTTAATTTACGGGCGCATGACCGGCTGGGGACAAACCGGTCCGCTCGCACACGCCGCGGGGCACGATCTTAACTACATCGCGCTTTCCGGGGCGCTACACGCCATGGGCCGCAACGGCGCACCCCCATCGCCGCCGCTTAACCTCGTTGGCGATTACGGCGGCGGCGCGCTGTTCCTGGCGATGGGCGTGTGCGCCGCGCTGTTCGAAGTTCAGCGCTCCGGCAAGGGCCAAGTGATCGATGCGGCGATCACGGACGGCACGGCCTCTATGATGGCCGTCATGTATGGCCTGCGCGCCGCCGGCATCTGGACAGACGAGCGGGACGCCAACCTGCTGGATGGCGGCGCGCCCTTCTACGACGTTTACGAAACCAGCGACGGCAAGTTCGTCACCATCGGCTCGCTCGAGCCGCAATTTTACGCGCTGCTGCTGGAAAAGACCGGCCTTAAGGACGATCCCGCGTTTGCCGCACAGATGAACAAGCCCGAGTGGGCGCCCATGTCCGACAAGTTGGCCGCGGTCCTTAAGACCAAGAGCCGCGAGGAATGGACCGCGCTTATGGAAGGCACCGACGTCTGCTTTGCGCCAGTGCTCGACATGGCGGAGGCGCCAAGGCACCCCCACAATGTCGCCCGCGACGCGTTCACCGACGTCGAGGGCGTGGTGCAGCCCGCGCCGGCGCCCCGCTTTTCCCGCACGCCCGGCGCCGTTCAGGGGCCGCCGGTCCGACCCGGCGAAAATAACGCGGAAATTCTCGCCGATTGGGGCGTCTCCGGCAATCCAAGCTGATTAACCGCTTCAGCACGGGTTCAGCCGGGTTGGTGTTTTATCCTCCTCGGCTCTGGGCGATTTTTCGTCCCTCGCTCGTACCGGGGCCAGGTTCTCGACCCGACCTAAGGGTCGAAGCAGAAGCGCCGGCCGCCGGCTCAGCGGCCGGCGCAACTGCGTCCGGCAAACCTGAACCTTGTATTTCCGCTCCGGTATGTTGCGCCGCAGCGCGCCGCTACGTAAACGAGCGGCATGGCGAACAAAGTTTATGCGGACGCTAAGTCCGCGCTCGAGGGCCTCTGCTCTGACGGCATGACGGTAATGTCCGGCGGCTTTGGCCTCTGCGGCATTCCCGAAAACCTCATCGTCGCGCTGCGCGACAGCGGCGTGAAGGAGATCACCGTGATCTCTAACAATGCCGGCGTCGACGGCTGGGGTTTGGGACTCCTGCTGGAAACCAAGCAGATAAAAAAAATGATCAGCTCTTACGTCGGGGAGAACAAAGAGTTCGCGCGCCAATATCTGGCCGGCGAGCTGGAGCTCGAATTCAACCCGCAAGGCACGCTGGCGGAACGCTGCCGGGCAGGGGGCGCGGGCATCGCCGGCTTCTACACCAAGACTGGCGTCGGCACGCTCGTCGCCGAAGGCAAAGAGACGAAGGTGTTTAACGGCGAGACGTTCGTGCTCGAAACCGGGCTCGTCGCCGACCTCTCGATCGTCAAAGCCTGGAAGGGCGACAAGGAAGGCAATTTGATCTTCCGCAAAACCGCGCGCAACTTTAACCCGATGATGGCGACCGCCGGTAAGAAATGCGTCGCCGAGGTCGAAATCCTGGTTGAGACCGGCGAACTCGATCCCGACGCCATTCACACGCCCGGCATTTATGTTGACCGGATCGTTAAGGGTAATTTTCAGAAACGCATCGAGCAGCGCACGGTTCGTCAGCGGGAAAGCGCGTGACGTGTTAAGGGTGCGTGTTCACGTCCAAAAGATGAATGAGTCCGTTAGCGATATCATCTGGGACAAGATCGCTCCCGAAAAAGATCGCCCTAAACTGGAAGCCTTGCTGACTGCATTTGCTACGGACGGGCTTCTGCAAGGCGAGATGTTCGGGCTCCGGCTTCGAGACGGAGTGGGAGGCGGGTGCCTACTGGAAGGGCCGATGCTGGGATGCGAATTCCAACGCGACGGCGAAAACGCCATTGCCGACGTCCGATACGCCGGCAAATGGCGCGTTTGGTAACTCGAGGAGTTAAAGAAATGGCTTGGTCCCGTGATCAACTCGCCCAGCGCGCCGCCAAGGAATTGCGCGACGGCTTTTACGTTAATCTCGGTATCGGCATCCCGACTTTGGTGGCGAACTATATTCCGGACGGCGTTGAAGTGACGCTGCAGTCCGAGAACGGAATGCTCGGCATGGGTCCGTTCCCGTACGAAGATGAAATCGACGCCGATCTCATTAACGCCGGTAAACAAACCATAACCGCGCTCGAAAAGACCTCCTATTTCTCCTCGTCGGATTCCTTCGCCATGATCCGAGGCGGGCACATCGACCTTTCCATCCTTGGCGCCATGGAAGTCTCCGATCGCGGCGACCTCGCCAACTGGATGGTGCCCGGCAAGATGGTGAAGGGCATGGGCGGCGCTATGGATCTCGTCGCCGGCGTCAAACGCGTCGTCGTCGTGATGGAGCATACGTCGAAGGACGGCGCGTCGAAGCTGCTGAAGCAATGCACGCTGCCGCTCACCGGCGTGAACGTGGTTGATCTCGTGATAACCGATCTCGGCGTGTTCGAAATCGACAAGTATGGTTCACAACCGATGAAGCTCATCCAACTCGCCGATGACGTGACGCTCGAAGAGATGACAGCAAAGACCGCGGCGCCATTCGTCAACGCTTTGCGCTGAAGCCTTTACGTCCAACAACACACGTAAACATGCGTAAACGCGCGAGCATCTCTGCATTCGTTCGCGCATTCACCGTTTCTCATCACCTGCCAGGTAAGTTGCGCGGAATAATTCGTGCAGAGAGGGCGCCATGCAGTGTCCTCCAACCTGGGTATTGTGATGCTTCGTACCGGAATGAAGCGACACGTGAGGAGGCGTGCGGCCGCATTGGCCGCATGCGCTCTTGCCGCGTGTGCGCTAGTTTGGAGCGGAGACGCAAACGCGCAGAGTTCGTCCCCAAACGATCTCTCGCGCGTGCTTGAACTGATCAATCAGCAAGAGCAGCGTCTGAACGCTCAGGAGCGCCAGCTCCGAGATCAACAAAGAGAGATTACCGAGCAGCGCTCGCTGATCGAACGCCAACGGCGCGAGATTCAAGCGATTGGCGTCGGGGTCAGTGACGGGGATCTTGGCGAGATCCGCGGCGCCGGCCTTGGCGCACATGGCTTGAGTTACTCAGCGCTGGCCGCCGATGAGCCCATCGCACTCAACCGCCGCGCCCCGCTCATGACGCTGACGCAAACCGAGGGCGGCAGCGCACCGCCAACCAGCACACCGGCCGTTGCGCCGGCAGGACCCGTCGGCGAAGCGCCGCCGGAAGAGACGCAAGTCGCCACTGTGGAAGCGCTTCCGGAAGGGCAGAACGCCCTCCTGGGCGCGGGCCGCCTCGTTATCGAGCCCTCGATCGAATATTCCCGCAGCTCCTCGAACCGCTTCGTCTTCCGCGGCGTCGAGATCGTAACGGGCATCCAGATCGGCTTGATCGAGGCCAACGACAGCGCCCGCGACACGCTCTCATCCTCGCTGGCGATCCGTTACGCGCTGACGGACCGGCTCGAGATCGAGGGCCGCGTTCCCTACATTTACCGTTCCGACCGCGTCACCACCGTCTCGCAGAACAGCCAGACGACGACCCAAACCTTCGAATTGCAAGGTTCGGCGATGGGCGACGTCGAATTGTCGGCGCGTTACCAGCTCAATCGCGGCCGCAATGGCGCGCCGATTTTTGTCGCCGGCGCGCGGGTGAAGTCCGATACTGGCCGCGGCCCCTTCGACCTCGCGCGTGACGCGCAGGGCGTATCGACCGAACTCGCGACCGGTTCGGGCTTTTGGGCGATGCAGGGCAGTCTGTCGATGATGTACCCGACGGATCCGGCGGTGCTCTTCGCAAACGTTAGCTATATGTACAACATGCCGCGCGACATCGACCGCACCTACGGCGCGGTGACGATCGGCAATGTCGATCCGGGCGATTCTATCGGCATGGGCTTTGGCTTCGGCTTCTCACTCAACCCGCGCTTCTCGTACTCGCTGGGCTACTCCCACTCTTACGTCCTGCCGACCGAGACTGAACTGAACGGCCTGCTGACCGAGTCCACCGAATTGCAAGTTGGCAGCATGCAGCTTGGTCTCTCGTTCCGCGCCACCGAACGCCTGACGCTATCGACCAGCGTCGATATGGGCCTCACAGAAGACGCCCCCGATGTCCGGGTCGCCTTCCGAGCTCCGTTCCGCTGGTAGGGCGGGGTAAATCAGAAAAACCCGAGGCCGGCGGTTCACCCCGCCGGCCTTTTTCTTTGCGGTTTGTGTGCTTGCAGAGGACCGAGCGCGCTGATACCCGCCACCGGTCCGGAGGGATGGCCGAGTGGTTTAAGGCACTGGTCTTGAAAACCAGCGTGGGTGAAAGCCCACCGTGGGTTCGAATCCCACTCCCTCCGCCACTCGCGTACTCTGCACGGCAGCCTACAAAGAGCACGCCGGCTAACGCCAATCGCAACTGTAGTTAAACTGCAAAAAAGGATAAACACTTACGCGGTCTAAAGAGGCGGCGGGGTATCCAGGGACAAGAAATTGTCGTCACTGGGGTCTGCCCTCGCATGTCTCATCAGCTCAACCGTTCTGCTCTCGTATGCGTCGGCGCTTTGTGCTTTGCCGGCGTCGCCGCAGCGCAAGCGCCGATCGAGTACGCTGGCCAGCGCAGCGCGGTGCAAACCGCTTCCGTCGGCGACGCGCTCGCCGGCGGCGGCGAAAATTCCTACGGCTACGGCGCGCCCGCGCGCGCTAACGGCGCCACCATCGACATCCGCCGCGCAGGCTCGCGCGCATCTTCATCTCCGCCGACTGAAGAGCGCGCGCCGCCGGCCTCGGCGCCGGAAGCAGAGCGTCCGCAATGGCTGGAGCAGGAGCGGGTAGGGCCTCCCTATGAAGCCAATGGCCGCTGGTACGTGCCGACGCCCGAGCCAGGCTACGCAGAGACCGGTACGGCCTCCTGGTACGGCCCCACCTTTCACGGTCAGGCCACCGCAAGCGGCGAAATCTTTGACCAAGAAGCGCTGACTGCCGCCCACCCGACACTGCCTATCCCCAGCCTGGTGCAGGTCACCAATCTGGAAAATGGTCGCGAGGTCATCGTCCGTGTAAACGACCGGGGTCCCTTCGTCGGCGAGCGGCTGATCGATCTGTCGCGCCGCAGCGCCGAGGTTTTGGGTTTCGAGCAACAGGGCCAAGCGCGCGTCCACGTCCGCTACCTTGGCCCGGCGCCGCGCCGCGTTGACGCAGGCGGCGCCCCCGTAGTGGCGCAACCCCCTACTCGACAAATGGCCCTCGCCAGGACAGAGGAGGGGCCGACCTCCCTGCTCCCGCAGCCCGTACAAGGCCAGGAGCAGGGTTTCGCCCTCGCCGGCGCGCCTTTGGCCCCGCGGCCCGCGCCTTATGCGCCGCCCGCGGCGAACGGCTCGTTCTATGTCCAGATCGGCGCCTATGCCGATCTCACTAACGCTCATCGCGTGCGCGACGAGGTGAGCGCGGCTGGCCCAGTCAGCGTTGACGTCCGCGAGACCGGCAATGGCGGCGAATTGTTCCGGGTGCGGCTCGGGCCCTGGCGCAGCCGCGAAGAGGCGGACGCTGCGCGCCGCCAGCTCGTTTCGCTCGGCTACGGCGAGACCATTGTCGCAGCCCGGTGATAAGCCGGTTTGTTGACGTAAAGCCGCCGTCTCGGTTTGCTTCATAGCAACAGCGGGACAATCGATTCGGTGGAGATGTGATAGTGCGACTGGCTGCCTTGAGCCTTGCTGCGGCGCTCGCCGCCGCGCCCATGGCGAACGCGCAGACGGGCGCCTTCACCACCGAAGCCCAGCACGTCACCATCATGGATGGCGCCACCGGCGCGCTGCTCTATTGCAACGACTGCGAAACGCCGATGCCGCCCGCGTCGATGTCGAAGATCATGACCGTGCTGCTGATCGCCGAAGCGGTAGAGGCAGGGCGCATCCGCTGGGATACACGCTATACCGTTAGCGAAAATGCTTGGCGCAACGGCGCCATGTCCGACGGCTCGCACATGTTCCTCGAACTCAACTCGACCGCCACCGTGCGCGATCTGCTGCGCGGCGCGATCGTCGTCTCGGCCAATGACGCGTGCATCGTTCTGGCCGAGGGCCTCTTCGGGTCGGAGGAGGCGTTCGTCGCCGAGATGAACCGGCGCGCCCAGGCTTTGGGCTTGCGCAGCGCGCGCTTTCGCAACTCGACCGGCCTGCCGGATCCAGATCACGTCATCAGCTCGGCCGATTTAGCGCGCCTCGCGCGGCATCTCATCGTCACCTATCCCGAGATTTATCGCATCTATTCTGAGCCCAATCTGACCTACAACCGCCGCACGCAAGACAACCGCAATCCGCTGCTCGGCGCTTTCGCCGGCGCTGATGGGGTCAAGACCGGCCACACCGATGCGTCAGGCTATGGCCTCGTCGGCTCGGCTGTGCTGAACAACCAGCGTCGCATCATCGTCTTCAACGGCATGCGCTCGATGGCCGACCGCCGCAGCGAAGGCCTGCGCCTGATGCGCGCGGCCTTCCACGACTTTAGCATCAACCAGGTGGCGGCCGCCGGCGAACAAGTCGGCGAAGCGCAAGTGCGCTTGGGTTCACGCGGGGCTGTGCCGCTGCTGGCGCAGCGCGATATCGTCATCGGCGGGCTGCGCGGCGTTCAATCCGGCCTCACCGCGCACATCGTCTATAATGGGCCGCTCCAGCCGCCGCTGCGCGAAGGCGATGTGGTGGCACGCCTCGTTATCGAAGGGCCGGGCTTCCAGACGCAGGAATTCCCGCTCACCGCCGGCCGCAAAATCGGGCGCGCCAATTGGTTCTCGCGCGCGTTTGAAGGCTTGCGCCTGACCCTGTTCGGCCCTTGATAGGGCGATGAGCCCCACGCCGAAATCCGGCCGATTCATCACGCTCGAAGGCGGCGAAGGCGTCGGCAAATCGACTCTCGCGCGCGGCCTCGCCGATGCGCTTTCCGGGGATGGATGCGACGTGGTGGTGACGCGTGAGCCCGGCGGCGCGCCCGGCGCCGTCGCAATCCGCGCGCTGCTCGTGCAAGGCGACGCCGGACGTTGGGACGCGATGGAGGAAGCGCTCCTCTTCGCCGCCGCGCGCCGCAATCATCTGACGCACACGATCCGCCCCGCGCTCGCCCGCGGCGCCTGGGTGATCTGCGACCGCTATTATGATTCAACGCGCGCCTACCAAGTCGCGGCGGGCGGGCTCGATCCTGTTGCGCTGGATGCGCTCAACGCCCTGATCGAAGCGCCGCGGCCTGATCTGACCTTCGTGCTCGATTTTGCGCCAGAGGCGGGCCTCGAACGCTCGCAAGGCCGAAACCTCGGCGAAGATCGCTTCGAGAGAAAAGCCGCCGATTTCCACGCGCGCGTGCGGGCCGAATTTCTCGCCATCGCCGCGCGCGAGCCGCAGCGCTGCGTCGTGCTGGACGCCGGCCAATCCGCCGCCGATGTGCTGAAGCAAGCGCGCACTGAACTCGAAGCGCGCTCATGAAAGCGGAAAAGCCGGCGCCCGAAACCGACCGCGAGCCAAACGCGCCGCATCCGCGCGAGACGTTCTCGTTCTACGGTCACGATGCGGAGGAGGCCGCGCTCGCCGAAGGGCTGCGCAGCGGACGCATGCACCACGCCTGGCTGCTCGCGGGCGCGAAGGGCCTCGGCAAAGCGACGCTCGCTTATCGCTTCGCACGCGCCGCGCTCGGCGCGCCGAAAATCGGTCCGCGGCCGTTCGACGTCGATCCCGAACAGACCGTCGCGCGCCGCATTAGCGCGCTCTCGCATCCCGATCTTTTCGTCCTCCGGCGCGGTCTCAACGACCGCGGCAAGCCGAGGCGTGAGATCACTGTCGACGATGCGCGCGAGCTCGGCCATTTCTTCTCGCTCGCGCCGTCTGAAGGCGGCATGCGCGTCGCCATCATCGATGCGGTGGACGATCTCAACCGCAACGCCGCCAACGCCATCCTGAAAACGCTGGAGGAGCCGCCGGCGCGTTCGGTGCTCTTGCTCGTGTGCCATGCGCCCGGCGCGATTTTGCCGACCATTCGCTCGCGCTGCCGCCGCCTCGCGCTGCGGCCGCAGCCGGACGACATCGTGCGCGCCGCGCTCGGCGCGCCGAAAATCGGTCCGCGGCCGTTCGACGTCGATCCCGAACAGACCGTCGCGCGCCGCATTA
>JACMMP010000032.1 GCA_014378995.1 Hyphomonadaceae bacterium
CGCACGTCGTAGCCGCTCGCAATCAGCTTCTTCGCCGCCGCGCCGCCAACGAAGCCGGAAGCGAGCGGGACATCGCGCGCACGTCGTAGCCGCTCGCAATCAGCTTCTTCGCCGCCGCGCCGCCAACGAAGCCGGAAGCGCCGCTGACGAAGATGCGCACTAGGCGCCGCCCTTAATCTGCTCGAGCGCGTGCTTGAGCTTGGCCGCGGAGGCGCTGGCGTCCGCGCGCCGCTCGCGCAATTCCTCGACCACTTCCTCAGGCGCTTTGGCGGTGAAGTCGGCGTTGTTGAGCTTGGCGTCCATCTTGGCGACCTCCGCGTCCAGCTTGCCGATCTCCTTAGCCAGGCGCGCCGATTCCGCCGGCAGATCGACGACACCCGCCAGCGGCAGCGCCACCGTTGCGCCGTTCAGCACGAACGTCACCGACCCCGCCGGCGCATAGGCGGCGCTGGTGGAATATTCCAGCCGCGCCATGCGGTCGATCAAATCCTGATAGCGTTCGAGCCGGCGCTCGGTCTCCGCGTCGGCGCCGATCAGCAACAGCGGAATCTTCGCGCCGGCCGGCACATTGAGTTCTGAGCGCGTCGAGCGGGTTTCGTCGATCAGATCGACCATCCACTGGATCTCGGCCTCCGCATCGGCGTCGATCAAATCCGCGTTCAGCTCCGGCCAGCTTTCGACAATCAGCATGCGCTCGCGCTTGTGGCCGTATTCGCCGAGGCGGGTCCAGATTTCTTCGGTGATGAACGGCATGAACGGGTGCAGCATGATCAAAATCTGATCCAACACCCACGCCGCCGTACGCCGCGTCTCCTGCTTGGCGGCTTCATCTTCGCCATTGAGCAGCGGCTTGATGAATTCAAGATACCAGTCGCAATAGACGTTCCAGACGAATTTGTAGATCGCGCCCGCCGCTTCGTTAAAGCGCCGCGCCTCCAGTTCGCGCGTCACCGCCGCTACAGTTTTCGCCGTTTCACCGACGATCCATTTATTGACTGTCTGCTCGGGCGAACGCGGATCGTACTCGTCCCACACCGCGCATTCGTTCATCTGCGCGAAGCGGGCGGCGTTCCAGAGCTTGGTGCCGAAATTGCGATAGCCTTCGATGCGTTGTTCGCTGAGTTTGATGTCGCGCCCCTGCGCCGCCATCGCCGCCAGCGTAAAGCGCAGCGCATCGGCGCCGTATTTATCGACGAGGTCCAAGGGGTCCATCGCGTTGCCCTTGGACTTCGACATCTTCTGGCCCTTGGCGTCGCGGACCAAGGCGTGGATATAAATTTCGTGGAACGGGACATCCTTCATGAAGTGCGAGCCCATCATCATCATCCGCGCCACCCAGAAGAAGATGATGTCGTGCGCGGTGACGAGCGTGGACGTCGGATAGAATTTCTTCAGCTCCGGCGTTTTGTCCGGCCACCCGAGCGTAGAGAACGGCCACAAAGCGGACGAGAACCAGGTGTCGAGCACGTCCTCGTCTTGGAGCAGCGGCGCGTCCTTGCCGTAATGTTTCCGCGCCGCGGCTTTCGCGAGTTTAGCATTTTCCTCGACGAACACCTGCCCGTCAGGCCCGTACCAAGCCGGAATGCGGTGGCCCCACCAAAGTTGGCGCGAAACGCACCACGGCTCGATGTTGCGCATCCATTGGTAGTACGTCTTGGTCCAAGCCTCCGGCACGAACTTGGTCTTGCCGGTTTCCACCGCGGCGATTGCGGGCTTGGCCAGCTCGCCAGCGTTCACATACCATTGGTCGGTCAGCATCGGCTCGATGACGACGTTTGAGCGGTCGCCGAACGGTTGCATGATCTTCTTGTTCTCGACGCGATCGAGCAGGCCGATGGCTTCAATATCCGCCACCACCTGCTTGCGCGCTTCGAAGCGATCCAGCCCGCGATACTTGGCCGGCACGTGCTCGGCGTCGGCCATGCGGCCCTTCGTGTCCATCAGGATGTAGAGCGGAATATCGTTGCGGCGCGCGACTTGGTAATCGTTGAAGTCGTGCGCGCCGGTGATCTTGACGGCGCCCGAGCCAAAATCCGGATCGGGATATTCGTCGGTGATGATCGGAATGTAGCGATCCGCCAGCGGCAGCAGCACGCGCTTGCCGACGATTGGCGCGTAGCGCGCATCGCTGGGGTGCACCGCGACGGCGCCGTCACCTAGCATTGTTTCCGGACGCGTTGTGGCGATGGCGATATAGTCGCGCGTTTCCCACTCCGTCGGCTTGCCGTCTTCGTCGTGCGCGATCGGGAATTGGTAGGTCTCGCCGTTTTCGAGCGGATATTTGAAGTGCCAGAAGTGACCCTGCACTTCGCGGTTCTCGACTTCGAGATCGGAGATCGCGGTTTCGAAGTGCGGATCCCAATTCACCAGCCGCTTGTCTTTGTAGATCAGCCCATCCTTATGGAGCTGCACGAAAACTTTCAGCACCGCAGCTGAAAGGCCTTCGTCCATCGTGAAGCGCTCGCGCGACCAGTCGCATGAGGCGCCGAGGCGGCGCAGCTGATGCAGGATCGTGCCGCCGCTCTCTTCCTTCCAGGCCCACACGCGCTTCAAGAATTCCTCGCGCCCAAGCGAGCGGCGATCTTCGTTCTTGCCGGCCTGCGCGAGTTGACGTTCCACCACCATCTGCGTCGCAATGCCGGCGTGATCGGTGCCAGGCTGCCAGAGCACGCTCTTGCCGCGCAGCCGCTCGAAGCGGACCAGGATGTCTTGCAGCGTGTTGTTAAGCGCGTGGCCGATGTGCAGCGAGCCGGTGACGTTGGGCGGCGGAATGACGATGCAGAAGGGTTCGGCCTTCGGATCGTTCTTCGGCTGGAAGGCGCCGGACTCCTCCCACGCCTTACTCCAGCGCGGTTCGACTTGCTTCGGGTTAAACGTGGTCTCGATCATGCGACGCCTATAGCAGGCCCGCCCAGGAAAGCGCGAGATGTCATCTCGCAGCTGCACACCCGCCGCCCGACCGGTGCTCCGTCATCCTGGGGCTTGCGCAGCAAGAGCCCAGGAGCCCGGGGCCGACACGCTATTTTGTGATCCCCTGGACCCTGGGCGCGCACGGCGTGCGCCCCAGGATGACGGAAACAGAAACGCCCCGGCGGTGAAGCCGGGGCGCTGGCGTTCAACTCATGACGAGGCGTTACCGCGCCAGACGCGAAATCCGCTCCAGCTCCGCCTCGACCCGCGCGTCGACAATCGCGGGGAGGTTCTTGTCGAGCCACTCTTTCAGCATCGGTTTGAGTAGTTCGCGGATGACGCCTTCGATGGTCTGGTTCTGCGTATCGGCGATGCGCAACGTGCCGGACAGGCGAGCCAGCGCGTTCGCGGTTGCGTTCGCTGACGGCGCCGAGACGATGTCGTCGCCGATAGCCGGAGACACTTCGACCCGCTGCTGCACGAGGACCGGCGCGGCTTGCGGCGCCGGAGGCGCCTCCACCACCACGTGTTCGACTGCTTCGAAGACGATGTCATCGTCTTCAACCATCACGTGCGGGGCCGCGGTCATTTGAGGTTCATCCGTTTGGGTAAGGTCGAGCACGGGCGGCTGCGGCTGTTCTTCCTCAGAAATGATCCGGCGGATCGAGGCCAGAATCTCTTCCATGGAAGGTTCGGCTTGCGGTTCTTGCAGCGCCATCTTGAGCCTCACGAATTCCAAAACGAGTCAGGTGCGACTCGAACGTTATTGATCGCAGCGATTCCCGTCCACGTGCGCAATGCATCGCACAAGCCGTGAGTCGCCCGCTTGCGCACATGCTCTGTCGGATCGAATAAAGGAACGTTAATAACATCACGACGGAAGCTTCATTCCGCGTATGAAACGCTATTCAGAAGCTGAAGCCGCGCGGCTTCTTTAATCCCGGCACAATCGGCGCGAACGCGTCAAACGCCGTGCGGTACGCGATGGCATCTTCCGCGCGCGTATAAATGCGCGCCGCGCCCGCCGGCCCGTCGCGAATGATGACGCCGAGCCGTCCGCCGGGCGCTAGTTGCCTCAGCCACGCCTCCGACACGATCTCAGCGCCGCCGTTCAGCATGATGAGATCGTACGGCGCCTCGTCGTTCCAGCCGTCGGCGATCGCGGTCGACACCGTTTTCACGTTGGTGACGCCAGCAGATTCAAGCGCCGCATTCGCAGCAAACGAGAGATCGCCATCGGGCTCCTGCGTAATCACGTTCTGGCAGCACGCGGCCAGAACCGCGGCGCCATAACCGGTGGCGCCGGCGATTTCGAGGCCGCGCTCGTGCGATTGCGGCGCCATGGCGTGGATCAGCTTGGCCAAATCGCGTGGCCGCATCAGGAAGCGGCCATCGCCGACTTCGATCTCGAGATCGGCGTATGCAAGAGCCCGCTTCTGCGCCGGCGCGAACCGCTCGCGCGGCAGGTGGCGCATGGCGCGCAGGATACGGGTGTCGGTCACGTCCGCGGTGCGGACTTGGCTCTCCACCATGATTTCCCGCGATTGGGCCAGGTCCATAACTCAGCGCTCCCGAAGTCCACCCCGGTTAAGCCGCGCTGGCGCCCGCCGCAAGCGGGCCGCTTGACGCGGGGCTCAGCTGCAAATGTCGTAAGGGCCCATGTCGAGGTGGAGGTGATCGGCGTGGGCGCGGTTGTAGTCGGGGGAGAGCACGCCCTGGAACACCTCGCAGCCGCCGCCGCGGACTTGGCGCAAGAAGGCCGCGTCGCCCGCCTCGCCCTCCCAGCCCCGCAGCACGCTGACCACCCGGCCATTTTCCAAGCGGAAGCCGGCGATGTCGATCGCGTTCGCATTGGCGTGTTCGCTGAGCCGCCCCTCAGCCCGGCCATAGATATTGCGGCACGCATAGGCGCCGATCATCTCGATCCGCGCGACCGGGCTCTCAAGCCATTGCGCCGCGGCCGGAGCGACGATTTCGCGCTCCCAAACATAAAGCGCCGCCGCGAGCGGACAGCTCACGCGCACCGCGCCCGAATACGCGTAGGTCGATTGCGTCAGCGCCACGGCGTTGGCGAAGCCGCACTGATCGTCGGCGCCCTCGCGGCTATCTGCGATGGGTTCCGTTCCGATATCTGACGCGGCCAGCGTCGCGGTGCAGAGTTGCGGGTCGGAACGGACGCGGTTGAACTGCATCGCCGTCGCCCAGCCGATCGGGCGCTCAATGTCCAGTTCCTTGAACGGCGAACGCTCCGGCGGCAGATCGGCCACCCACGCCGCGCCGCGCCAGACCGCGAAGGCGGCCAGCGCCAGAACGGCGATCAGAAGTGTCCAGCGCTTGGCTGCTTCCATTGCGTTATCAACTGGGTCGCGCGCGGCTAAGCGCAAGTCGGCCGACCAGCGGCGCTTGACCGCCCGCGCCTTGCCCGACTAGGAGTGCGGCCCCGGCGCGACCACATATGCCGGCTGAGGCCTCGTGGCGGAGTGGTGACGTAGCGGATTGCAAATCCGCGCACCCCGGTTCGATTCCGGGCGAGGCCTCCAAGCTCTCCTGAAATTTCCCTTTCAGATACCGCAAGCGCGCCGGAACGGGGGTCTGAACCGTCGCGTTCGACTGGCATGGCGGGAGGCATTTTTCACGAGGAGACGAACGATGGCGGATCGCTATTCCGGACAGGAAAACCATGGTCGCAACACTGGCCGTCACAGCCGCGGGCGCTGGCGTGATATGGACATGGGCGAACGCGGCCGAGGCGGCATGAGCCGCGAGCGCTCGGAAGACTTCGACGAGGACGATTATCGCTTCTCTCGCGATGACGACGACCGCCAAGGCTTTGGCGCCCGCGATCGCGACGACGGCCAGCGCGATCAGATGCGTTACGGCCAGGGCGGCCAGGGCTACGAGCAAGGCGGTTCGTCGTACGGCCAAGGCGGCGCCGGCCGGGGCAATTACGGCCAAGGCAATTACGGCCAGGAGCAATTTGGCCAAGGCGGTCGCAGCGGCCAGGGCCAATATCGGCAAAGCGGCCAAAGCCAGAACTTCGGCCAATACGGAGCGCAACACGATCAAGGTCGCCAAAGCCAGAGCGATGAGTGGGGCCAGCACCATGGCCAGGGCGGCGGCCAGGGCGTCGGCGCACAAGGCGGACAGAACTACGGCCGCGGCAGTCAGATGCCGTCCGGTCAAGGCGGCCAGTGGGGGTCGGGCCAGGGCCAATACGGCCAGGCGGTGGGACAGCAAGGCCGTCATCGCGGCCGCGGCCCGAAGAATTACACTCGATCCGATGACCGCATCCGTGACGACATCAACGATCGCCTGACTGACGATCACGACATCGACGCCGGCGAAATCGAGGTGAAGGTCACGAGCTGCGAGGTCGTTCTTAGCGGCACGGTCGATTCGCGCGAAGCCAAGCGGCGGGCGGAAGATATCGTGGAGGCCGTCTCCGGCGTGAAGCATGTGCAGAACAATCTGCGTGTGCAGTCCAGCGACGAGGACAGCGTCCGCGCCAACGCAAAGCAAGCCAAGGGCGGCGCCGACAACAAGTCCGACAAGATGCAATAGCGGGACGATTTCAAGGGTTTGGCAAAAAAGATGAAGCAACGATGCACGTTAACTCGGTGTTTACCGGTTAGTGCGATCTTCACCTTGTCTTCCCTTGGAGACACCCCACCATACCCAACGCCTTCGAGGGCCCCGCAAGGGGCCCTCGTTTTCGTTGAGGCCAAGTTTTGTTGAGGCTAGCCGCATCGCCTCACACTAGAACAACATGCGGGGCTTTTCCCGTGGCGCCGAACTTGATAGGAAGCGCCCGCTGGCGTTCGCGCCGGTGAGATGTTCCTCGGTAGCTCAGTGGTAGAGCAACCGGCTGTTAACCGGTTGGTCGTAGGTTCGAATCCTACCCGGGGAGCCATCCTTTTAAGCCCTTAAGCGGCCCTCTCGGTCTAGCTTCCGCAAACCTCTACGCGATATCTACGAGGACTAGCCCTCGCGGGCTAAGCGCGCGCCGCGGCTCGTGGGAGTCCAATCGCGCCTTGTGGCAAGCCGGAGGGAACATTGCGCCGTGGAGTCGGGTTGACCCGCAAAGCGAGGGACTCCCAAATGAAAATGAAGACCGCACTGATTATCCTGCTCGGATTCACGGCGCCGATGACCCTGGGCGGATGCGCTGTGCTGGCGGGCGCCGCCGCCGTCGATTATTTCGTCGATGACAACGATGTTTGCGACGGCCCCAACGACATCGGCCTTCTCGATAGCGATTGCCACGACTGAGCAACACTAAAGCAGTACCAAAGTACGGACGGGGCGGGGAAGAATGCGTATCCGCGCCGTCTGGAAACGGCCAGCGTGCGTTACGCCGCAAATCGCCATTCACAGATCGGGAGCAGCGTGCAGTGAACCCCTCGGGGGTGGCTGCGACGCTGCTAAGGCGTGCGTGGAAGTCTCGCGGCCAGTTCGCGCAGGTTCTGCTCGTGGTCCTTCCGCTCCAACTTATACGTCGAGATCACGGCGATCATCGCTAGCCACAAGACGAGGATCGTGGGCACGTAATAGGCGCCCAGCCGCCAGACCGCATCATCGCTCACGTTGGCCGGTGCAGCGCCTGATGGAAATCCCGCAACCGACAGGACGAAACCGGCGACCAGTACGCCGACACCCTGCACCATTTTGCGAATGAACGTGGCGGCCGAGAAGAAAAGGCCTTCGGCGCGCCGGCCGGTCTTGAGTTCGGATTGCTCGACCAGATCGGCGATCATCGAGGCGAAAAGAATCGAAAAGCAGATGATGAGACCGACATCCAACACGCCGGTGACGAACACGAACCAGAATATGAAATCCGGATTGTCCGGAAGCAGCCCAAACAGCTGCAGCGCTATCGGCAGCGGTGAACCAATGAACGCTATGAGGCCAATCACGATAGCACCTCGCTTCTTGCCGATCGTGCGCGTCGCCAGCGGCGCCAATAGACTGCCGAGGATCGCGGAAGCAAACACGCCGATCACGATGAGGCCGATCTGCTCCTCGGAAAAACCCCAGAAATACGTGAGCAGATAAAAGGTCAGCGCCGACGCAAGACCGGCCGCGATAGCGCCAAACATTGCGGCGATGAACAAGCCTATAAATGACCGGTTGCCGAGGGTTTCCGTAATCTCTCGGAAAACGGCGGCCAAGGTCATGCGTCGCTTCGGCGGCGGCGACCGCAAAGTCGCAATGCGTGAGTGCGTGCCGAGAGCCGAGATCACGATAGCCGCGAAGATCAACCCGGACGCGATCTGGCCATAGAGTTCATAGGCGTCGCGATTGAACTGCCCGCTAGGGATCGCCGCAGTTGCAAACGCAGGAAACAGCGCAGCGAACATCAACACTGACATGGCGTTGCCGCCGGTCCAACCGAAATAATGGCGGTAGGAGATGAGCGAGCTTCGTTGATCGTAATCGCTGCTGAGCTCGGCTGCGAGTGCGGCGCTCGGCGTCTCGTAGAAAGTGATGAAGGTTCGGATCAGGACCGACAGCACCAATAGGTACCAGAAGAGCGCCGTGTCGCTCCATCCTTCGGGCGGCGCCCACAATAGGAAATAACTTGCCGCCACCGGAATGGCCGAAGCGTACATAAACGGGTGACGCCGTCCCCACTTTGAGCGCAGATTGTCGGACCAGTACCCGACAATCGGATCGTTGAGCGCGTCGAAGATGAGCGCGATGGTGATGGCAGTCCCGACTAGGCGCGCATCAAGGCCGATGACTTGGCTGTAGAACAGCAGCAAGAAAAAGCTAAAGCCGTTGTCCTTCACCCCGTACGCCACCGCGCCGAAACCGTAAGCCAGTTTCGTCCACAAGGAGGGAGCAGTTTTCGCTGTCATGCTCGCATTCACCTCGGGCAAGGGTGTCTCACCAGAGCATTCGTACGGTTGATGAACAAGACCTCGCTACCTCCTCCCCTTACCTGCCCGGCTTGAGCGGCCACGTTGCGGTAGTCGCGCCACTCGCGCGGCGCCCCCGACAACGGCTCACTGTCACTGCTGGCGCCCGTTCACGTCACGCTCAGCCTGACCTGCGTAAATCAATCCCTTCGCTGACCGCCATTTCAGGCGCCGGCAACTGGAGAGCCGCGTGCTCCCGCCTGGTGGAGCCGCGCCATGTCCGACAATTTACAGGGACCGAGGTCTCGCAATTCCGTCTTCTGGCTTAGCGGGTTAGTGCTCGCGGCTTGGCTCTTGGGCCTCGGTTTCATGTTTGTTCAGTGGGGCGCGCAGTAACGCATTACGCTTCTGGGTCACTCGCGAAGTGTACGCTCCCGACCAGCGGTCACCAGTCGATTATGGCCGAGTAACCGGCGCCCCAGTTACGACGTTGATCACCTAGACCAGTAACGGCGCGCCATCGCCGACATCTGCCGCTCGCACTCACCGGCTGACTCGGCAAAGCATTCCGCCCGCATGATCGGCTCGCCCTCAGCCCGATAGCACGCCCTTGCAGTAGCAACCGCCTTCGATCTCCTCCATTTCAATCTCCTACACTGCTGCCACGCCAAGCCCGCTCCGGCGAAACACCGGCATGATATCTACGATCGTGGGTGCGTTCGGGTTCTGGTAGATGTGCGCCTGAAGCAAGTCACGAATTGTCGAGGTGAGCACTGCCGATATTTGCGGCCAAAGCGCTTGCGCTCCGGGTGTGCGATAGACGGCGCTGGTCCATTCGAGCCATGCGTCATGGTCGGTCTTCGACATCAAGCCCGACGCGTGAAGCTCCATGATGTTTTGCATGTGCAGCGCCATGTCGACCAAGAAGAAGGTGAAGCGAAACCTCTGCTTCTCATCCAACGCCTCCAAAGAATTGACGCCGCGCGCCACAATATCGGAAACCTCTGCGCTATCGCACAAATGGAATGCAGTGCGTTCGCGGGCATTCTGCAGCATCGCCCCAAGCGTCGACGTGCGGGTCATGCGGGTGTTGTCGCGGACCTGAACGGCCAGAAAGATCAAAGTGCCGATAGTCGCGACCGCCGTAAGCACGTCTGATGCGTTGCCGATATCCATGTTGCCTCCCTCGAAGACCGCTAGGTTGACCCGCTGCAGAGGACGCTAGACGCCATCAAGCCGCTAGCGCAATCACCGCCATGGGGCCGAAATGGGGCATCTGAGGTCATCACCCTAATTTTCACGGCTGGCTTGGTCGCTCTAACGCGGTCAATCGCTTAGCACACGACGCAACGGCGCGGTTTCGCAGAAAGTAGTCATCCGGCTGCGTCAAGCACTTCGCGCACTGGCGTCGCGCGCATTGATGGCGAGATTGACGATCGCGTTTTCTAGTTGGCTCTGATCGTTGCAAACAGCCCATAATCCCCCAGCGAGCACGGTTTCCAGCTGCACGTGCTCGCCAAGCGTACGTCGCAGCAGCTCTGACGTGTCGGTGACGATTCGATTGAGCTGCAGCACGCGGGGCTCAAGCGGAAGTTGGCGCGAAAACGCCAGCAAACGCTGAGTGAGGGTCGCGTCGCGCAAGGCGCCGTCCTTGGCGGCCGCCAGCAGGTCTCCGACCTCACGCCCCTGCCGCAGCGAGGAGCGTAGCGGTATAGGCGATGGCACTCTTGGCAGCGAGGGCGCGTCGTTTGTCTCAAGCGCAACGATGGCGATATCGGGTCGAGAGTTCAAAACTCTCGGCTCCGACCATTTCTAGGGGCCATCGCCGGCCCTGCACGTTGCGCAAAATTGTTTGCGGGGCGACACTCGCGCGCGATGCTCAAGATAGACACCTATCTCGGCTGGAAGGTCGCCTTCGCTCATCCTTTCGGCGCCCCGGCCTTCACGGGGCCGGCCTCGGTGTCGTGGCGGGTGTTCAAGAACCCCATCGCTCTCAGCATTGGCGGCGTCGCCGCTGTGTTGCTGGAATTCGCGGATGCGCGCATCCGCTCCGGCGTGTGGGAACATTCCAGCTACAAAGCCGATCCAATCGGGCGGTCGATGCGCACGGGCATGGCGGCGATGATCGGCGTCTACGGCCCGCAAGCGGCGGCGCGGCGCATGATCCAGGGCGTGACGAACATGCACGCGCGCGTCGCAGGCGAGACGCCAAAGGGGGAAGCGTATCGCGCGCTCGATGCCGAGTTGCTCGGTTGGGTGAGCGCGACGGCGACGTGGGGTTTTGTCACCGCGTACGACACATTTGTCGCCCATCTCTCCGAGGCCGAGAAGCGACAGTTCTACGCCGAGGGGGCGCCGGTTGCGCGGCTCTACGGCGTGCATGCGCCGTTGACAGGCGACGACGATTTCACGGCGATGCTGGAGCGCCTTGCGCCGCGGTTCGAGCCGCACCCGATCGTCAACGAATTCATTTCCATCTTCGCATCCGGCCCCGGCGCTCTCGGCATGCCGAAGCGCTTGCGCCGCGCCATCGCTCATGCGTCGATATCGATCTTGCCGCAAAACGTCAGGGACATTCTCGAACTCGGTCCGAGCTACGATCTCTCGCCGTTTTGGGCGAGCACGCTGCGCGTACTGGGCGCTGCGGCTGAGCGCGTTCCAATCCTTGATGCGCCGCCGGCACAGGCGTGTCGCCGGCTTGGGCTGCCGGGCGATTTTCTCTACAGAAGCCAAGCGGCGCAGCGGCGCATTCTCAACACTTGGACCCCGCCGGAGCCGGCGGTCGCAGTCGCCGCCGAATAGCGCTCCAACCTGCCGGTTATGGCGGTGTCGCGACCGCCGGCTCTTCAAGGTCGAACCAATCGAAGAACGTCGCCAGACATTCGCGCTGCTGCGGCGGCATGTATTCAAAATTGCGGCCGCGATCGATGATTTCCCAGAAATCCTTGTTCTCGACCGCATCGAGTTGGCGCCGGATGTTGCGCAGCCTCTCCAGGGGCTCCTCACGCATGTCGTCCGCGATGGCGCGAGCGCGGCTTAGTTGGTCAGTCGAGATGTAGTACGCGGCAAGCTTCACTTGAGCCTTGCGCACGCCCATCAGCGCACGGTCCTGCCCACGCACGAAAGGCGGGCGATCCAGTTCAAGGAAATCCGCGAGTATCTGCTGTTCCGCCGGAGAGCCGCATTCGTTCGCCAGTTGAGCCAAGGCGGCGAGATCGTAGGCGACGGTTTCCGTCACGAAGCTCAAATCGCTCTCAAAGCTCATAAGCCCGTAATACTTCATGTGCCGCACGCCTTCGATCGCGGCCTCGGCATTGCCCAAGGTGAGCATCGACTCGTTCAATTTTCGATACTGGTTCAGCACGTTGTAGGTGGTGCGCACGTCGCGCGCGTTCAGCGTGGAGCGGAGGTAGGAGTTGAAGAAGCGAAACACGAGCGCCACCAACGCGCTGTCCTTCGCCTCGCAGGCGGCTTCGCCAATATAGCGTGTATCGATCGCGATCACGTAATTGATGTCGCGCATGGAGGAGAGCGCTTCGTTGTAGATGCTCAAATACTGGCGCATCACCTTCCATTCGATCCAGGTGCGGCGCTCGACCAGATCGCTCAGAGACTCTGTGTCCATCGCCACGAAATCGGGGTTCTGACGCAGCTCGGGACCGAGGGTGAACCAAGCCGCGCCCGCTTGCGGCTTCAGCTTCAGATAATCGATAGCGAAGTCCTTCAGCGCGTCGACCGAGGCGCTGGCGATAATCTTGTCTTTGCCGGAGATCGAGTTGTTGGCGATGTCGGTCAGCTCTTCGAGGGCAAACAGCGTTTTTGCCTGAGCGGCAAAGCATGCCTGTTCGTCGTGCTGCAGTGCGCCGTTTTCCGCGGAGGCGCTCGCATCGCGGCGAATGTGGCGCACGAGATTTTGCGGCTCCAGAAACCAAAACACGTAGCCAAAGTACGGCATCGTGATGACCAGGCCGCCCATGGTGAGCGACAGCATCGCAAACAGCGTAATGCGCGGCACGTAATCGGCATGGCCGGACGCCGCGAGCCAGACACTCGCCACGCATGTCACTACGTAATAAGCGGCGACGCGGATGTTTAGGCGGTCGCGCAAGAACATGCGCGCGACGCCCGTGTAGCGATCAGCCGACAATTGAACGATGATGCTGACGACGGTGATAACGATGCCGAACACCGCCACGTTCACGCCGACGAGCGAGGCGATTGAATCGGTGCTGGGATCGAACGCGAAATAGCGGGTGAACGGATCTGAAAAAGCGGGCGCGCCGGGTTGCGGCATTAGGTAATAGTCGGCCGCGTAGAACAGCCAAAAGACCGCGACCGCGACCCACCCTAGGACCGCGGCCTGAAGCGCAAACCTACGATAGGTCTCAGTGCGGCCGTTATTCATGCGACTTCCGAGCGCTTAGGCGGCGCTTTCGCAATTCCAAGCCGCCGCGGCGCCGCTTTCCAGCGCCGCGACTGCTCACGGCCTCGCCGTTAAATGCTCTCGAGCCTCGATGTCACGATGCCAGCGATGATCACCGCTGCGTAGCAGGCAAACATCAAAGCGGCGAACTCGACGCCAAGTGATGCGTCGAGGTTCGGGAAAAGCTCGTTGAAGCTGTTGATCTCGTAGATGCCGACCAGCAGGCCGGGCACCGCCATGATCGATGCGGCTTCGCCGCGATCGGTTGGCGCAACTTTGAGAACCTTTAGAACCACATAGGTGATGACGAGCATCGCCACCGGCAGGGTCATAAAGAGCCAGGACACGCCGCCTGGGCCTGCCGCAAATGCATTCTCTCCGACCACGCGGAAAGCGATCGCAATCGCGATCCAAATAATGAATCCAACGATCATCCAGCGCACGATCATGGTCTATGTCTCCCCTCGCGTCCTTGATAGGACTCGCCGGTTCAATGATTACAAGTTTCGCATGGGCGCGCAACGACCGGGAAAGACGAAAACAAGCGTCACTATAAAAACGAGGGCGCGCCCGAACGCTGAGTTTGAAACGCTCGCGCAACCGGCGCAGAAGCGGCGCGGACTTCCCCTGAATGCTGAAGTGGGCGGGCCATTGCGCATCCCAATGGCAGCCGCGGCTCGCTCAAAACAAACGCTGCGCCCCGGCCCCGAAACGTCCCGCCGCGCCACTAAACTCTTAATGTTTTCAGTGCACAGGCCCGGTTTCCAAGCCGACCGGCCCAGAATTTTCGCGGAACCGGACAAGTTATGATTGACCAACGGTAACTTATGGCCGCAACGTCCGCGCGGCGGGCCGGAGGTTTTCGACATGACAATTGTACTCTCCAACAATGCCAAACTCGGCGTCGCAGCGATGGGCGGAGTGACGCTTCTCGCGGTCGCCGCACTTGCCGTCGGCACCATTTTGCCGCCTTCCACGCTCCAAAGCTCCGGCACGATCGCGCCGGCCGAGCGCTATCGCGCCGCGCAAGTGAACGACGCCGACATTACGCTTGGCGACGATGCTGTGCCGCAGCTGATGCAGACCGACGCGTTCGAGCTGATGGTCAACGATCCTTCTTTCCGCGCTCTGGCGCGCGAACCGGGCTTCGCCGCCTTGGCGCAAAATCCGCAGGCGCTGCTCGCAATGGCGCAGGACGCGCAAGCATTCGCGGCGCTTGCGCGCGATCCACAAGCCTTCGCCGCCTTAGCGCGCGGCGCGCAGGCCGGCATGGCGCAATCGACGGCGGCGCAAGCCTCCAATGCTGAAGCGTTCAGCGCAATGGCTCAGAACGCCGATGCATTCGCAATCATGGCGCGCGAACCGCAAGCGTTCGCCGCAATGGCGCGCCATCCCCAAGCGTTCGAAGCGCTCGCCCGCCATCCCCAAGCCTTCGCGGCGATGGCGCGCGATCCGCAGGCGTTCGCCGCCTTCGCGCGCGGCTCCAACTTCGCCGCCGCCGCCCGTGAACCGCAA
>JACMMP010000033.1 GCA_014378995.1 Hyphomonadaceae bacterium
CGCGTTCGCGCGCCAATGTTGCGCCGGCCGCAGCCAGCCGCGAAAGCGCGCGCGCCACGCTCATCGCGCAACATCACGGGAAGGCGCCAATGGCGCCGCCTGGCGCAGCATCGCTTCCAGCGTGCCGATCCAGAGATCGAACTGAAGCTCTTCCCGCCGGTCCTCGATCGCGTGACACGCGTGCGCCACCGTCGAGCGATCGCGGTCGAACGCGACCGCAACGCGCGCCAAGCTGAGTTCAAACCCGGTATGGCAAAGGTACATCGCGACATGCCGCGCGAACGCCGCCGCCGCGGACCCGCGCCGCTCGTCTATGATCTCGTCCTGGGTAACCCCAAGCCCGAAACTGGCGACACTCGCAGCCAGCTCTGCGGCGGCCACATCAGCCGCGCGCCGTTTCGAAAACTCCATCTTTCAGCACCTCGACGATCCGCACTCCATGCCTCAGCAGGATACGGCGCCGTCAGCGCTGTAGGATAGATTTTTTCCTAAGAAGCGGCTTTTTTTCCTATCCGCTCTTTCGCGATTGCCCCAGCCCCATACGCTTGGCGAGGTTTGAGCGCTCTTTCGCATAATTGGGCGCCACCATCGGATAATCGTGCGGGAGGCCCCACTTGGCCCGGTATTCGTCCGGGTTCATCGCGTAGCGCGTGCGCAGATGGCGCTTCAAGGATTTGAATTTCTTGCCGTCTTCCAGGCAAATGATGAAATCGGGGGTCACCGATTTTTTCACGGAAACCGCCGGCTCTTGCATCGGCTCGTGCATCGCGGCGGGCGCGCCCGACACTTCAACCAGGGCCGCGTACACCGTGCGGATCAATGCCGGAATCTCGTGCGGCGCCACTGTGTTGGCCGAGACGAATGCCGAAACGATATCCGCAGCCATCCCGACAAGGTCCTGCTGCTTCTCCATCGTCCACTCATCGGCTTAAATACAAGAGAGACGTAGTATAGATGCTGCCCCCGATGATGCCAAGGCCACAAGCAAGTTAATGCGAAATAGGCTTTACGTGTAATTGGACCGCGCTAGGCGATTACTAACTCTATACCTGGACTATCCACCGTTATCTGAAAAGCATGATGGTCATCAGGATCGCGCCGATCGTCAGAAATTGCGCGGCGTCCGCCACACGGGTCTGCGCGTAGGGGCGATCGCACAGCCGCGAAAGCCGCCCCAGCAGGCGCCCGAATGCATATCCAGTTCGCGTCGCCCCAGCCTGCCAGGCGCCGTACGCCCGCAACAGCAAGGCGCCGGCCCAGCGCCCGGCGCCTGCAACCGGACCGCGATAAAAAGCGTCGATATCGAGCGGACGCGCCAGCGTTTTCGGCGCAAGCCTCGTCACCACAAATCCGAGATAGGTCAGCCCGGCCACACCCAACAGTTCGAGTTGGGGCGCCAGGCTCTCGAGCGCGAACGGCTGAAACGCCAACCCCGAAGGCATGAGATCGTAGAGCCAGCGCGGCGCAAGTCCGATCGAGAGGCACAAAAACACGGCCAGCGCGCACCCCAGCATCATCGGGAAAGGCGCTTCGCTGAATGCGCGCGCGGGCGTGGAAGCCCTGTGCGCGGCTATCGCGGGGCGCAGAGCAAGCGCGACGAACAGAATGGCCGATAGCGCAGCGATTGCGAGCCATAGATAGCGAAGCTCCCACTGCGCTGTCGCCTGCAACGCAACGGTTTGCGTTGCGTAAAGCGCAAAACCCGGCGCGGCGGCGGCGGCGAGTCCTGCGGCGAGCTGCAGGAACGATGTGATCGGCATCGCACGCGCGATCCCCGCCATCTCGCTCACCAGCGCGACGCCGCTGCGCTCCAGCATTGCGCCAAGCGCCATCTGCAGCGCCGCAAATGCGAGCAGCGCCGCAAAGGCGTGTCCCTCCGCAGCCGCCATCGCCAATGGCGAGCCGACGCCAATCAGCGCGACACACACCCCCGTCTGTGCACTGAGCGCGTAAGCGGCGGCGCGGCGCAGATTGTCCTCGATCGCCGCATACACAGCGCCGATCGCAATCATCGCGACGCCGATCGGCACCAGCAGCGGCTCAGCCGGAAAAAGGCGCGCTAGCGCGTAAACGCCGAGCATCGTCGTGAATGCGCAAAGCGCCGCGCCGCCCGCCGGCGAAGCGTGCGAGACGACGTCCTTCAGCCACACGTGCGCGAACGGCGCGCCGATGCGCAGCATCAGCGCGGCGAGAATACAGGCGCCGGAAATGCTGGCGGCGTCCAACCGCGCGAAGCCGGAATTCCCGCCGGTCGCCGTCAGATGCAGCGCCACGCCGACGAGGAAGAGCAATCCTTCGAGCCCGTGCCAAATCAGCAATCTGACGCCGGCGTGTCTGGCCCCATCGAGCGGCGAAGCGAACACGATCCACGCCGCCGCCAGCCCCGCGAGCGCCGCCGCGGCAACCAGGAACACAAGATCCCCGACGAACAGCGCCGAAACAGCCCCGCCCGCGAGCATCAGTATCGCCGCATCTTCATACCGGTTGCGTCGTGCGCCCGTGTAGATCGCCATCGCGATCAGCAGGATCAGCATCACGATGCCGAAGATGCGGTTGAGCGCATCGAGATCGAGGAGAACGATCTCCAGACCCATCTGGCGCATGGTCGCCGCCGCGCCGAAATCGTGATCGAGCAAAAACCAGAGCGCCGTCAACGCGGCGAGCGCCATGATCGGCGCGCGCGCGATACGCGGCGCGGCTAGCACGGCAAGTCCCGCCAAAATCGGCACGAAGCCCGGATTAACGGTGACTTCCACGGTCGCCGCCTCCCTTGCCGAACACCACCTGAGCAATGCGCGCCGCGATCACGCAGACGATTGCAGCGCCTGCCCCGATGACAGCCGCCGAGCCCGGCCGTGCGCCAATCCAAAAGCCGCCCGGCCCGCGCATCGCAAAATCGAACGCCAGCCCCAAGCCTGCGGCCGTGACGCAGAGCAGCAGCGCAAGCCCCACTATGCCGCCGCGCGGTGGAGGCGCCTCGCTCATTGCGGGCCGCTCCAGATCGGCGCGAGGAACAAAGACAGCCGGTTCGCCAACACCAGCAGCCACAACGTCGCCGCAGCGGAAAGGATCACGGGCGCCGCCAGCAAAATGGATGCGCCGTCCGGTCGCTTGAACGCATCGGTCGGCGCTTTGCCCGCCAGCGTGTTCGCCGCCAGCGGCGCAAGATGCGCGAATGTCAGCACAGCCGCGACGCCGACGAGCACCGCCGCCCACACAAGCCCCGCGCCCGCAGCAGCGGTGATCAACCACAATTTCGCCCACGCGCCCGAGAACGGCGGCATGCCGATCATGCTGGCGGAAGCAAGCGCAAAACCGGCGAACGTCCACGGCATCACGCGCCCAAGCCCCGCATAGTCGGCCACTGTGCGCCGCCCCGTGATTGCCGCCGTAGTGCCGATCGCCATCGTCAGCGTCGTCGCCGAGCAGGCGAGCGCCACGATCTGCAGCGCCGCCGCGAACAGACCCACGGGAAGCGCCACCAGTGCGCCAATCACCACCGCCATCGACTGCGCCATGCATGAATAGGCCAGCCGTTCGCGCAGGTCCTTTCGCGACAACGCAATCAACGCCGCTGCGCACATTCCAACGCCGACAAGCCCGATCAGCCCGTACGCCGCGATGCGCGCTGTCTCCAGCGCCGGCCCGAATACAAAGGCTGCGACCTTGATCAAGCCGATTCCGCCCGCTGGCAGGATGGCGAGGCCCTGGATTGTAACCAGCGCGGCGTCCGGCGCCCGGCTCGAATCCGGCAGCCAGCGATGCAGCGGCGGCGTCGCCGCCATGGCGATGCCGAGCACGAACAGCACGAGCAAAATGTTGGCGGTGAGCGTATCGACACGGCCATCGAGCACGCCGCCAGGACGGAAATCGAGCGCGCCCGCGATCGCGTAAGTCCAGATCATTGCCGGCAGGAACAGCCCCATGGAGGCGGTCAGCAATGTCGCCAGGAATGTGCGCGAGGCGCGGCGCGCCTCCTCATCGCCGCGGTGCGCAACCAGCGGAAACACGGCAAGTATGAGCGCCTGATAGGCCACGAACAGCGTGAACAGGTTCGCCGAGAACGCGACCGCCATCGTCGCGCCGATCGCCAGCGCCATGAACGCGAGCAGCCGCGCTGGTGATTTCTCCTGCATCGCACGCACAAGGCCGGCCGAATGCACGGCATGCAAGAAGCCCAAGCCGGCAATCGTCGCCGCGACCAGCGCGCCAAGCGGCTCGACGACGAACGCCAGATCGACGTTTGGCAGCGGTTGCGCCAGCGCAATACGGGCGGTCTCGCCGTTAGCGACCGCATTCACCAGCCGGCCCGCGCAAATCGCCGTCGCAAGCGCAAAACCGATATGCAGCACGTCGCGCAAACCCGGCGGCTTGGGCAGCGCCAGCACGAACAAAGCTTGCAGCACCGGCGCGAGGAGGACGCCGAAAAGGGCAAACTCAGCACTCATGCGCCACCGCCCAGAGCATGCGCCGCGGCAGCGTCAGCCGCCTCGAGCAACACTGCCGGCGCAATGCCGAACATGATGGCGACGATCGCGGCGATCAGCAGCGGCGCGATCGCTAATTGCCGCGCGCCCTCGCCGCCCAAAAACACATCCGCCGCGCGGCGAAAATAGAGCCGCTCGATCAGCCGCCCACCGTAGAAGACCCCCGCGAGCGAGGCGAAGATCACGGCCGCCCCCGCCCACCACCATCCAGCGCCCACACCCGCTTCAACTAGGCGCCAGCGCCCTAAAAATCCCAGCGTCAGGGGCGCGCCCATGAGGCTGATCGCGCCCGCCATGATCGCAGCGCCCGCAAGCGGCGCGCGCCGACCCAATCCGTCCAGTCCGTCAAGCTTCACTACCCCGCCCGCCGCCGCGCC
>JACMMP010000034.1 GCA_014378995.1 Hyphomonadaceae bacterium
GCGTCCATCCGCGCGCGCGGATAGAAGCCGCGCTGAAGCAATTCGGCGCCGCGCGCGAAATTGCGTTCGGCGAGCACGGATTCCGCCTGCGCGGTCCGAACAGCCGCCGCAGCAGCTGCGCGCTGCGCGCCGGCGCTTTCCGCGTTAAAAGCGAGGCGGTCGGGATCGAGCGAGAAAACGCGCGCGCCAGCTTCCACCGCCTCGCCCTCGCGCACGAGCACCTCGCGGACGACGCCGGTCTCCTGGCTGGCGAGATAGATGTATTCGGCTTCGCCATAGCCTTGCATGATTTCGCTCGCGTCTCCGCTGCAGGCGGCGAGCAGGAGCGTCAGCGAAAGGATGAGAGAGCGCTTCATGCGCGTGGCTCCAGTCCGTTCAGCAGCACGTCGAACTGCTGTTCGATCAGTTTTTGAGGATCGGTGAGAGCAGTTTCGCCTCCCAGCACGTGCGTCCACATGGCTTCGAAGAAGAGCGGCCCGATGAAGGCGCGGACGACGGCGCTGGTGTCGACGCGGCGGATTTTGCCGTTGGCGATGCCAGCTTCGATCAGCTGCTCCAGCGCTCCGCGCGCCTTGGCGACGACGTTGGTGCGATAATAGTCTGCGATCTCTGGAAAGCGGCCAGAAATGCCAATCACGAGGCGCGGCACGGCGATGACCTTGGGATCGGCCATGCGCGCGGTGGCGAGGGTGGCGAGCATGCGCAGCGCCGTTAGCGGATCGGCCGCGCCCGCGGCGGCGAGCGTTTGCGCCTGCTGCGCCAGCGGCGCGACCTTCGCCTCGATCAGCGCCTCCAGCAGCGCGAGCTTGCTCGGGAAGTAGAGGTAGATCGACGCCTTCGAAATCCCGGCGGCCGCGGCGATGTCTTCCATCCGCGCGGCTTCGAAGCCCTTGGCGGTGAACTCGGCCAGCGCCGCCTCAAGGATTTCTTCCGGACGCGCCTGGGCTCGGCGCCGCCAGCGGGGGGGCGGGGCACCGGTGGGAGCGGGTCTAGTCGCCATACCGCATCGATAACTGACTAGTCAGTTATTAGCAAGGGGTAAACAGAGGTTCCGACGAAATCGGGAAGCTGCAATCAGGGTTAATCCACCCAGTCGCGCTTCAAGAAGCGAGCGGCGATCAGGTAGAGGAGCGCCGCGATGACGTAGAAGCCGGTGCCCGCTAGGATCGAGTAACGCAGCGACTCGTCGCCGAACTGTGCGCTCAACACATCCGACAAGCGGCCCAGCGCCCATGTGCCAACGCCGATGCCGACCAGATTGTTGATCAGCAGGAAGCTTGCGGACGTCATCGTGCGCATACGAACCGGCGCGAGTTGCTGAACCGCCGCGATCACCGGTCCCAGCCAGACCAAGCCGAGCGCGGTCGGCACTAGAAACAGGACGAAGGCGATCTCGGGCGAAGGCGACAGAAGTCCGATCGCGTAACACGGCATCGCCAGCAGCCAGGCGCACGCCGGCACCAGGGCAAACATGGCGCGCCGGTTGGCGCCTAGCTTGTCGCCCAAGAAGCCGCCAAGCCACACGCCAATCACGCCGCCGATCAGCAGGATGGCGCCATAATAGAAGCCGGCATCGATAAGACTAAATCCGTAGGAGCGCTGCAGAAACGTCGGGATCCAGTAGAACGAGCCGTAGCCCATCATCGACGAGAAGGCCGCGCCGCAAGACAGCAGCCAGAAGCTGGGCTTTTTCCCGATGTATCCGAGCGTGCGGAAGAAATCGGTCAGTCCGCTTGCCTTGGCTTCCGGCGCGCCGGCGGCCTCACTCTTTGTGTCGTAGCGGCCCCGCGCCGGTTCACGCATGAACAGGCGAAAGAGCGGTGCGTAGAGAAGGCCAGCCAGACCGACGGCGATGAAGGCGATACGCCAATCGAACATCTGCGCGATCACGCCGCCAAAGGCGATCCCGACGGCGCTGCCGATGGGAATACCGAACGAATAAACCGCCAACGCACGCGCGCGCTCCTTCGGCGGGAAGTAATCCGAGATCAGCGAATAAGATGGCGCGACGCCGCCGGCCTCGCCGACCCCGACGCCCATGCGTGAGAGGAAGAGCTGCGCGTAGCTTTGCGCAACACCGCACAGCGCCGTGAAGCCGCTCCACAGTGCAAGCGCACCAGTCATGATCCAAGAGCGGTCCCACCGATCGGCCAGATAGGCGATCGGAATGCCGAGGCCGCAATAGAGCATAGCGAACGAAAGCCCACCGAGGAGGCCCATTTGCTCGTCGCTGGCGCCAAGCTCGGTTTGGATGGGCACATTCAGAATGCCCATGATCTGACGGTCGATGAAATTGAATGTGTAGGCCACAAACAAAAGCGCCAGCACCCAATAGCGATAGGAGTGCGCTTCAGGTTTGGCGGTGTTCGTGGTCGCTTCAGTCATGGGGCTTGGCCATACGCAAAAGAAAACGGCGGCGCGAGAGGTTTCGCGCCGCCGTGTCTAAGGTCTTAGGGAGATCTAGAAGCGGACTTCCAGGCTGGCGGTCACGGTTTGTGGCGGACCGTAGAAGCCAATGATGGAATTGCCGAAGGTCGCGCCTGGGAAGTTGTATCCGCCGACGCGATATTCCTCGTCGCCCAGGTTTTGGCCGTGCAGGCCGAGCCGCAAGCGATCGCCCTCGGACGTCCAGGTGATGGACGCATTGTAGAGCGTGTAGGCGCCTTGATCGAGCGACGCGCTGGCGAACTCGAACATCTGGCTATCGCCGCGGTAAGAGGCGGAGGGCGTGATGGCGAGCTGACCGCCCGCGAGCGCAGCCGTATAAGTGAACGACGCCGAAGCCGTAATATCCGGCGTGTTTTGGAGCGCCGCTGATCCCGAAAGATCGATTGGCACCACGATTGTCGCCGGCGGCGGCGCGGGGTTCGCGACCACCGTATTGGAAATGTATTCGTTGAACGAGCCGTCGATATAACCCACGGCGAAGTTGGCGCTGAGATTGTCGCTCAGGAACAGTCGGCCTTCGAGTTCAGCGCCGCGAATTTCCGCGGACGCCGCGTTGTCGACGAAGCTCGCGATGCCGCCCAATGTGGTCGGCTCTTGGCGGGTGATCTGCATGTCCGTGTATTCGGACTGGAACACGGCGCCGCTCAGATTGAAGCGACCCTGCCAGAACGAGGAGTGGAAGCCGATTTCGTAAGTATCGACAAACTCAGGCGCGTACCCGTTGACGGTGTCTGGCGTGAACACAGCGTCGCCGCGCATGTCGAAGCCGCCCGACTTAAAGCCTTGGCTGTAAGAGGTGTAGAGCGTGAGCTCGTCGCTCGGCTCCCAAGTGACCGAGACGCGCGGCGTGAATTCCTCGAACTCGGCGCTGTTGGTGTAGTTGGTGCGCACGAGACCCGGAATTGCTGCGCCATTGCCGAAAAACGGGCTGCGTATGCCGGTGAAGTTCTGGCGATATACTTGGCCGGTCTTTTCGTCCCGCGTCCAACGGCCGCCGACAGAAAGCGCCAGGCTTTCGGTTATGTCGAAACTCACATCGGCGAAGGCTGCGAGCGATTCTGTATCGACGCTGCCTTGCGTGAAGATGGTGGTGGCGAGACCGCCCAGCACCGTATCAAACGCGCCTTCGGCAAGTGCGTCGAGGTAGTAAAGGCCGGCGACGCCCTGGATGCGATCGTAATCGAACAGCAGCTGGAATTCCTGCGTGAATTGCTCGTCAGAGTAGAAGGCCGGGATGTCGAGCGTCGGGAATTCGGTGTTGTCGAAGTCGATGGTGCCGTTGGTCCGGCCTTCGCGTTGAGCCGTGATCGAGCGCACTGTGAGGTTCGGGCTGATCTCATAATCGATGTGCAGCGCCGAGCCTCGCGTTTCGACGTGGTTGTCGTCGCCCGAGCCAGCGCGTGTGTCGTAGACGCTATCCTGGGGATCGTAAGAAGGGCCGCCGGCCGGGAAACTGGCCAAGCGGGAGCCGTGCCGGGGGTTGGAATCATCGTCGACGCCATCGGCCGTCAGGCGGATAGTGAGTGCGTCGGTTGGCGTCCACTGCGCACTGAGGCGGAAAGCGTCAACGTCCTTATTGTAGTGCTCCGCGCCGGTGACCTGATTTTCGCCGAAGCCGTCACGCGAATAGAGCGCCAGTGCGCCGCCAACGACGAAGTTTTCCGTAAGCGGCAGCGAGCCTGAGATGATGCCGTCCAGCTGATTGTAGGAGCCATACTGGACACGAGCGCGCAGGTGCGCTTCCTCGGTGTCCATCAGCCTCGTCACATAACGCACCGCGCCGCCGACCGTGTTGCGGCCATACAGCGTGCCTTGCGGGCCACGCAGCACTTCGATGCGCTCGATGTCGAAGATATCCAGCACCGCCGCTTGCGGGCGAGCGATGTAAACGTCGTCCACATAGAGGCCGACACCCGGTTCGAAACCCCAGAGCGGATCCTGTTGGCCGACGCCGCGGATGAAGGCGATGAGCGTTGAGTTCGACCCGCGCGCGACCTGAATCGTCGCGTTCGGCACGGTTTGCTGCAGCACGGTGATGTTTTCAGCGCCGCGTTGATCGAGCTGCTCGGCCGTCTGCACCGTGATCGCAATCGGCACATCCTGCAGAGATTCTTCACGGCGGCGCGCCGTGACGATCACTTCGTCGCTGGTTTCAACCGACGCTTCGTCTTGCGCCATTGCGGGCGAAGCAAACGCAAATGGCGTAGCGCAAACGCTCGCCAGTAACAGCGCTAGCCGCGCCGGATCGCCAAATTTTTTCATGGACCTGCTCCTCCGCTCCTCAACTCGATCCGCCGCTCAGTGCGGACGAACGTTTCGATCTCTGTCAAAAACTCTTCCGGCGCTTCCAGATGCGGGACGTGTCCCGCGCCGGAAATCAGCGTGCGCTGACCACGCGGCGCCGTGCGTGCGACGAACGCCGTCGCGCCGTCTGGATAGACTTGGCTGTCGCGCCCGTGGATCACGAGCATCGGCGTTTCGATGCGTGCGAGCGCGGCGCGAAAATCCTGACGCGCCATCGAGGCCCAGTACGAAGCCATGACTTCAGGGTCGGCCCTCGACATTTCCGCGCGCGCCCAGGAGATCAGCTCCGGGCGCGAGTCCCGGATGCCTGGCGCGAACATGCGCGGCGCAAAGCGCGCGACATAAGCGGGCCAATCGGCCCTGATTTCTTCCAGCGTGATAGCGACGTCTGCCGTTCCGTAACCGCCGGAGAGGCCCTCGCTCCAGACATCGTCGTTGGTCAGGCGCGGGGCCATGTCCTCGACGATGACGCCGGCCAGGCGGGCGCCCAGTTTCGGCGCCGCGGCCCAGAGCGCCATCGCACCCATGGACCAGCCGAGCGCGGTGATGCTCTTCAAATCGAGCGCCGAGACGAAATGCGCGATATCGTCAGCCAGCGTTTCGATGGTCAGCGGAGCGGCGCCTGGGGTGGACCCCGGATGGCCGCGCAAGGTGAGAGTGAGGACGCGATGATTGGCGGCCAGACGGACGCTCAAATCTTGGAAGAAGCCCCCGTTGGCGGCCCAACCGTGCACCAGCAGGAGGGGCGCGCCCACGCCAGCGTCGGCGTAGGACATGGTCGCCCCATCTGGCAAAGCGTGCACCGGCATGGTCCGGCATTCCCCCCTCGGCTTGGTTCTCCAGCCGATTTTTCCTTGTCTTGACGGCCCTTGTAGCGGAGACTTGAAACATGAGTCAACATTCAGGTTCTGGAACAGCGGCGGTCCAGGAGCGCTCCGGGCCCAAAACCGAGCGAGGCCGACGCACGTTGCGGCGGCTTCTCGATGCGGCGGGAGAGGAATTCGGGACGCGCGGCTATCATGAGACCGCAATCTCCAACATCACGCAGAGCGCGGGCGTTGGGCTGGGCACTTTTTATGTCTACTTCAAGAGCAAGGAAGAGGTGTTCAAAGCGCTGGTCGCGGACATGGGCGCACGCACCCGCCATGCCCTGACCGAGAGCGTAAAGGATGCGCCGAACCGGCTTGAGGCGGAGCGGTTGGGCATCCGCGCCTATCTCCAATTCGTCCGCGAGCACAAGTCGCTCTATCGCGTCGTGATGGAGGCGCAGTTCGTCGCGCCGGAAGCGTACCGCGCCTACTACCGCACCTTCTCCGAAGCGTACCGCCAGCAGCTCAGCCAAGCTGCAAAGCGCGGCGAGATCAGCGAAGGCGACGACGATGTGCGCGTATGGGCGCTGATGGGCGCCTCTACGTTTCTCGGCTTGAAGTTCGGCGTCTGGGAAGACGACGCCGACGTAAACGCGGTCTCCGAGGCCGCTGCTGATTTGATGATCAACGGGCTCGCGCCGCGAGCCAAGAAAGGCGACGCTTCCTAAAGAGGGGCGCGCATTGGGAGGAAGGGGATGGGTGTCGACCTAGTCGACATCACTGCAAAGCGGGCGGCGTTGACGCCGCATCGCATCGCGTTCGAGGACGCGCTGAGCGGGCGCACGCTTACCTATGCACAGCTGGACGATCGCGCAGCGCGCGCGGCGGCGGTGTTGGCGGCGCTTGGTGTCGGCCGCGAGGATCGCGTGGCGATCCTCTGCCGCAACCGCATCGAGTTTTTCGAAATCATGTTCGCATGCGGCAAGCTCGGCGCTGTGCTCGTGCCGCTAAACTGGCGCGCGCCGGCCGTGGAGCTCGTGCCGCTGCTGAATGATTGCACGCCGAAAGCGCTGATTTATGGGGCGGAAGATGCTCAGTCCGCGCGGGCGCTAAAGCGCGACGGAATGGCCTCCCTGGCGCTGGATCCCCTCGGACCGACAAGTTATGAGCGTTTGCTCTCGGCAGCTTCGCCATTGCGCACCTGTGCGCGTTGGGAGGGCGATGCGATCTGGGCGCTGATCTACACCTCCGGCACCACTGGCGCGCCGAAGGGCGTGATCCAGACCTATCAGATGGCGGTGGTGAATGCGTTTCATGTGACGCAAGCATTTGGCGTGACGGGCGGGGATACGACGCTTAACTTCCTGCCGCTCTTTCATACCGCCGGCATTCAGCTGGTGACGCTGCCTACGTTGATTGCCGGCGGCACGGTGATCGTGATGCGCGGCTTCGACGAGGCGCGTGCGCTCGAGGCGATGCCGCGGCTCGATGTGTTCTTTGGCGTGCCGGCTGTGTATCAGCAGCTCGCTTTGCATCCGGCGTTCGAGCGCGCCGATCTTTCGCGCGTGCGCGCGTGGGGTTGCGGCGGCGCGCCCTTGTCGGACGTGCTGGTCGAGCGCTTTGCGGCGAAGGGTGTGCGCGTATGCAACGGCTACGGGATGACTGAGACGGGGCCGACTGCATTCGTGGCCGCGCCAGAAGACGCGCTGACGAAGATCGGTTCAGTTGGAAAGCCGCAAATGCTGCTGGACGTTCGCATCGTCGACGCGGGTGGAAATGATGTTGCGATTGGCGAGAGCGGTGAGATCTGGATGCGCGGCCCGGGGCTGACGCCAGGCTATTGGCGCCGCCCCGAGGAAACCGCGAAAGCCTTCACGCCGGAGGGCTGGCTCCGCAGCGGCGATACCGGCCGGCGCGACGGCGATGGCTGCTACTACGTCGCCGGCCGGATCAAGGAGATGTACATTTCCGGTGGCGAGAATGTGTATCCGGCTGAAGTCGAGAACGCGCTCGCGCGCCATCCGTCCGTGCTGGAAGCGGCTATTGTCGGCGTGGCGGACGAAAAATGGGGCGAGGTGGGCCATGCTTTCGTGCTGCTTCGGCCGGACGCTCAGCCGATCTCCGCCAATGAAGTGATTCAGTTTTGCCGCGCCAGCTTGGCTGGCTATAAAACGCCTCGCCACGTCACCTTCGTGGACGAATTCCCGCGTACGCCCGCGGGCAAGATCAAGAAGCACATGCTCGCGCCGGCGCTGCACGCGCCTTCGCGTTGAGCGAGGAACGGACGCGGGGACAGTTATGATGAATGCGCAAAACACGTCGCGCCGCGCGCTGCTCGCGGGCGCCTCGGGCGCTGTGCTGACGAGTGGGTGCTCGTCTTTTTTTATCGCGCGCGATGACACCGGTAACAGCGCGCTGCGCCGCGATGCGCGTGATGCAATGAAACGCGCCGCGCGTTTCATGCGCGAGCGTGTGGCGTATCGCGGCGGCTACGTGTGGAGCTACGCGGCGGATTTTTCGCGCCGCTGGGGCGAGATGGAAGCGTATCCGACCATGATCTGGATCCAGCCGCCCGGCACGGCGACGGTCGGTCACCTCTTTCTCGATTGCTTCCACGCAACGCGCGACGAGTTCTACTACCAAGCGGCGATGGATGTGGCCGAGGGCTTGATCGCCGCCCAGCACCCAGCCGGCGGTTGGAATTATCTGCATGACTTTGCTGGCGAGGAGAGTGCGCGCCGCTGGTACGACACGATTGGCAAAAACGGCTGGCGGCTTGAGGAATTCCATCATTATTACGGCAATGCGACGTTCGACGATGCCGGCACGTCGGAAGCGTCGCAGTTCCTGCTGCGCCTTTATCTCGAACGGCGCGCTCGCAAGCTGCGACAGCCACTCGAACGCGCCATCCTCTTCGTGCTCGACAGCCAGTACGAAAATGGCGGCTGGCCGCAGCGTTATCCGCGCCACTCGGAGGAGGAGGGATATGTGCGCGAGATCACCTTCAACGACGATGTCGCCGGAGAGAACATCAAATTTTTGCTGATGGCGCATCAGACTTTAGCCGACGATCGCGCGTTGCCTGCGATCCGGCGCGCGATGGAGATTTTCCTCGCCACACAACAGCTCGCGCCGCAAGCTGGCTGGGGCCTGCAACACGATGTGGAAACGCTCGCGCCCCTGGCGGCGCGCACTTACGAGCCCGAAGCGCTAGCGACGCACACGACCGCGACGAATATCGGCCAGCTGTTGAACTTCTACGAATGGACCCGCGATGGGCGTTTCATCGCCCGCGTGCCGGAAGCGCTTGCTTGGCTCGACTCGGTGCGGCTGCCGGATGCGCAAGTACGCGTAGCCGGCCGCCACTATCCCACGTTCATCGAGCTGCGCACCAACCGCGCGCGCATCAACCACCGGCGCGGCTCCAACGCCGGAAGTGGGGAATATTATTGGGACCACGATCCGGCAAAGCCGATCACGCATTATTCGCAGTGGCGCGCGCTCGATGTCGAAGCGCTACGCGCGCGTTACGACCGGCTGCGCACCGCCGATCCGGCGCTGCTCGCAGCGGCCTCCCCGTTTAACCGCCGGCCCAATTTCAGGCTGCCGCGCTTCTTCACGACGCAGAACATCGAGGTCTCCGACATGACCTCGAACCGCGGCGCCGGAAGCGCTGGGCCCCCCTCCGCGGAACGTGCGCGTGAACTGATCGCTACGCTCAACGCTGACGGCTATTGGCCCACGCCGTTGAGCGCCACGAGCCAGCCTTTTGTAGGCGATGCCCCGGCCCAGCCCACGCCGGGCGATTTCTCACAAACATTGGTCGGCGACCGCTACGACACCTCGCCTTTTGTTACCCAGGAACCTGTGACCGGAATTTCGACCGGGGCTTTCATCCAGAACATGAGTTCGCTTCTTCTCATCGTCGATTCAGGCGAGTGACAGGAGTATGGTAATGCCGCCGGGAGGGCGCTATCGTGATGCCGCGTGGGGAAAATGACCGTGGCTAACCAAAGCAACAACAACGCGAACGCCAGTAGTGAAGAGCGGACGATCCGCTTGGCCTCAATCGTCTCGGTGGACATTGTCGGGTTCTCGACGATGTCGGAACGCGATCAGCGCAACGCCGCGCGCAAAGTCGAAGCGCTGCGCACGCGCATCGACGCGACGGCGGGCAAGCATGGCGGGCGCCTCTTCAACACCGCCGGCGACGGCTTCATGCTGGAGTTCGCATCGGCCGGTTCCGCGCTTAGCGCCATCCAGGATATTCTCGACAAGCGCCCCAAGGGTGAGCCGCCGCTCCGCGTCGGCGCGCACGTGGGCGACGTGGTGGTTACGGCGACGAGCGATCTGCTCGGCCATGGCGTGAATGTCGCCGCGCGGCTGCAGGAGCTGGCTGAGCCTGGCTCTGCGCTGGTATCCGCCGAGTTTCGGTCGATGGCGCGTTCATCGCCGACGGCCGCGTTCCAGTCGCGCGGGCAAAAGCCGCTCGATAATATGGAGCAGCGTGTTCAGACGTTCGAGATTCTATCGAAACGCCAAAAGTTCGCGCGCACCTCGCGCAAGGTGGCGACGTTTGCGACTCTGGCCGTGATCCTCGGCGGCGGCGCGTATTTCAGTCCGCTGGCGTGGCGCTACATCCAGCCGCTGTTGCAAGAGCCCGCGCCGCCGCAGCAAGCAATCGAATCGTCGCAAGACACCTCGCTACAGGCTTTGGCGCCTGAGCCTGTCGCCGTGACGTATATTCCTGGCCACATTTTCCGCGATTGCGAGACGTGCCCAGAAATGGTGGTGCTGAGCGGCGGATTGTTCACGATGGGCTCGCCCGACACAGAACCCGGACGCGGTCGCGATGAAGGCCCGCAGCGCGAAGTTTCCGTGCGCCCCTTCGCGGTCGGCAAGTATGAAGTGACGTTTGCGCAATGGGATGCGTGCCTTGGCGGCGGCGGTTGCAATGGCTACTCGCCGCCCGATGGCGGCTGGGGCCGCGGCGCCCGGCCGGTGACCAATGTCTCCTGGGACGATGCTCAGGCGTACCTCGATTGGCTGAATCAACAGGCTGGTGGTTTGCGCTATCGCCTCGCTAGCGAAGCCGAGTGGGAATACGCCGCGCGCGCAGGCGCAAGCGGCGCCTACGCTTTCGGTCCGCGCGTGACGGCGACGCAAGCGACCTTCCGCGCCCGGCAGACGACGCCCGTCGGCGCGCATGAAGGCAACGCGTTTGCGTTGTTCGACATGCATGGCAATGTCGGCGAATGGGTCGAGGATTGCTACGCGCCCGGATACCAGCTCGCGCCCGTCGATGGCGCGGCGGTGCATGCCGATGAATGTGTCCGGCGCGTTTATCGCGGCGGCGGTTTTGCCGATCGCGAGCCGGTCTTACGCGCGGCCGCCCGGCAATCGGCGCGGGCGGACCAGCGGGCCCAAGGGCTCGGCTTCCGCGTCGCCCGGACGCTGGACTGACGCGCCAGCTGTGACCGCGGGCACAGACAAAGCAGTTGGCGCGCGCCATGCTCGCGGCCTAGGGGCTGTCCGTGGGCGGACGGTGGGGCGCGCAAAATGAGCAGCAAATTTTTGCTTGCGCAGATTTCCGATACGCACGTCCGTGCTGATGACGACGGCGCCGCCGCGCGCAATTTGAAAACGGCGCTGGCGCAGGCGGGCAAGTACAAAGTCGACGTGATTTTGTTGACCGGCGATCTGGTCAACGATGAACGAGACGACGAGTACGCCGTTTTCGCCTGCGCCATCGCCGATCCCCCGGCGCCTCTTTTTGTGTTGCCCGGCAACCATGACGACCGCGCGCGCATGCGCACCTGGCTGCCCTCGCACACCTATTTTCCCCGCGGCGATTTTCTCTCATACGCGCTCGACCAGTTTCCGGTCAGGATCGTGGCCATCGATCAAATCGTGCCCGGTGAAACCCATGGCGCGCTGACACCGCAGCAGGCCGATTGGCTGGACCGAACGCTGGCGGAAGCGCCCGACAAGCCGACCATCGTCGCCCTGCACCACCCGCCTTTCTCCACTTACGATCTGCTGTTCGATCAGATCGGGCTTTTCGACAGAGATACTTTCAAATCGGTAATCTCCCGCCACCGCCAGGTCATCCGTGTGATTTGCGGCCACCATCATCGTCTTGCGATCGGTCAGGTGGCGCACGCGCCGGCGATCGTCGCGCCGTCCACGTCTTGGGTTTATGGGTTGGCGCTAAATCCAGGCCAGGATCTCGCCCCGAAAACAGCGGAGCAGCCCGGTTGGATGCTGCACGCCTGGACGAAAGAGGGCGGGCTCGCCAGTCATTTCATGGGTTTATGAGCGCCCCCGCTCTACGGAGCGTAAAAAAGCAGTGGGCCGGATCTTGCGATCCGGCCCGTGCTGCGGTGGCGCCTTGGGCGGGGGGAGTAGGTCGGCGCCGTGGATAGAACGATGACTCGGCCTACTCGTTCCGGCCAATTGTGAAAAAATATCACTAAATTCGACCCGCTGCGGCGCGGGTGGAAGAGGAACTCTGCAGGGCCTCGGCTGGGAGCGGTAAGCGCCGGCGGGGCGCCGCCGAAGCGGGCCGCCGCCGGCGCAGCCAGCACCCCCGTACTGCCGTCGCTGAGAAAAGCGGTAAGGCCGCGTCCGGTCAAGCGCAAACGATCTTGTACATCTTACGCACAGCGAAAAGCGCGCGGCGCGCGCCGAAAAGACACAGCCAGAAATATCTCCGCGCGCGTTGCGTAGGCGTTCTCGACTGGCGCGTTGACGCGATATCTATTTGCGTGTCCTCTCACGCGCCCCACCAACCTCAGAGGATGACGCGATGGCCGATGTCACGAAGCGATTCCGTTGGGGTTCGAGCGTCGAAGAAATTCTCGATCAATTCACGACGCCCGAGATCAACACGCTTCGCCGTCATTGCCGCAAGCTGATCAGAGATTTCTGCGATCTCGAGATCGCCGGAGAGGGCTATCGCTGTGCGATCATCCCGTTCGAGATGTTCCACTACGGGTTCGTGCTGGCCTACGCGTCTGAAAGCGACGAATGGGTGCTCGATGTATTCTCGACGCCGGCGCTGGGGGATCCCGGATGCCCGCGCAAGCGCCCGCGCAAACGTAAGGATGGCGGCGCGCGGCGCGAAATCGCCAAGCTGTTGCGCCGTCACAAAGTTTTGTACAAGACGCTTAACAGCCTCAGGCTAAAATTAACCGCAACCTGGGTCGAAAATACCGTCATGAGAGGTTTCGCGCGATTGAAATCTTTGCTCCGCCGCGTCATGCGACTGCGGGAACACGGTCGCGCCTCGCCGTATATACTTTTGTTCAACGCTTTTGCGGAACAACAGTCACAAGGCTGCAAAAATGTTGTGCAACTTGTGCGGCTAAAGGTGAACGAGGCGTTGTCCTATATCGGCCCGGTTTCGAGTTACGTAGTCTCGGGGCGCAGGGCGGATAACCTCTGGGACACAAGCTTGTTCGGCGTTGCCGAACCAGCCAGCGGATAAGCAAATGAGTGCGGCGAAAAAGTCGAGAAGCGGCAGCGGTACGACGACACCGTCGTTCTCCACTTCGGAAGGCCGCGCCAATCTCGCCCGCGCGCTTGAAACCACCCACCAAGAAAAAACCGTCGTCGGCTTTGCCCGTTACAACACCCCGATCGCCGCCCTGGTGCCGATAGAAGCCGTGCGCATGCTCGCTGGGCAGGAGGGCGACGTCGACGCCGCCGTCCGCGCTAAGATCGTGCGCATGGCCCGCCTCTTCCTGGGCAGCAAGCCGCCCGAGCGGCGTGCGCCGCGGGCGGCGGTGAAGAAGAAAGCGGCGCCGAAAGCTTCCCGCGTCAAGTCCAAGGCGGCCGGGAAGGCCAAGACCAAGGCCCGCGCCAAACGCAAGGCTCTGTCAAAGTTGGCGTGACAGCGGCTATAAGCGCGGCCGAACCACCCGGGAGCGCGCTTCATGAAAACCAGAGCAGCGGTCGCGTTCGCGCCCAAGCAGCCATTGGAAATTGTCGAGGTCGATCTCGAGGGGCCGCGCGCGGGCGAAGTGCTGGTCGAGATCAAGGCGACCGGCATCTGCCATACGGACGCCTACACCCTCGATGGCCTCGATAGCGAAGGCGTCTTCCCGAGCATTCTTGGCCATGAAGGCGCCGGCGTGGTGCGCGAGGTCGGCGCGGGCGTCACCAGCGTCGCTGCTGGCGATCACGTCATTCCGCTCTACACGCCCGAATGCCGGCAGTGCAAAAGCTGCCTCTCGCGCAAAACCAATCTCTGCACCGCCATCCGCGCCACGCAAGGCAAAGGCCTGATGCCGGATGGCAGCTCGCGCTTTTCCTTCAAGGGAAAGCCGATCGCCCATTACATGGGCTGCTCGACGTTTTCGAATTTCACCGTGCTGCCTGAAATTGCGCTGGCGAAAATCCGCAACGACGCGCCGTTCGACAAGGCCTGCTACATTGGCTGCGGCGTGACGACGGGCGTTGGCGCCGTCGTGAACACGGCGAAAGTGGAGCCGGGCGCGAACGTCATCGTGTTTGGTCTCGGCGGCATCGGGCTTAACGTGGTCCAGGGCGCCAAGATGGTCGGCGCGGGCATGATCGTCGGCGTCGATATCAATCCCGCGCGCGAGGAATGGGGCAAGCGCTTCGGCGCGACGCATTTCGTCAATCCGAAGGACGTCACCGGCGATCTTGTCGCGCATCTGGTGGAGCTGACCGGCGGCGGTGCCGATTACACGTTCGACTGCACCGGCAACACGCAAGTGATGCGCCAAGCGCTCGAAGCCTGCCATCGCGGCTGGGGCGAAAGCATCATTATCGGCGTCGCCGAATCCGGCAAGGAAATCGCTACGCGCCCATTCCAGCTGGTGACGGGGCGCGTCTGGAAAGGCACCGCGTTCGGCGGCGCGCGCGGCCGCACCGACGTGCCACGCATCGTCGATTGGTACATGGACGGCAAGATTGAAATCGACCCGATGATCACGCACACGCTGCCGCTAGAACGCATCAATGAAGCCTTCGATCTGATGCACCGCGGCGAAAGCATCCGCAGCGTGGTGGTGTATTGAATGCGCTATTTGGGTCCGTTATCGCCTGATCAGGCGGCGGCCTTTTGGCGTCTCAACGCTCTCACGGGAGAGGATGTGTCGCGTTTGACGATGCACTGGCTCGAAGAGGGCGCGGAATCTCAGACCGTGGCGGAACTGGCCGGTCAACCTGACCTTATTCTGAGCGATTGCCGCGATGCTTTTCAGAAGTGCTTGCGGGAGCTAGGCGCCGGCGCCTCGCTCAGTGAGCGGGAGGCGGCGTGGCGCTATATTCAGACCTTGCTGATGGCCGTGAAAGAATGTGCTCTTGCGCCGCGGGATGCAGCCCACCAGATCGTCACGCTCGAGCGGAAAGGGATCGACCTCTTCCCGCTGCGCAATCTAGCGCCAAACGGAAAGGCGTATGCTGGCGAGGAACTTGGCATTGAAGTGATGCTCGGGCTTTACTGGGCGCTTGACGATGTTGACGCGAGCGACACGGAGCTTGCTCAAGCGGCGGAAGAGTTGAAGGCCGAATGCCAAAGGCTTCTTGATGTCTTCTACACCAACCCGCCGCAAGACTTGGACCAGCGAAAATGACTGACTGGAAACTCCCCTGGTCCGCCTCCTGCATTTGCGGCCAAGTAAAGATGCGCATCTCCGCGCCGCCGCTTATCGCCATGGCGTGTCATTGCCGCGGCTGTCAGAAGCTCACCGGCGGCGCTTATTCGCTAACCCTCATGCATCCTGGCGATGGGTTCGAAGTGCTGGAGGGCCAAACCGAACTCGGCGCGTTGCATCGCGCGGAGGCGCAGCACCATTATTGCACGCGCTGCAAGAGCTGGCTTTACACCACGGCGCCGGGCCTCCGGGGCATGGTGAACGTTCGCCCGGCCATGCTTGACGATGCGAGCTGGGTCGCGCCTTACGTTGAATCCTACGTCAGCGAGAAGCTGCCCGGGGTCGTCACTGGCGCCAAGCATAGCTTCGCTCAGTTTCCGCCGCCCGAGCGCTACGGCGAGCTGATGGCCGGCTTCGCCAAAGAAGGCGCGCGCCCGGCGTGAGCGCTGCCCGCTGGCGTTGCCGCTTTGGATGCGCCGGGCTAGAGCAAGGGCCAGTAGCGCTAAGCTGACGAAAAAGGTGGCCATGACCATGATCCGGACCGTTCTCTTCGCGTGCGCTCTCGGTTGCGCCGCCGCCCCTGCGCTGGCGCAGGAACAAGCGCCTGCGGCGGCTGCGCCCGCCGTGCAAGAAACCTGTGGCGTGCTGGCGACCGGCGTTGAATCGTCGAGTTTCACACCGGTGGCCGGGCTCTCGCTGCTCAACGCCACGCTGCCGTTGGCGCGGCCGGAAGGCGATGTCGATGGGCTACTGTGCATCCGCTCGGGCATCTATCTCGGCCCCAGCGATCACCGCGTGGTGACGGACCTCGGCGTTCCCTTCTTCATTCGTGACGCCACGCGTCTGGCGACTTTGGAGCGCACGGAAGGTCAACTGCGGCTGCGCTTCGTGCGCGGCGCGCCGACTGAGGCGGAAGCGCAGGCCATGGGCGCGGCGATCGACCGTGCGCACGCCGATATCGCGGCGCGGCACAATCCCTAGTGCAGGATCGGCCCGTAGTGCAGATCGACAAGACGCATAAGGTCGCCGGCGGCGAGCTCAGCTATTGCGCGCATCAAAGCGCCTCGACCGGAACGCTGATGCGCTTCTCGGTATTCACGCCGCCGGGCGAGGGGCCGTTTGCGTACCTGATCTGGCTCTCCGGCCTTACCTGCACCGAAGATAATTTCACCACCAAGGCCGGCGCCTACAACGCCGCCGCGGCGCACGGCGTCGCCATCATCGCGCCCGACACCTCGCCGCGCGGCGACGGCGTCGCCGACGATCCGGCCTACGATCTGGGCCAAGGCGCGAGCTTTTACCTCGACGCGACGCAGGCGCCGTGGGCGGCGCACTTCAAGATGGAAAGCTACGTCACGCGCGACTTGATCGAGGCGGTGGAAGGCGCATTCCCACTGCGTGCGCGGCGATCGATCTTCGGCCATTCGATGGGCGGGCATGGCGCGCTGACACTGGCGATGAGGCATCCGCACCTGTTCGCCAGCGTCTCGGCGTTCGCGCCGATCTCATCGCCCACGCGCTGCCCGTGGGGCGAGAAGGCGTTTACGGCGTACCTTGGGTCAGACCGCGCACTCTGGCGCGCGCACGATGCGGCGTTGCTGATCGAAGCGAGCAAGGCGCAGCCGTTCGACGATATTCTCATCGACCAGGGTCTGGGCGATCAGTTTCTGGAAGAACAACTCAAGCCCGAATTGTTGGAAGACGCCGCGGCGAGGGCCGGGGAAAAGCTCACGCTGCGCCGCCACGAAGGCTACGATCACTCGTACTTCTTCATGGCGACCTTTGTCGGCGACCATATCGCCTACCACGCCGCGCGCTTGGCTTGATCGCCAGCAGGTCGCCCGGCGCGGGCGGCGGCGCAACGGCGAAGCGGCGCGCCGCCCAAGCGATCGCCAGCAGCACGAGGCCCAATCCGACAAACGAGGCGACGCGGATCACGCCGTCCAAGCGCGCCATGTCGAATAAAAAGACTTTCAGCGTCGTCAGCAGCAGCAGTCCAAGGCCGGCCCAACGCAACAGCGGATCGCCGCGCCGCATGCCGAGCCAGAATGCGCCGGCGCCGAACAGCGCCCACACCGCCGAGTAAACCCACATCTCGACGCTGCCTGCGGCGCCGTCAGCCATGTCGGCGGGATGATAGAGCCGGCGGATCAGTAAAGTGGCGGCGAAGAAGAGGTGGCCGACAATGGCGATGGTGGCCGCACGCTCAAGCCATTCGGCCCAGCGAAGGCGCGGCACATCCGGCGCAGCGCCGCTCATCCAAGCGGCGCCAAGGTAAGCTGCGAAAGCGAGGATGGCCGCCGGAATTGTAGCGACGTCGGCTGGCGCCAGGCCCCACCACGGATTGAACAACAGCCAGAGCCCCAGCGCCGCGAACGCAAAAGCCGGCCAGATCGCTGATGCCCAGATCGCCTGCAGATCGTAGAGATAAGCGCGCACCGTGTCGCGCCCTGGCGCGCGCGCGGTGATGGCGGATGCCGCCAGCACCAAGGCCAAAGGCCAAAGCGCGTGCGCAAGGCCTTCGAGCTGCATCAGCGGCGCGCCGTTATCCATATATCCGCGATGGTAGAACCAGCGGATCGCCGCATGTCCAAAGCTCCACGTGAACAGGATTGCGGCGGATGCGGCGGCGAAGCGCGCGGGCTCCACCGCGCGCGAACGCGAAAGCGCGCGTCCCAAAAAAAGCGTCAGCGCAATCGCGAGGGGCTGCGCCAGCACCGCCAGCAGCGTGGAGAGCGCGTTGGAGCCGTCACTGTCCTGCAAGCCCCACCACGGGTGGCGAAGCACCAGAAGAATGAGCCCGGCGGCTACGAGGCAGAACCAGGCGAAGCCACGCGAAACACCAAGCAAATCGTGCGTGAACGGGCCCTCGGCTTGGCTGATGGCGCGCCGCTTGGCGATGGCGGCCATCGTGAGCGCCGCGGCGAGAAAAACGAGCGCATAGCAAGCGCCTTCGAACAGGCCAACAGCGGCCGCCGACATGTCCGCACCGCGGAAGGCGCGGCGCAATTCGAGGATGATCCAGAGCAGCAAGAGCACGCCGCCGGAGGCCGCGTAGACGCGCGCGGCGATTCGCTGCCGGTCATAGAGCCGGCGCGCCGCCGCCAGCGCGA
>JACMMP010000035.1 GCA_014378995.1 Hyphomonadaceae bacterium
CCAATATAGCGCTAAGAGGAATTCTGGAACAGGCCATGACCGTTAAAACATCATCCCAAGACACTGACTCCGCGACGCTGTCCACGCGCTGGACTGCACTTTCGAGCTTTAGGTCAGATCAACGTTTTCGGCTTTACGTTTCCTACGCCTGCCCGTGGTCACATCGGGTGTTGATTGCACGTGAGTTGCGGAGCCTTGACCACGCCATCGAGGTCGTCAACGTTGAGCCGGAGATGAATGCTAGCGGTTGGCGTCAGGAAGATCGACATCTTGCGGATATCTATCGCCATTATGCGCCGGGCTATACCGGCAAAGCAACGGTTCCTCTTCTGATCAACCCCGCGCTTGGCGAAGTCGTCAGCAACGAGTCCGCCGACTTGATCCGCATGCTCGGGTCGAACGACTGGAGCCCTGGCGGCGCTTTGTTCCCAGCACAACACGCCGAAGCGTGCGAGGCCTGGAACGACGATATTCAGGCGAACGTCAACACCCGGGTCTACCAGTACGGATTTGCCGCATCGAGCGACAAGAAGAGCGCCAAAACGGCTTCTTTGATGAAACAGTTCGAACCCCTCGATCTCCACCTGGCCACGCATCGCTACCTTGTCACAGACGACAGGGCGCTGGAGCCTGACTGGCGCTTATGGACGACGCTGGCGCGCTACGACTTGGCGTACCGGCCGTTTCTGCTCGGCGAGGGCGCAGCGCCGCTCGCACATTTTTCCAACCTCGCGCGGTTCTTTGCCGAACTGCTCGCCGTACCGGGGATCGCCGCCACTTACCGCGCGAGCGAAATCCAATCCCACTACGCAGCTCGTGTTCGGGATGCAAAGCCTGCCGACGACCAAACCCAAGGAGATAACCGATGACTTATCGTACCGCCCAGCTCTCGCTGGCCGCCTTTCTCGTGATTGCCGCCGCTCCGCCAGTCCTGGCTCAGGGCTTGCCTCGTCCAGGCGATCGGACAGCAACCACCTTGCCCGATACTACAGTTATGCAGGAGCGAAAAATGAGCAATGCGCCACGCGTTCTCGATGAACTTACGCCGGAAAACAGCGTCCTGCTGCTTGTCGATTATCAAGGGCAATTCGCTTTTTCGACCCGTTCGATCGGCATCGACACGCTTACTAACAATACCGCAGGCCTCGCAAAAGCGGCGCGGGCGTTCAACGTACCAACCATCGTTACTACCATCACCGCGAAATCCTTTGCAGGGCCGTTGTTGCATCAGGTTGAGGCGGCGATCCCGGGGGTAAAACCGATTGATCGTACCGTGATCAACGCCTGGAAGGACCCAAGAGTCGCGGACGCGATCCGCGCCACTGGCCGCAAAAAGCTGTTGATCGCAGGGCTTTGGACCGACAACTGCGTCATGCTTCCCGCGCTATCCGCCCTGGCGGAAGGCTTTGAAGTCTATGTCGTGACTGACGCCAGCGGCGACTACAACCCAGCCTCTCATGAGCGAGCCATCCAGCGTCTGGTGCAGGCGGGCGCGGTGCCCATGACATGGTTGCCAGTGGTGCTCGAATGGCAGGGCGATTGGTCCCGTGAAGCGACCGCCAAATCGGTCAACCAAATCTTCCGCGAACATGCAGCC
>JACMMP010000036.1 GCA_014378995.1 Hyphomonadaceae bacterium
CGGATCGCTCTTCACCATCCGGACCGTATCATCGCGGCGCATGTGTCGGCCGTCGCGGAAAAGCCGCGTGCGCCGGGCGCCTCGCCGCCATCGGACGCGGAGCGCGACTACGAGGCGCGGCAGGCGATCTGGATACGCAACGAGGGAGGATACCAGTCGATCCAAAGTTCCAAGCCTCAGACCTTGGCGTTCGCCCTGGCGGATTCCCCTGCGGGCTTAGCCAGTTGGATCGTGGAGAAGTTCCGCGGCTGGTCCGATTGCAATGGCGACGTCTTTTCGGTGTTTCCGCCGGAAGTCCTGATCGACAACCTGATGATCTATTGGATGACCAACACCATCGGCTCCTCGGTCCGATATTATTTTGAGGCCACCCATTTGCGGCCAAAGATTCACGCTGACGATTTCGTTAGTGCGCCGACCGCGGTGGCGATGTGGCCGAAAGACATCGCTCTTGCGCCACGCGAACTGGCGTCCAGACTTTATAACGTCCAGCGCTATACGGTCTTTCCAAAGGGCGGACACTTCCCGGCGTGGGAACAACCGGTCCTCTACGCGGAGGATTTGCAACAGTTTGCAAGATCAGTCCGAGCCTAACCTCTGAGCACGCGTGAGCTATGGCTCGAAAGGGCCAATTGCGGAGCATCGACCGCGCCAGTCGGAAGCGCACACCCACCCCCAAAATAAAACCCCCGCTTTCGCGGGGGCAGGCCGAGGGGTGGTGGCCTTGAGTTTGAGAGGGAGAAGTCAGTGGGTTGTAGAGAGGATCACCAGCCTTGGCCGACGCCGCCATCCATGGTCATGGCGCCGTTGAAGGTGGTCTCCACGCGCGCGGCGCGGGTTTCGGTGTCGCGGATGCGGACGAGCTTATCGCCCGCGCCGTGACGGCGCAGCAGCGAGCGCTCGTTGCACGGGCGGCGCGCAATCTGGGTGCGGCAGGAGACCTGGCCGTTTTCGTACCAGAGCGCTTCGCCGTTGGCGCAATCGTAGGAGCTGCCATCGACGGTGTAGCGCATGCGCGTGCCGGACATGCAGCGATAGATTTCGCCGCTAAAGCTTTCGCGGACGCCGCGGCCGCCAAAGGTTTGCGAAGCTGGATGCGGATTGCCGCTGGCGTCGATGCAGATCGCCTGGATCAAGAGATCGCGTTCGCGGGAGATGGTTTCCATCGCAACGCTGGATTCACTGACGGCGAAAGCGGCTGAGGTCACGCCGGCCGAGACGTTCGATTCCATCACCATGTTCTGACGGATGATGGTGTCGCCCGTGCGCACGTTAGCGATGGCGATTGCGGTGGCGCTGGCTTGCGCTTGAGCGCGGGCGCCGGCGTTCACCACGACGATGTTCGGCGGCGGCACGTGCGGCGGCGGCACGACCACTGTCGGCGGACGGCAGCAATTGCTCGGCGGCGGCGGCGGCGGCGCGCAATTGTGTTGGCAAACCGGCGGGCGGTTGCAGCCATTGCATTGCGCGGCCGCTTCCGTCGGCAGCAAGAATAATCCAAGGGCGGCGACGCCAAAAGCGATCGCGGCCAAAATGTACCGGGCTGGAACGGTCATAACCCGCCTCTCCTGAAACTCGCCAGCCATGGTGCAAGCGCGGGGCCACGCCTCTCCCGGCGCACGAAGGCGCCCCTTCGCAGCACGCTTTTCCCTTCTCCGGCTCGGGCCTGAGGCTTGCGTGTAGTAGCGCGCACTACACAACAGACGGCGCCTTAACGACGATGCTCGGAGAAGAAACCTTTCACCCCGACACACGGGCGCTGCTCGCCTATGGGCGCGCGCTTGGCGGCGCACGGGTTGCCCCGAAGAAGGGCGGCGCCGATCAGGTGCTCGAGCGGCTGTTCGTGATCCAGCGCATGAAGGACGGGCGCTTGCCGATCCGCACCTTCGGCACGGAATTGGTGAAGCTGTTTGGGCGCGATCTGCGCGAGCACGACTTCGCCCGCTTCTTCCTGCCGCCGGACCTCGTCATGCTGAACGCCATGATCGAAGCCAGCATGGCCGCCGGCGAGCCGGCGATCGCGCGGGTCACGGCCGAGACGGCCTGCGGCAAGCTCTTGGGGGCGGAAATCCTGCTGACGCCGCTGAAGGTGGACCACACCATGGGCGAGCGCTACCTGGGGCTTTTCCAATCGCTCGGCGGCGAGCCGTTTCTGGACGGGCGTCCGATCCAGCTGATGCGCTTGGGATCGCTGCACCCGCCAGCGGCGAAAATGCCCAAAGGCATGCGGCTGGTTGTGGTGAACGACTGACGATTAATCGTCGCTGCGCGCCAGCAGCGCTTCGACTTGCTGCAGCAGATCGTCGTGATCGTAGGGTTTGGAGACAAAGGCTGTCACGTTGGCGCAACTCTCACGCGCGGCGTCTAGTGCGCTGGGCATGCCGGAAGTCAGCATGACGGGCGTTGTCACGTGGTTATCGTGGAGCCAGCGCGCCAAGTCGGCGCCGTCCAATTCTCCGGGCATAGTGATGTCGGAAACGATGAGGTCGAACTCCACGCCGGCCAGGACTAACTTGCGCGCTTCATCGCCGCTGGCGGCTTCGATCACTGTATAGCCGCGCGCGCGCAAGTCGTCTGCCAGAGCTAGCCGGACCAGCACTTCATCTTCCACCACGAGCACCGTGCGGCGCTGCTCTCCAGCCGCAAGCATCTTATCTTCCGCCGGACTCATTGCCTTCGGCCCCCGCAAAACCGTCAAGTTCAATGCCCTAAAGATACCTCAGTTCCAAGCCCTTGGCGTTTTTGGTTTTTGTATCTGATCACGATAATGCCAGCTATAAAGTGGGAACTCACAGTGATGCGCGCGGTTGAGTACCGCTTGTTCAATCGATGATTCTAAACATTTGATCCATGCCGAAAGCAGCAAAGAAAACCGTTCTACTAGCCGATGGCGACGTCATTATTAGATTGACGATTGGCGAATACTTGCGCGCGTGTGGCCAAAAGGTCGTCGAGGCCGCGAGCGGAAAGGAGGCCAAGGCCATCTTGCAATCGGGCTTAAGCGTCGACGTCGTCTTCGCCGACGCACAGCTTGCGGGCGAAGACAGCGGCTTTGCACTCGCCCATTGGATCAGGCGCTACCGGCCCAGCGTGGAGGTGATCCTCACCAGCACGATATCGGGCAAGACGCAGGCTGCGAGCGAGTTTTGCTCCCGCTTTCCAACCAAGGCGCCTTACGATTCTTCGGGCCTCGCCGCCCGCATCCGGGCGCTGACTGCCGAGCGCAAGCGCCGCTCGCGCCCGCCCTCGTCCACCACGCCCGCCGTACGCAAACGCCGGCGCTTTTAAACGGCGATGCGCTGGTCTTCGAGGATTGGCGCGTCCTGCGGCGGCAATAGCGGCTTGCCGCGCAGCATGTCCGAGAGCTTTTCCGCGATCATGATCGTGGGCGCGTTGGTGTTTCCGCCGATCAAGGTCGGCATCACCGAGGCGTCAATCACGCGCAGGCTGTCGATGCCGCGCACGCGGAGTTCTTCATCCACCGGCGCATTATCGTCGGCGCCCATGCGGCAAGTGCCGACGGGGTGATAGATCGTCTCGGCGTTCTGACGGATCCAAGCGTCGATCTCGGAATCGGTGCGGATGTGTTCGCCGGGCTTGAACTCGGCGCCGCGATAGCGCTTCAGCGCGTCCTGACCGACAATGTCACGCACGATGCGGACGCTGTCGCGCATGGTGCGGCGATCGTTCTCTTCGGCCAGATAACGCGGATCGATCGACGGCGCGTCGAACGGATTGCGTGACGCCAAAGTAACCGTGCCACGGCTGTCAGGCCGCAGCTGGCAGACGTGAAGCGTGAAGCCGTCACGGTCGGCCTTCACCCGCGCATGATCTTGCATTAGCGCGTTCACGAGGTGGATCTGAATATCGGGCCGATCGAGTTCGCCGCGCGTTTTCAAGAACGCGCCGGCGTGCAGATGGTTGGTGCGGCCGTGGCCCTGCTTGGTGAAGAGATATTGCAGGCCGATCATCGGCTGCTTTAGGCCCTTGGTCTTCGAGTACATCGAGATCGGCTTAGTCATCTCGTAAATGACGCTAGCGTCGAGGTGATCCTGCAGATTGCGGCCAACCTCCGGCGCATCGTGCTCCACCGGCACGCCCATCTTTTTCAGCTCATCCGCCGGCCCGATGCCCGAGAGCAGCAACAGGTGCGGCGATTGGAACGCGCCGCCGCACACGAGCACTTCCCGCTTGGCGTAAACGTTTTGCACCGGCTTGCCGGGGCCAGCGGCGAACTCGACGCCGACGGCAGTCTTGCGCTCGATGATGATGCGCCCGGCGTGGGCGTTGGAGATGATTTTTAGATTCGGCCGCACGCCGGCGATGGGCTTTAGATAGGCAGCCGCCGCGCTCCAGCGTTCGCCGTCGCGAATGGTGAGGTGATACGGGCCGACGCCTTCTTGCTGATGGCCGTTGAAATCGCGCGTCACCGGATAGCCGGCTTGTTTGCCGGCATGAATGAACGCCTTGTAGATCGGATCGCCCGGAGGTCCGCGCGATACCCAAAGCGGGCCGCCCGCGCCGTTCCACGCATCGGCGCCGTCCTCATGGTGCTGTGAGCGTTTGAAATAGGGCAGCACATCGGCATAGCCCCAGCCCGTCAGGCCCATCTGACGCCAGTTGTCGTAATCGCGGGCGTGGCCGCGAATGTAAATCATGCCGTTAATGGCCGACGAGCCGCCCCAGCCGCGCCCGCGCGGCTGATAGAGACGCCGCCCGTCCATAAACGCTTGCGGCGTCGTCTCGAAGCCCCAATTGGTCGCGCCCTTGGTGCTGATGAGATTGCCGACGCCGGCCGGCATCTTCACTAGCAAGCCATCGTTCTTGCCGCCTGCTTCCAGCAGCGCGACCGTCACGTTGGGGTCTTCCGTCAACCGGTTCGCCAGCACGCAGCCGGCGCTGCCCGCGCCGACGATGATGTAATCGAACCTGTCTCCGCTCTCGATCTCGGCCACTTTTCAGTCCTTGCGTCGGGTTTCGGTTATCGGGGTTCGGGTATCGGCTGTCACTAAACAGTGAGCGGGCAGAAAGGTCGAGTTGCCCTTTGGGCAACGCCCCCGATACCCGATACCCGCCAGCTGCCCGCAAAGCTTAAGCAATCCTTTACGGTGAAGCTGCCATTAAGGGTGCATGAGCAACACTGCCGAGAAGATCGACTTTGCCGCCGCGGCCCGGCGGCTCACCGCCTCGCAGGTCAGCCTGCGCGAGCGCCGCCGTTTCCGCCGTGCGCCGATCGAAGTGAGCGGGCGCATGCTCGACACGAGCGGCCACGAATACGATTGCCGCACCGCGGACATCTCTCCCGGCGACGTGCGCATCGCCTCGCCCACGCTTCCGACCGTTGGCGAGCGCGTCGTGCTTTACCTCGATGGCATCGGCCGGCTTTCGGGCAAGGTCGCGCGCAAATGCGGCGAGGGCGAAGTCGCGATCATCTTCGATTTCTCCGCTCATAAGCGGGAAAAACTCGCCGAACAGCTGACGCTGGTGATGAACAAGGATTTGGGGATCGAAGAACCGGCGCGGCCGGCGCTCACGGAGGGCGCGCAGACGGTGAGCCTCACCTTCGAGACCGGCGAGACGTATGACGGCGAGGTGCTCGACTTTTCACTGGCCGGCATCACCATCCGCTCACGCCGGGCGGCGCCGCTGATCGGCGTATGGGTGCGTGTCGGATCGGTTTACGGGCGCGTCGCGCGGCTGATCGATGGCGGCTTCGCGATCGACTTCGCGCCGAGCAGGCCTACGCCGCCACCGCCCTGAGTTAACGCCTCCTTACCCGCCGGTACAGGCATTGCACCCTCTCCGTTTCGTCGGCGGCGCAAGCGCGCAGCCGTTCCGAAACGGAGCATCTTCAGGTGAGCGACGCCGCACTCCCCATGCAGACCGAGACCGCTAACCAGTGGTGGGTGCAGGTGCGCGGCAAGGCTTACGGCCCCTACACGATGGACCAGCTTTCGACGTTCGTGTCGGAAGGCCGCGTGCGGCCGGCGACGCAAGTGTCGAACGCGGCGGACGGCGCGTGGATCGAAGCGCGCAAGGTGATCGGTCTCATGGGCCCGCTACGGGCAGGCGTGCCGGCCAACGACGCCGCCGCCGCCGCCAACGTGTTCGTTCACGCAGAAATTTTTTCCGGCTCGTGGAATGCGTTTATGGCCGCGCTTGAGAGCATGGGCCATGTGTGCTCGCTTTCGCCGGGGCTGTGGCTGGTGCGCACGCGCTTCTCGGCGGGCGTCATCCGCAACACGCTGTCGCAGACGCTGGAGCGCGGCGACCGCTTTGTCGTCGTGGACGCGTCGCGCGACCGGCTGGCCTGGTTCAATCTCGGCCCAGAAGTGGACGTGCGCATCTCGCACGTCTGGAACGGCCCGCTGCGCGCTGAAGCGAACTAAGCGCCGACCGCAGCCGCCAATCTTTCGTACGCGCGCAGAAAATCTTCTTTGAATTGCTGCACGACGGCGCCGGCGGAAATCGGCGCGTTCATCAGCCCGACGCCTTGGCCGACCCAATAGGTCGCAAGCTCTTGCGCCCCGGCGTGGCCGCCTTGGCTAAGCTTGTCGATCAGCCGCAGCGGCGGTTCAGAGATGAACGTCTGCAGCGGCATTGGCAGCGGCTTTGGCGCGGCCTCGCTTTCCCACGCATCGGTCCACGGCGAGCGCAGCTGGCGCGAGGGTTTGCCGGTGCGCGAGCGCGAGCGGATGGTGTCGCGCGAGGTGGCGGCGAGCAGTTTTTGCTTCACCACCGGGCTGGTTTCCGATTCCGGCGTCGTCAGCCACACCGAGCCGCACCAAGCGCCGGCCGCGCCCATCGCCATCGCCGCCGCCATCTGCGCGCCGGTGACGATGCCGCCTGCGGCAAGCACGGGCGTGTCGATGTTGGCGGCGCGCAGCGTTTCCACGACTTCCGGCACCAGCACCATGGTGCTGACTTCGCCGCAATGGCCGCCCGCTTCCGTGCCGGCGGCGATGATGATGTCCACGCCCGCCGCCGCTTGCGCCAGAGCGTGCTCCTTGGCGCCAACCAATGCGGCGACGGCCACGCCGCGCTGCTTGCCCATTTGCAACATTTGCGGCGGCGGCAGGCCGAGCGCATTGGCGATCAATTTGATCGGGTGCTGGAAGGCGATCTCGAGCGAGGCGGCGCCCGCGTCGGCCAGGTTGCGCGCAAAGCCGGCGCCGTTGCGCCGTTCGTTGTCGAGGCTGGCGGCGTCTATGCCGTGCCGCGCGAGGATGCTTGCGGCGAAATCCTTGTGCGTCTGCGGCAAGCCGCCCAGCAGCGCGTCGATATCGCCGCCGCCGCCTTTGCCTTCGTATGCGTTGGGGACGATGAGATCGACGCCGTAAGGCTTGCCGCCGACATGCGCGTCGATCCAGGCGAGTTCTTCTTTCAAACGCTCGGGCGAATAGCCGGCCACGCCAAGCACGCCCATGCCGCCGGCTTTGGAGACGGCGACGACGACATCGCGCGCGTGCGAGAACGCAAACAGCGGAAACTCAATGCCAAGACGCTGGCAGATCGGCGTGTTCATCATGGGCCGTCCTCCGGCCTACACGCTAGCGCGCCTCGTCGCTCTCAGAAACTGCCGCAACGACAGCCTCAAGCCGGGCGGGCGGCTGGCCGCTCCGGAGATGCGGATAGGGATTAACGGCTTGTCCGCGCCACCAGCTGCGATCTTCCTTGCGGTGCTGAATCTCGAAATGGAGATGCGGCGTGGACGCATTTCCGGTCATGCCAACATAGCCGATGATATCGCCCTGCCGCACGGCGCGGCCTTCCTCCAGGCCCGGCGCGCGCGATTCGAGATGGGCGTAGTAGAGGATGAGGCGCCCGGTGCGATCGAACTGATAGATCGAAAGGCCGCCGCGTTCGCTGTCATGCAATTTCGCGATCTCGCCGTCCGCGGCGGCGAGCACCGGAGTGCCGGCTGCGGCCATGATGTCGATGCCCAGATGGCTGCGGCCCTCGGACCGCGCGGCGCCGAACGTGTCGGTGAGATTCGCGCGCGCAAATCCCTCCACCGGAATGATGAGCCGGCCGCGGCGCTCCACCTGCACCTGCGTGCGCGCCAAGGGCTTGCGCATTGCGTGCGCGCGAAGGCGGGGCTTCGGGTCGGGCGAAATCACGTCCGCGCTGACGGCAAGGGGCGCCACCGGGGCGCGTTGAGGCTGCTGCGCCTGCGTGAACAGCAAACCGATCGCCACGCAGGCAACCAGTGCAAACGGCGCGAACACGGTGCGTGGCCGCTTCATCATTCGGTCAGCTCTGCACAAACCATGCTGCAACTCTCACGTGATCTCGCCGCTCGATCGCCTCATAATGGCCCGCAGGCGCCGCTAATTACGGCAATAGAGGGAGCCTAGGACGTATGAACCGTCGGAACATGATAAAGTTCACGGGCGGCGCTGTCTTGAACGGCGCGCTTGTTGGGGGCGTCGGCGCTGCAGCGCTCTTGCCCGCAAACGCGACCACGGCGCAAGCGCCTTTGCCAGCCGCACCGAGTGCGCCCGTGCCTGATGCGCGCCTGCTCGCATTCGTTAACACTCATACGGGCGACACGTTCGCCGACGCTTATTGGGAACACGGAACTTACGTTCCCAGCGCCATGTCCGCGATCAATTATGTCATGCGCGATCACCGCTCAGGGGAAACGCACGAGATCGATCCGCGGTTGCTCGATCAATTGCACCAGTTGCGCGGCTTGGTGGACGCTTCTGCGCCCTATCAGATCATCTCCGGATATCGCTCGCCGGCCAGCAATGCGGGACTGCGCGCGCACTCGAACGGCGTCGCCAGCCGCAGTCTGCATATGGATGGCCGGGCGGTCGACATTCGAGTGGCAGGCGTCGATCTCACGCGCCTGCAGGATGCGGCGCTGAGCATGCAAGCCGGAGGCGTTGGGTTTTACCAAGCCTCCGACTTCGTGCACGTCGATACCGGACGCGTCCGCCGCTGGTGATTTAGCCGCGCGACGTTGCTCGCCGCGCTTGGTCGCCGCCTGCATTGAAATTCACCGGCACGCCCGCCTGCACCGCGCGGCCAAGCTCAACCGCATCCCAGTTCGTCAGACGCACGCAACCGCGCGAGGACGATTTGCTGATCAAGGACGGGTTCGGCGTGCCGTGAAGGCCGTAACCGTCGCTGTTGAGCGCGATCCAAACCAAACCAACCGGGTTGTTGGGTCCAGGCTGAATGGTGAACCGGCGGCCGCTATTGTCGTTGAAGGCGGGCAATTCGTCGGCGTCGTAATTGTAGGTGGGATCGAACGCGATGCCGGTGACTTCGAGTTCGCCGCTAGGCGTATTTCCGGCGCCGATGGTGACGGGATAGAAGGCGAGCATCCGATCGGCGGCGTCGTACGCACGCAGCGTCAGCGCCGCTTTGTCGATCTCGATGCGCGCAACCTGCGCACTCAGCTCACCGCCAGCGTTGGCGACGACAATCTCTACGCCGGCGCGCGAGAAATCGACGCCGGGATTGAGCGTCTGCAACAAATCCGCATCCATGTGGAATTGCTCCGCTAGCGCTTCGGGCGCGCTTTCGTAGCCAACGCGCGCGAGGCTCGCCTGCGCTTCCATCTCAGTTGGCACATCCACAAAAGGCCCGCTCACGTCTGCTTCGGTCAGCACGTAGGGGACGAGCGCGGGTGAAGCGTCGGCCTGTTCGAGGCGCGCCAGCAGCGCGTCATCGGCGCGGCCGGTTTCTGGGAGATCGTTCGCGCGCTGATACGCGGCTATGGCTTTGCGTACGTTCTCGCCGTCAAAGCCATCGATCACCCCTGGCGAAAAGTGCGCACGGTCCAGCAATGTTTGGACGCGAACGAGACCGGCGTCGTAACGCGGCGCAGTCGCGGCGGGCGTGGAACCCTCTGCCGCTGCGGGCGCTGGCCGTTCCGTCATCGTTTCAGGCATTGCCACGGTAAGGCGCGCCGTGTTGACGCGCTGCATCTCACTGCGGACTTGCTCGGTCATTGAAATTTGGGGCGGACCCTCAGGCGCCGGCGCCGAACGCGAGGGCTGGCCGCAGGCGGCCAAAGCAAAGAATGACGCAGCCGCCAGCATTGTGAATCGCATGGAATAGTCCTGTCCGGTCCCTCGCACACCAATCGCGAAGCACCGCAGGCAGTTCCAATGTGGTATCAGTCAGCCCGGGCGCTCAGGCGCAGATCGCGTTTGTAGCGTTTCCAGTTTTCTACGTAGTGAGCGGCGGAGAACTGGATAATCTGCCGCTGCTGCTCATCCAGTTTTCGCGCAGCACGCGCCGGCGTTCCCGTGATGAGCGAACCTTCCTCGAAGGTCTTGCGCTCCGTCACCAACGCATGCGCGCCGACCAGGCAAAAGCTTGGAATCTGCGCGTGATTGAGCACCGTCGCTTTGATGCCAATGAGCGAAGTATCGGCGATGGTGCAACCGTGCAGCATCACTTGATGGCCGATCGTGACGTCGCGGCCGATGATGAGCGGCGCGCCCATGTCAGTATGCAGAACGCTGCCGTCCTGCACGTTGGAGTTCTCACCCACGATAATCGGCTCGTTGTCGCCGCGCAGCACCGCGCCGAACCAGACCGAAGCGTTCTTCTTCAGAACGATTCGGCCAACCAGCACCGCGCTTGGCGCCACCCAATACGCGGCCTCGTCCTCGACCTCGAGGTCGGCGTCAGCCAGGGAATAGATTGGCATCGCGGGCGCTCCTACTGCGAAATGTTTGTGACGTTCCGCTTCCTCAACGCGTCGTTAACCGGTTCGGCGCTTCCTTGAAACCATCGGACCGGGATTTCCGGTTACCCGTCTCCAGGGCGTAAGCCCGCAAGTGGGGGAAGCGTGGGCAGACAGCGCAGTAACAGCGCACTCGCCAAAACGCCAAACGGCGCATCCGCCGCCGACTCCCGCGACTCTTCAGATTTCTTCGATCCACCGGCCGCCGGCAGAAGCCGTGCGGCCTCCTCGTACTCCCGAAAGGAGACCTCGATGGCGAAGCGGACGGTTAAACGCAGGCACGCACAAGGCGCGCTCAATGTTCAGGAATTCGAGCGCGGGGACGATCGTCGCTCGCGCACTCTGCAAGTGCTCGATGGCGGCTGGAAACCGCCGGCCAACGATTTGAACCGCGCCGAGAGCTTCGTCAAAAACGTCCGGCCCAAGTCCAAAGGCCAGACGGCGCTCATGGAGGCGATCGACGCTCACGCGCTTGTCCTGGCGCTGGGCCCGGCCGGCACCGGCAAAACCTATCTCGCCATCACCAAGGCGGTTGAGGCGCTGGAAAGCGGCAAGGTCGGGCGCATTGTCCTCTCGCGGCCTGCGGTTGAAGCGGGCGAATCGCTGGGCTTTTTGCCCGGCGCGATGGAAGACAAACTCGCGCCCTACCTGCGGCCGCTCTATGACGCGCTGCAGGATCGGCTCTCGCCGAAACGCTTGAAAGCGCTGATGGCGGAGGGGCTAATCGAGATTGCGCCGGTCGGCTTCATGCGCGGGCGCACCTTGAACAACGCATTCGTGGTGATCGACGAAGCGCAAAACTGCACCTACGGCCAGATCAAGATGCTGCTGACGCGCCTGGGGTGGAGTTCGACCATGGTCGTCACCGGCGACCCGGCGCAAACCGATTTGCTGCCGGATCTCTCCGGTCTGCACAGCGTCGCCGACAAACTCGAAGGCGTCGCCAACATCGCCGTCTGCCGTCTCACCGAAACCGATATCGTCCGCCACCCGCTGGTCGCTTCCATGTTGGGTGTTTTGTAACGCGCGTGCCCGCGCCGCTTCCTCGGCCTGCGCGGTTGGACTTGTGTTGGATTAAACGAATACGACTTAAGCCCCGGCCTCAGCGCCGGGGCTTTTTCTTTGGACGCTAGTCTTCGCCTTCGAGATCGATGTCCAAGATGCTCATGGTCAGCACCTGGCCTTCATCCTCATCGACAGAAATGGTGCCGACGAATTCGCCGTGGACGTAGACTTCGGCGCTATCGGTTTTACGCGGACGGGCGCGGACATCGAGATCGGCGGCGTGCAGCGTTTGGCGCAGTGCGCCTTGCAGGCGCGCGCGCTCTGCCTCGTCGATCGGCGCATTCTTCTTGGCGCCCGGCGCGCGCGGCACAGCGAGGCTGATCGAGTACGAAAGCTCGCCCTCGTCCTCGTCGCGCAGCAATTGCGCAATTGGCTTGCCGTCGACAAGCACGTCCGCTTCGTCGGCGGTCTTCGACACCACCGACACGGTGGGCGAGCCCAACAATTTGCTCAAGTATGCGCCAAGGCGCGTGCATTCGGCTGCGTTCAAGGCGACCTCCTAAGGCGGCAAACCTCGTCGCTGGCCGCTACGAGGTCAAGCGTGCTGGACTGGAACCTAGTCGAAATCCCAGTGCGTGGCTTCGCGGCGCAGGTGGCGGCCGTAGAGGAAACACAAGACGGCAACAGCGCCGAACCCGCCCATCACCGCCAGATAATCGAACATGCGATCGGCCAACGCGCTCTGCATCGTTATCGGCGTGTAAGCGGCGATCATCGCCAAAACCACTCCGAGCGCAGCGCCCGTCTTGATGAGGACGTCGCCGAAGAAATAATTCCGGTCGATTTCCGTGCGCGGGCGTCGTTGCGGCTTGGAAGACGGTGCTTTGCGTTTGGCCATAAGGCGCACCGTAACGGGATTCGGTCTGCTGTGGCGCCTCGGCGCTGACCTTACAATCATTTGCGTTTCGCAATGAACGCGCGCCCGCGCCAATCTCGCCGCAACGAGAGCCAGCGACGGGCGTCGCAAATCACGCCCACCACTTGCCGGGCTTCACGCGGAAGTTCGCAGCGCGCTCCAGTTCGGCGCTGACGGCGAACACGCTTTCTTCGTCGAGCGCCTTGCCGATCACTTGCAGGCCCAGCGGCAAGCCGGTCGCATCAACCGCCGCCGGCAGCGCGAGCGCGGGGAGCCCGGCGAGGTTCGCGGTCACGGTGAAGATGTCGTTCAGATACATCGCCACCGGGTCGCCGCTCTTTTCGCCGAGCGCAAATGCGGCGGACGGCGTCGCCGGCGTCAGGATCGCATCAACTTGCGCGAACGCGTCGCGAAAATCCTGGGCGATGCGTTGGCGCACCTTTTGCGCACGCAGATAATAGGCGTCGTAATAGCCGGCGCTGAGCACGTAAGTGCCGATCAGGATACGGCGCTGCACTTCGGCGCCGAAGCCGGAGGCGCGCGTGTTTTCGTACGTTGTGTTCAAATCGCGCCCGGCGACGCGCGCGCCGTAGCGCATGCCGTCATAGCGCGCGAGGTTCGAGGACGCTTCGGCGGGCGCCACGATGTAATAGGTCGGCAGCGCATACTTGGTGTGCTTCAGCGAGATCGGCACGATCTCGGCGCCCGCAGCTTTCACCCATTCGATGCCCTGCTGCCAAAGCGCCTCGATCTCGGCCGGCATGCCATCGACGCGATACTCTTCCGGCACGCCGATCTTCATGCCCGTGATCGAGCGCTTGGTCGCGGCGCGGAAATCCGGCAGCGCATTCGGGAGCGAGGTGGAATCCTTCGGGTCGTGACCTGCCATCGATTGCAACAGCATCGCCGCATCTTCCACGGTCTTTGCGATCGGCCCGGCTTGATCCAGCGACGAGGCGAACGCGACAATGCCCCAGCGCGAACAGCGGCCGTACGTCGGCTTGATGCCGACCGTGCCGGTGAAGGCCGCGGGTTGGCGGATCGAGCCGCCGGTGTCCGTAGCTGTGGCGCCGAGGCAAAGATCGGCGCTAACGGCTGAAGCCGAGCCACCCGACGAGCCGCCCGGTGTGAGCTTGGCGTCGTCATTGCCGCGCCGCCACGGGCTGACCACCGGACCGAAGTGCGACGTCTCGTTCGACGAGCCCATCGCGAACTCGTCCATGTTGAGCTTGCCGAGCATCAACGCGCCGTCGCGGAAAAGATTGCCGCTGACCGTGCTCTCATAGGTCGGGGTGAATTCGCCGAGGACGCCCGAGCACGCCGTGGTGCGCACGCCTTCGGTGCAGAACAAATCCTTGATCCCAAGCGGCGCGCCTTCGAGCGGACCCGCCTTGCCTGCCGCGCGCTTTGCATCGGACGCCTTGGCGCGTTCGCGCGCGAGTTCAGGCGTCGTCACCACGTACGCGTTGAGATGCGGATTCGCCTTGTCGATCGCGGCGATGAACGCGTCGGTGAGCTCGGCGGAGGAGAATTGCTTCTTCTCCATGCCGTCGAGAGCTTCGGCTAAAGTCAGAGATGTGAGTTCAGTCATTCTTTTTGTCACACGCTAATTCAGTCATTCCGGCCGGAGGCGCGTAGCGACGTAGAGCCGGAACCCAGGGCAACCGCCACAGTGTTGGCCCTGGGTTCCGGATCGCGCTCCGCGCGTCCGGAATGACTGAGGATTGAACACTCATCGCTAAATGGCTTTCGCATAAAACGCCGTCCACGCGCTCGGCGGATAATCCAACACCGGCTCGCAAGGCTGAAAGGCGCCGCGCTCATAGATGCGGCGGGCGGCGTCGAAATTCGACCCGGTCTCCAACACGATGCGGGTGACGCCCTCTTCGCGCGCGAGCTGTTCGATCCGCGCCAGGATTGCGCCGCCGACCCCAAGTCCCCGCGCTTCCGGCTTTACGAACATCCGCTTCACTTCGCCCAGGCCATCGCCATGCCGGCGCAGGGCGCCCATGCCGAGTGCCGCGCCGCTGCCATCGCGGGCGACGAACAAAGTCGTATCCGCCTGCGCCATCTGTTCGACCGTCATGTGGTGGCAATATCCGGGCGGCGTCAGCTCAAGGGTGAACGCGTTTAGCGCTTGCACCAGCGCGCGCACGTCATCCGAGAGCGGCGTTTCGGTGGCGATGGTGAAGCTCATTCCACCACCTTCGGCACCACGAAAAATCCGTCTTCGCTTTTCGGCGCGTTTTTCAGCACGCGCTCCGGATTATCGCCGTCCGTCACAACATCTTCGCGCATGGGAAGGCTCATGCCCTCGACGGCGCTGGTCATCGGCTCGACGCCTTCGACATCTACTTCGTTCAGCTGCTCGATCCAGGCCATGATGCCGTTGAGCTCCTTGGCCATGGGCGCGACGCGCTCCTCGGGCAGAGCCAGCCGCGCGAGCTTGGCCACTTTGCGGACGGTTTTCTCATCGATGGACATGGGGGTGGGGCTACCAGCCGTCGGATGCGTCTTCAAGGGCGGCAGTCGGCATCCGGCAGTCGGCAGTCGGATTCGATCGCTTTTTCGATTGCCGATTGCCGACTGCCGATCTGCCGGAGCATTGACGAGCCGCCAGCCGCACGCGCACACCCCACGCCCATGCCGCTCCTCGATCTCCCCGACTTCGCCGCCGCCTTGCCGGCGCGCGCCGCGATCCTGGGCATCGATCCGGGGGAAAAGCGCATCGGCGTCGCGGTTAGCGATACAACGCGCCTGATCGCCTCCTCGCTCGACACCGTCGCGCGGAGCAAATTCGCCGCCGACGCCGAGGCGATCCTGAAGCTCTACGACCAGCGCCAGTGCGCCGGCTACGTCATTGGTCTGCCGCTCAACATGGACGGCTCCTCTGGCCCCTCCGCGCAAAGCGCCCGCGCCTTCGCGCGCAATCTCATCGCCAAGCGCGACGCGCCCTTGCTGCTGTGGGACGAGCGGCTCTCCACCGCGGCGGTGACGCGCACCTTGATCGAAGGGGACGCATCGCGCCGCCGCCGCGGCGAGGTCGTCGACAAAATGGCCGCCGCCTACATGCTGCAAGGCGCGCTCGACGCAATGCAGGAACGAAAAGCGTGAGCCGGCTTATTTGGACCGCGGGCCTTCAGGTCCGCACTCTTCACGCGTCCAAGGCGGGCCTGAAGGCCCGCGATCCCGGGCGGACGCATGGCTGAAGTTTTCGGCGCACTTGTTCCGACGTTTATTCTGATCGCGTTGGGTTATGGCGTGCGCACGGCGCGGATTGCGACGGCCGAGCAATTCGGCATGGTCAATCGCTTCGGCTATTTCGTGCTCTATCCGGCGTTTCTGTTCACGTTGATCTCCGGGGCAAGCTTCGCCGGCGAGGAGGCGCTGCCCTTCATCGGGGGCGTGCTTGCGGGATTCCTCGCGCTCGTACTGGTCGCGCTTGCGCTGCGTTTGGTGTTTCGCGGCGACGGCCCCGCTTACACCAGCGTCTTCCAAGGCAGCGTGCGCTGGAACGGCTTTGCATTGCTGGCCGCGGCCCCTGCGCTGTTCGGCCCGGAAGGACCGGCGCTGATCGGCCTCGCGTTCGGACCGCTTGTGCTGACGCTCAACATCATCTGCGTCATCGTGCTGGCGCGCTGGGGTTCGGCGCGGGCGACATCGATGCGCGCGGTGCTGGACCAGATCATCGCCAATCCGCTGATTATCGCGTGCGCCGCCGGGATCGGCGCCAATCTCGCCGGCGTCCGCGATCTCGGTTATGCGAGCGACGCCATTCAATTGCTCGGCGGCGCCGCCATGCCGATCGCGCTCATGTGCGTAGGCGCAGGGCTGGACTTCAGCGCATTGCGCGGATCGTTTGCGAAAGTCGCTACTGCGTCGGCATTGCGCCTGGTGCTCGCGCCGGCTTTGGTATGGGGCGCATGCGTGCTGACGGGCGCAGGGCCGCTTGCGACGGCGGTGGCGGTCGGCATCGGCTCAACGCCAACAGCCGCGGCGGGATATACGCTGGCGCGCGAAATGGGCGGCGATGCGCGGTTGATGGCGGCGATCATCACCGCGACGACGGCGCTCTCCTTCATCACGATGCCGATAGCCATCACGTTGGCGCTGCGCTGAGCGGGAACCGGCGCCGGTCGCGCGCACTTTTCCCTGCCCATGCCGCCAGGAGCCCCCGACGCCAAAGACGCCGGCCTCGTCTACGTGACGAGCGCCCTTTCCGGCCTGTCGCGCCGCCGCTCGGGCGGAGGCTTCAGCTACCGGGACGCAGACGGAAAACCGGTGCGCGATAAGGCCACGCTACAGCGCATCCAAAAGCTCGCCATCCCGCCGGCTTGGACCGATGTGTGGATTTGCGCCTCGCCGAACGGCCATGTTCAAGCCACCGGCCGCGACGCGCGCGGGCGCAAGCAGCATCGCTATCACGCGCGTTTTCGCGAAGCGCGCGAAGCGGTGAAGTTCGAACGGCTGGCCGAGTTCGCCAAAGCGCTGCCCAGCTTACGCGCGCAGGTCGAGTCCGATATGCGCAAGCAGAAGCTGACGCGCGAAAAAGTGCTGGCGACGATCGTTCACTTGCTCGACACCACGCTCATTCGCGTCGGCAATGATGAATACGCTAAAAGCAATAAGAGCTATGGGCTGACGACGCTGAAGGATCAGCACGCTAAAATCGAAGGCGACAATCTGCGCTTCGTCTTTACAGGCAAGTCCGGCAAGACTTGGCGGTTGACCGTGAAAAACCGCCGCGTCGCCAAGGTGGTGAAAGCCGCGCAGGATCTGCCGGGGCAGCGGCTGTTTCAATATTTGGATGAGAACGAGGCGCCGCAATCGGTGACGTCGACCGATGTGAACGCCTATCTGCGCGAGATCAGCGGCAGCGACATCACCGCGAAAGACTTCCGCACCTGGGGCGGCACGGTGCTGGCGGCGGCGGAGTTCGCGCGGCTGGGCGCGTTCGAGACGGAAACGCTGGCGAAAGCGAACGTGAAAGCGGCGATCGAGACGGTGTCCGGCAGCCTCGGCAACACGCCGACTATCTGCCGCAAATGCTACGTCCATCCGCAGGTGCTGGAGGCCTATCTCAACGGCGGCTTCAAGCTCGGCCGAGCCAAACGCGAAGGCCTATCCCAGCACGAAGCGGCGGTGCTGGTGTTTTTGGACCGCCGTAAGCCACCGCGTAAAACCACCAATCGCGCGCCTAACGCTGACACTTCCAGCCGCACACCGGCGTCAGCCTGAGCCTGTCGAAGGCGGAGAGACCTGCCCCCGCGCCGCGCTTCGACAAGCTCAGCGTGACGCAGACTTGGGCCGCGGCAGCAGCGCGCCGTGCAGAGATTACCGCTTCCGCAGCGGCTCGACGGGCTCACTCCGCCCCACCACCATCGTAGCGTCTTCCTCGAAGCCGGGATGGTTCGTCGGATCGACCACGTAGGTGTTTTCCTGAGTGCTAGGCTCGAGCGGGGCGTGCATGCGGGCCTCCGCGGGGGGCGCTTTACCGACACCGAGACCGGCCACCACGGCCGCCAGCGCTAAGCCGATCGGCCGCAGCGGCGTTTGTTCTTCGCGTCTAGGGTGCGTCTTAGTCATCACGCCCTCCACTTTCTCAGATCGCTCAACCCGCCCGCCCCAACTTTGGAACAAACAGAGTACGGCACCGAGTCCGGGGCGCCAAGATGGCTGAAACGATTATCCCCGCCTTGTTTGCGCCGCGCTTGCGGCGAAGCGGACACAGGGCTTAACAACGCGCATGGCTCAGCGACCGACTGGCGTGAAGAAAAACCAAGCGCGCACGAGCCCCGTCCGTTTCCGCCATAAGCATTTGCTGGCGATCTCCGACCTCAATCGTTTCGAAGCCGAAAGTCTGCTTGATCGCGCCGAGGCGTTCGCGCCTCTGGCCGAGCAGAAGATCAAGAAGCTCGACACCCTGCGCGGGCGCACGCAGATCAATCTCTTCTTTGAAAATTCCACGCGCACGCAAAGTTCTTTCGAACTCGCCGGCAAGCGCATGGGCGCCGACGTCGTGAACATGTCGGTGAAATCATCAAGCGTCGCCAAGGGCGAGACGTTGATCGATACGGCGACGACATTGAACGCGATGCGTCCCGATCTGCTGGTCGTGCGCCACGCATCATCTGGCGCGGTGGAGCTGCTTTCGCAGAAGGTGGATTGCTCGGTGATCAATGCCGGCGACGGCAAGCACGAACATCCGACGCAAGCGCTGCTCGACGCGTTCACCATTCGCGACAAGCTCGGCCAAGTGGAAGGGCTGAACATCGCCATTTGCGGTGACGTGACGCACAGCCGCGTCGCGCGCTCGAACGTCGCGCTGCTGACATTGCTCGGCGCGCAAGTGCGATTGATCGGTCCGCCGACGCTGATGCCGGCTGGCGCCGAGCGCTGGGGCGCGAAAGTTTTTCACAGCATGCGCGACGGGCTGAAGGACGCCGACGTCGTCATGATGCTGCGGCTGCAGCGCGAGCGCATGCAGGGGGGCTTTTTCCCCTCCGCGCGCGAGTTCTTCTGGTTCTACGGGCTCGACGAAGACAAGCTGAAATTCGCCAAGCCCGGCGCAATCGTCATGCACCCCGGCCCGATGAATCGCGGCGTCGAGATCGATTCGAGCGTCGCCGATAATCCGAAGGTGTCCCTGATCGAAACCCAGGTGCGCATGGGTGTGGCGGTGCGCATGGCGGTGCTGGAAGCGCTGGCGGAAACCGGCGCAAATCCGGAGACCGCCTGATGTGGATGTTCCTACTCTGGTGGTGCGTCGACGATCACCTCGCCGCGGCGCTTGAGACGCCCGGCCTCGGCACGCTGCCGATCTGGGTGCCGTTCATCATCGCGATCGCCTTCTCGACGACGCTTAGCGTAGTGGCCAATCGCAAATGACGCGCCCCATTCTCATCCGCAACGCCAAGCTGATCGACCCGGCGAAGAACAAGGTCGAAGACGGCGCCATTCTGTTTGACGACACAATCCTCGACGTCGGCAATGTGAGCGGCGCGCCGGACGGCGCCGAGATCATCGACGCTGACGGGATGCACGTGGCGCCCGGCCTGATCGACATGCGAGTCGTCATCGGCGAGCCGGGCGCGGAGCACAAAGAGACGTTCAAGTCCGCGGGCCGGGCGGCGGCGTCGGGCGGCGTCACCACGATGGTGATGATGCCGAACACGACGCCGATCATCGATGACCAAAGCCTCATCGATTATGTGCTGCGGCGCGGGCCGGATCGCTCCGGCGGCGTCCGCGTATTGCCGGCGGCGGCGCTGACGAAGCATCTCGACGGCGAACTGATGACCGAGATCGGCCTGATGGCCGAAGCCGGCGCCGTGCTCTTCACCAATGGCGACAAGCCGATCGTCGATAGCCGCGTACTGCGCCGCGCGCTTTCCTACGCCACCACGTTCGGCGCCCTGATCGCGCACCGGCCGGAAGATCCCTATCTCGCCGAAGGCGGCGTCATGCATGAGGGCGAACTCGCCGCGCGCCTTGGCCTGCCCGGCATTCCAGCCGCGGCCGAGGCGATCATGGCCGAACGCGATCTCATGCTGGCTGAACTCACCGGCGGCAAGCTGCTGCTGGACATGCTTTCTTCGGCGCAGACGCTGCCGACGCTGCAGCGCGCCAAAGCGCGCGGCGTGAGCGCCTTCGCCAGCGTCAACGTCCACCACCTCGTGCTGAACGAGCAGGACGTCGACGGCTATCGCACCTTCGCCAAGCTCTCGCCGCCGTTGCGGAGCGAAGACGACCGCGTCGCGCTCGTGCAGGCGGTGAGCGACGGCTTGATCGACGTTATCGTCTCCGGCCATGATCCCCAGCAGGCGGAAGATAAGCGCTTGCCGTTTGAAGAAGCGGCGTTCGGCGCTGTCGGCCTGGAGACGCTGCTGGCGGGCGCGCTAACGCTGCATCACAAAGGCGATGCGCCGCTCAACACCTTGATCCGCGCCATGACGCTGAAGCCCGCTGAATTGCTGCGCCAGCCGACCGGGCGCCTCACCAAGGGTGCGCCGGCGGATGTGATCCTGATCGATCTCGGCGCGCCGTTCAAACTGGACAGCGACACGCTGAAATCAAAATCCAATAACTCGCCGTTCGACAAGAAGCTCTTGCAAGGCGCCGTGAAACGGACATTCATCGCCGGCAAGACTGTGTACGCTCAGTGAAGGGACGTGATCATGCGCTCGACAACCTCCCACCCATTCCCGGGGCTTCGCGAAGCGAAGAGCCCGGGACCCATAAACTCAACTTCCAGATCACTTGAGGCGCCGGCGTTTCAACTATCAACACACGCGTTTATGGGTCCCGGACTTGGCGCTGCGCGCCAATCCGGGAATGGGTGGCGGCGTTGTGCAATCGCCGCGGTGCTTCTCACCCTCGCCGCGTGCGCTTCGCCGGGGCCGGACATTGGCGAGCCTGGGCCGGGCGGCGCGCCGCCGCCTATCCCGCTCGACGGCCCGATCGCTTATCGCTGCACCAATGGCGCGCAGCTCATGGTCGAAGCCAATGGCAGCCAAGCGCGTGTCGCCATAATTGGCGGGCCATCTATGGTGCTGCCGCGTGCGAGCGAGGGTTATTACAGCAACGGCCGCTACGGCTTCCGCGGCGGCGGGGCGTCTGCGCAATGGGAAGTGGGCCGCGCAGCTCCAGTCGACTGCAGCGGCAGCTAACGCCTCACCCGCCGCGCTTCATCATCTCGCGGGCGATGATGATGCGCTGAATTTCGCTGGTGCCTTCGTAGAGGCGGAAGATGCGCACGTCGCGGTAGAAGCGCTCAATGCCGTGATCGGCGACGTAGCCTGAGCCGCCGAAAATTTGCACCGCACGGTCGGCGACGCGGCCGACCATCTCGGACGCGAACAACTTGGCGCAAGCGGCGTCCATGGTGACGTCCTCGCCGGCGTCCCGCTTCCTGGCCGCATCCAGCACCATGGCGCGCGCGGCGTTGGCTTCGGCGCGGCAGTCGGCGAGCATGGCTTGGATCATCTGAAAGCTGGCGATCGGCTGGCCGAATTGTTTGCGCTCGGCGGCGTAGCGGACGCTTTCTTCGATCAAGCGCTCGGCGACGCCGACACAGACCGAGGAGATGTGCAAGCGCCCGCGATCCAACACCTGCATGGCGACGCGAAAGCCCTGGCCTTCTTCGCCGAGACGGTTCTCGACCGGCACACGCACGTTATCGAAGTTCACGTCGTGAATGTGCGCGCCCTGCTGGCCCATCTTTTTCTCGGACTTGCCGACGCTGACGCCGGCGAGAGTGCTCGGCGTCAGAAACGCAGAGACGCCGGCGCCGCCTTTCACGTCCGAATTGGTGCGCGCCATCACGGTGAAGAGCGAGGCGCGGGCGGCGTTGGTGATGTAACGCTTGGAGCCGTTGAGGACGTAATGGTCCCCTTGCAACTCAGCGCGCGTGCGCACGGCGGCGGAATCCGACCCCGCTTCCGGTTCGGTGAGCGCAAAAGAGGTCACGATCTCGCCCGAAGCGATGCCGGGCAGATACTTTTGCTTCTGCGCCTCGTTGCCGAACATGACGAGGCCCTGGCTGCCGATGCCGACATTGGTGCCGAATGAGGAGCGGAAAGCCGGCGAGGCGCGGCAAAACTCGAACATCGCGCGGCACTCGGATTCCATCGAAAGACCTAGGCCGCCATATTCTTCCGGTATCGACAAGCCGAACAGCCCAAGCTCGCGCATCTCGCGCAGCACCTCTTCGGGAATGGCGTCGTCCTCGGCGACTTTCGCTTCAAGCGGGATCAGCCGCTCGTTCACGAAACGGCGGATGACGGCGAGCAGTTCGTTCAGAGTTTCTTGGTCTTGCACGGAGGTCCTAGCAAATCTGGCGCTGCGATCGGGGGTTCAGCTGGCGCGGTGTGCAAGGCACGGCGCGCGTTTGCACTTGGCGAAGCGTTACGGAGCCGACGACGGCGTTTGCGTCGCGCATCGCGGCGGCGGCGTCGGCTTGATCGAGCCGCCAGGGCCGCGCGACGGCAGTCACGGCTTCAAGATCGAGTTGCCATATGCCGAGATAGACGGCCTCTCCCGGCCGCACCTCGAAGCTCGGCCGCTCGGGACCGACGATGACGCCGTTGGCCGAATAATTGACGCGCCGGTCCTCGATCAGAGCGAACGTGCTGTCGAGCGCATAGACGCCCGGCTCCACCTCAGCCATCGCGAATTCACCGGGGATGCCGCGCACCCGAACGGAATTGCCCATGTGCGTGCGCGGTTGAAAAATGGTGTCGTCGTTGAAAGTTGTGAAGCGGCCCTGCGCATCCAATCGCCGCCAGAGCATGGTGTAGCGCGGCGAGGTGTTGGACTGCGCCTCCGCAATGCCGATCACCACGAACGCGCGCGGCGCCTCGCCGACACGAAAACGCGTGTCTTCAGGCGTCGCGCACTGCGCCAGCACCAGCATAGCCAGCATCGCAAAAATAGGACGCATAGACCCCTGCCTTGCCGCCACCGCTCTAGCATGCCAGCACGCGGGCCCGGAGGGAAACCCATGAATGACGGCTTAGACGAATTGCATCAGGGGCCGGTCGAGCTGACGGAGGGCCCCTTCGCCGGCTGGTTCACCTGGAGCGGGGGCGCCGACCCTTACGAGACCGCCATCGGCCCCTTCTGCTTCAAGGCCGATGGGCACAGCGTGCGCTCGGCGTTCCAGCCGCGGCGCGAGCACCTGAACGGCGGCGGCACGATCCATGGCGGAGCGCTGATGAGCTTTGCCGACTTCTCGCTTTTTTCCATCGCGCACAACACTTTGCGCGACGCAAGAGCGGTGACGTTGACGTGCAATTGCGAATTCCTATCGGCGGGCGGGCTGGAGGGCGCGGTGGAATCCAGTGGAGAGGTGTTGCGCGAAACCCGCTCGCTGATTTTTGTGCGCGGCATTGTCACACAACGTGCTCAGCCGCTGCTTGCATTTTCCGGCACGCTCAAGAAGATCACATCGGCGCCGCGCAGCTGAGCGCGGGGCGCCAAACGGGGGTCATTCCATGCGGTCGCCAAAAGCGGCATTCGAACTGCGCACGGCTTTGTCGGACGAGCTGCGCGCGGCCATCGCCGAGCTCAATGCCTATGGGCAAGATCCAAGCGCGCTTCACCGCTGCCGTGTGCGCGTCAAGCGCGCGCGGGCGCTGGCGCGCGTGGGCAAGGCCTGCGCGCCGGGTCTTTCCTCTGTTTTCAACGACACGGCGCGCGGGGTGATGCGCACGATGGGGCATGCGCGCGATCTGAGCGCCCTCGCGGAAGCGGCGCGGAAGATGAGGAAGCGTGCGCGCGGCAAGACGGCGGCGGCGGTAAAGGCGCTGGCTGAGGGGCTCGAGGCGGAGCGTGCGGCGGCGCCGCGCTTGAATGTCGAAGGCGCCCGCACTGGGCTGAAGGACCTGCTGGCGCTGGCGCAGGTGTGGCCGGAAGCCTCCCCGCGCCAAATTCGACGCGGCGGCGATCGTATCGCGCGACGCGCCCGGCGCGCTTACCAGCATGCCCATTTCGCAACCGATGCGCCGCGCCGGCACGAATGGCGCAAGCGCGAGAAGGACCGGCTGTTCGCAGCCCTGCTGCTCGAAGGCGCCTGGCGCGCACCGCGGCGGCGCAAGGCGGGCGCGAAGCTGGGCGACATATTGGGCCGCGAGCGGGATATGCTACTGCTGTTGGAGCGGGTCGAGACGGCGCCGGCGCTCGCCGGCGAAGGCAAAGCGGCGCGCCGGGCGGCAAAGCTGCTGCGCGAAGTCAGCAGCAAGTTGAAGCGGCGCGCCGATGCGACTGGCGCGCGGCTCCATGCTGGCGGCGTCTGAGAGCTACTGAAATAGCGCAGCTGGCAGCGCCGCGACGATTGCGGCTGTCATCAGCGTCGCCATGAAGCCGGGCAGCAGCGCCTTCCAAGCCAGCGACATGATCTCGGAGCGCCGCTGCGGCATCAGCACGGTCATGCCGCCGGTCATGATGCCGACCGAGGCGACGTTGGCGAAGCCGCAAATGGCGTAGGTCATGATCATCCGTGTGCGCTCGCTCATTTCGTCAGCAGGAATGGCGCCGAGTTCGATGAAGGCGATAAATTCGGTGAGAAAAAGCTTCACGCCGAGGATGTTGCCGGCGGCGTGCGCTTCGCTCCACGGCGCGCCAATGAGCCAGGCGACCGGCGCGAAGATATAGCCGAACAGGCGCTGCAGCGTGACCGGCTCGCCGTCGATGCGCGGCGCGAGCGCCAGCATATTGTTTACGAGCCACACGAAGGCGACGAACACGATAATGAAGGCGGCGACGTTGACCGCCACCATTATCCCGTCCTGCACGCCGCGCGTGATGGCGTCCATCGAGCTTTCGTATTTGAGTTCAGCGCCGTAATCGTAAGCAGCCCCGGCCTTGTGCTGTTCGGGGATCATGATGCGCGCGAGCAAGATGCCGGCCGGCGCCGATATGATCGAGGCGACGAGTACGTGGCCGGCGGCGTTCTCGAGGACGGAGCCAAGGATGACGGCGTAAGCCACCATGGTGGAGCCGGCGACGGTTGCGAGGCCTGTCACCATCATCAGGAACAGCTCCGAGCGGGAGAGCTTATCGAGATAAGCGCGAATGACGATCGGGCTTTCGACCATGCCCATGAAGATGTTGGCGGCGACGGCCAGCGCGGAGGCGCCGCCCAGATTCATGGTCTTCTCGAACAGAAAGCCGAAACCGCGCGTGATCCATTTGAGGATGCGCCAATGCCAGAGCAGCGCCGAGAGCGCGGAAATCACCAGGATCAACGGCAACACGCGGAAGCCGAAAATGAAAGGCGCGGCGTCGCTCTCGGCAAGATAAGGCTGATCGCCGCCGCTCAGAAAACCGAACACGAATTGCGCGCCCTTATCGGCGGCGCCGGCGAGGCCGTTAATCGCGGCGGTGACGCCGCTCAGAACAGCTTGCGAGTTCGGGATGGCGAAGAGCGCCAGCACGAGGCCAGCCTGCACGGCGAGCGCGCCGAGTGTAAGCAGGAAAGGAAAGCGGCGTTTATCCTCAGAAAGCAGCCATGCGATGAGGATGAACAGCGCGACAGCGAGCAGGCTTCGCGCGTTTTCCAGTGAGTACGTCACGCCTGCCCCGCTCCCCAATGTGTGACGCTAGTGCGACGGTTTGCGCGCCGCAATCGCCGCCGGGGCATTCTTGACCCAGCAGGCTGCAATCTTCATCAAACCTTCAACCAGGATTGGAGCTCGGACACATGGGTGCGGACATTCGCTTCGACGGACAAGTGGTCATCGTCACCGGTGCGGGCGGCGGCTTGGGGCGCAGCCACGCGCTGGAGTTCGCGCGGCGCGGCGCAAAAGTCGTTGTCAACGATCTGGGCGCGTCGATCGACGGTTCGGGCGGCTCGTCCGCCGCGGCGGACGCGGTGGTCGCGGAGATCGTCAGCGCGGGCGGCGAGGCGATCGCCGATGGCGGCTCGGTGACCAACGACGCGGGCGTGGCGGCGATGGTGGAGCGCGCGATGTCGACATGGGGCCGCGTCGACGTGCTGGTCGCGAACGCCGGCATCCTGCGCGACAAGAGCTTCGCGAAAATGGAAATCGCCGATTTCGCTTCAGTGGTGGACGTGCACCTGATGGGCACGATGAAGCCGGTGAAAGCGCTGTGGGAGATCATGCGCGCGCAAAATTACGGGCGCATCGTCGTCACTACCTCCTCCACTGGGCTCTACGGCAATTTCGGCCAGAGCAATTACGGCGCGGCGAAGCTCTCGCTCGTCGGGCTCATGAACACGCTGAAGCTGGAGGGCGGCAAGAACAACATCCGGGTCAACGCGATCTCACCGGTGGCGGCGACACGAATGACCGATGCGCTGATGCCGCCGGAAATGCTGACCAAGCTTGCGCCAGAACACGTGACGCCGGGTGTTGTGTATTTGGCGTCACCGGATGCGCCCAACGGGGCGGTGCTGACGGCTGGCGCGGGCGTTTTTGCGCTGGCGCAGATTGTCGAAACCGAGGGCGCGTTTCTCGGCGCGGGCGCGTCCGCGGAGGCGGTGCGCGACCATTGGACCCAAATCACCGACCCCGCCGGGGCCGAGGCCTACCAATCGGGCGCCGGCCAGACGCAAAAATTTCTCCGCAAATCAGCGGTTTGAATACGCCCCTCAGGGGAATGTGAAGTGGCGCTTACAAGCCACAGGTTGCCCGTTGCGCACACCAGCCTAGCTCTTTTGGGTGTGCCATACCGGCGCCGTTCGTCTAGGAAGCCCGGCTCATGGGGCTTTGGATCCTATTCGCGCTGCAGCTTGCAGCCACCGGCCTTGGCTTCGCCTATCTGTGGCGGCGGCAAGGCCTGTTGAGCGACGAGATCGCGCGGCTGCACGCTGAACTCGCGGCGGCGGAGAGCCAGGCGGCGGCGCCGAGACGTCGGGCGCGCGGGACCGTGGTTCCGGTCGACGCCGAGGTCGTTGCGATCACAGCGGCGCAGACGCCCCGCGCCCGTGCGGAGCGCGCGTGGACCACGCCGGGGAACGCCCTCCGCTTCAACACACCGCAAGTGCTGCCGGAAAAACTCCGCGGGCTTATTCTGGGCGTCGTCGCCGCAGCGCCCGCGCTCGCTTTCTTCGCCGGCGTGGACGCCTCGTTCATCGTGGCGGGCGGACTTGCTGTCGCGTTGGCGATGACGCTGCTGGGCCTGCGCTATGAGTGGCGCGCGTCGGCATGGGCGGGCGCGATCACCGGCGCGGGCTGGGCGCTGGTCGGGTTCGTACTTGGTTCGGCGCATGCGGCCCCGGTCGTCTATTCTGTGTTCATCGCCTTCTGCGGCGTGGCGGGCCTGCTGCACGCGCATATGCGCCGCGCTGCGCCAGGCTCGGTCGCTGCTCTGGTCATGGCCAGCATGGCGCTGGCGTTGGCGAGCCAGATCGGCGTCATCGGCCCCGCAGGCGCCGCCTTCGGCATTATCGTGACGGCCGCGACGCTCGTCGGCGCGCTGAGCCTCCGGCTCGAGGCGCTGCATCTGGCGGCGTTCGGCGCGGCGCTGATCGGGCTCTTCGTGCTGAGCGGCCAGGATGCCGCCGCGATCTGGTTCACGCCGGCGACAACATGGGCAGGCGCGATCTTCCTAGCCGTTGCGCTCGTTCGCGTGC
>JACMMP010000037.1 GCA_014378995.1 Hyphomonadaceae bacterium
CCGCCAACCGCGCCGCCAAGCGGCGACTACCTGGCGACGTTGCGCGTGCAAGATCGAGCGCCGATCGCGCGCGCCGATTATGAGCAGGTGGCGTCGCGCCTGGGGTGTGAGTGGGAGGCGCTTGCGGCTGTAGCGCAGGTGGAGTCCGGTCCGCTCGGCGGATTTGGGCAGGACGGGCGTCCGGTCATTCTGTTCGAGCGGCACCTCTTCTCGCGCAAGACCAACTCGCGCTTCGATCAAACGAATCCGAACGTGTCGAACCGCGCCGCCGGGGGTTATCCGCGCAGCCAAGCTGACCGCTGGGCGCAACTTGGCGAAGCGTATGGCCTGGAGCCCGCCGCTGCGCTGGAAAGCGCGAGCTATGGCCGCTTTCAGGTGCTCGGGCAGAACTATCCGAACCTGCAAATGGCCAACGCGCACGAGTATGTGTCGAAGCTGGCGCGTTCGGAGAAGGATCAGCTGGACGCGTTCGAAGGCTTTATCCGCGCCAATGGCTTGGCCGATGAATTGCAGCGTTTGGACTGGGCCGGCTTCGCCAGCCGCTACAATGGCCCGAGCTACGCGGCCAACCAATACGACACGCGCATGGCCGAAGCGTACGCGAACCTGAAGCGCGATCCGAGTTTGATAGCCTGAGGCGCGGCTTGCGCGAGCGGGGGCGGACGTCCTAGATCGCGGCCCTCATGGCCCGCTATCTGATCACGTCGGCGCTACCCTATATTAACGGCATCAAGCATCTCGGCAATCTCGCCGGTTCGATGCTGCCGGCGGATGTGCACGCGCGTTTCCGCAGGCTGCAAGGCCACGAAGTGCTGTTCATCTGCGCGACGGACGAGCACGGCACGCCGGCGGAACTCGCCGCCGCGGAAGCCGGGCAGGACGTGCGCACTTATTGCGATCAGCAATACACAATCCAGAAAAACGCCTGCGACGGCTTTAAGCTCTCGTTCGATCATTTCGGCCGCTCGTCCAATCCGCCCAACCACCGGCTGACGCAGCATTTCTGCGAAGCGCTGGAGAAAAACGGCCTGATCGAAGAGCGCGTGTCGAAGCAAATCTATTCGATCGATGACAAGCGCTTCTTGCCGGATCGCTATGTCGAGGGCACGTGCCCTGTCTGCGGGTTCGAGCGCGCGCGCGGCGATCAGTGCGACAATTGCCAGACGCTGCTCGACCCCATGCAGCTGAAGAATCCGCGCTCTAAAGTTTCCGGCTCAACCAATGTGGAGCCGCGCGACACGGCGCACCTCTTCCTCAAGCAGCCGCTGATGCAGGATCGCATCCGCGCCTGGGTCGACAAGTCAGCCGATTGGCCAACGCTTGCGCGCTCGATCGCTTACAAATGGCTGGACGAAGGCCTGATCGATCGCGCAATCACGCGCGATTTGGCTTGGGGCATTCGCGTCACCCAAAACGGCGCCACCCGCGCAGGCTTCGAGAACAAGGTGTTCTACGTCTGGTTCGACGCGCCGATCGAATATATCGGCTCAACGGTCGAATGGTCGGAAGTCACCGGCGGCAATTGGGAGCGCTGGTGGCGCGAGGATAAGGGCGCGGCGGACGTCACCTACATCCAGTTCATGGGCAAGGATAACGTCGCTTTCCACACGGTGAGCTTCCCGGTCACCATTATGGGTAGCCAAGAGCCGTGGAAGCTGGTCGACCGGCTGAAGGCGTTTAATTGGGTGACCTGGTACGGCGGCAAATTCTCGACCAGTGAGAAGCGCGGCATCTTCATGGACCAGGCGCTTGAGCTTTTGCCGAGCGATTACTGGCGCTGGTACTTGATGGCGAATGCGCCGGAGAGTTCGGACGCTGCCTTCACGCTCGAACAATTCCAGCAGAGCATCAACGCCGATCTCGCCAACGTCTTCGGCAATTTCGTCAACCGCATCACGCGCTTCTGCGCCTCGAAGTTCGAGGGCGTCGTGCCGGACGGCGGCGAGCCTGGCGCGAACGAAGCGAAGCTGGCCAAGGAATTCGCTGAGCGGCTGACGGCGCTGACGCAATTCCACGAGCAAATGGAATTCCGCAAAGCCGCGGCGGAATTGCGCGCCATTTGGGTCGCCGGCAACGAGTATTTGCAGGTCGCCGCGCCTTGGACGGCGCTGAAAACGGATCGCGACGCTGCAGCCGTTGGCGTGCGCACCGGGCTTAACGCCTGCGCCCTGTTCGCCATCCTCGCGCAACCGTTCATTCCGGATGCCGTGAAGACGGTCCTCGATGCGATCGGCGTGCCGGAAGAGAACCGCAACTGGCCCGATCCGTCCGACGGCGGCGTCTGGGACGCATTGCCGCGTGGGCTCGCCATCACGCCGCCAGACGTGCTGTTCAAGAAAATTGAAGACGAGGACGTCGCCGGCTGGGCCGAACGCTTCGGCGGCGCCTGATGCGCATCCGCAATTTGACACCTGACGATCTTGGCTCGTACCGAGATCTTCATCGCTTCGCGCTGACCGAGGCGCCGCTCGCCTTCGTGGAGACGCCAGCCAACGACGCCGCTCGTCCCGATAGCGTCCTCAGAGACCTGCTCGCGCGCGGCGAGGGCTGGGGCGCCTTCGAGGGCGAGCGGCTCGTCGGCAAGCTGGTAATTGACTCTCTGCCCTACGATTGTCTCGCGCACACGCGGTGGGTCCACGCGGTCTATCTGCACCCGGACGCCCGCGGCTCGGGCGCCGGGGCAAGTTTGATGCAGACGGCGATCGAGCATGCTGTGGCGCGCGGCGCCCGGCGGATCGCGCTTTGGGTCAATGAGCGGAACGCGCCCGCCCGGCGCATGTACGAGCGCCTGGGCTTTGTCGAAACCGGCCGGGTCCCCGGCGGCATCAGGGTAGGCGACGCGTATGTAGATGACGTCCTGATGTGCCTCAGTGTTGCGCCTTAGCGCCTGGACTGCCGCGAATTTGCCATTAAGAGTCTCGGCCTTGCCGTGGGGATGGCCGGGCAATCTCGAGGGGGCGGGCATGGAAATAATCGATCAGGCGGTTGCGTACCTACGTGAGGGCTTCGCCAACATCAACAATCCGAAGGGTCTGCTGATCGCGCTGGCCGCGACAGTCTTCCTGGGCTCTTGGTCGCAATGGATACCGGTCTCGTTTGTAGCGGTGATTGTGCACATCGCCATTGAACAGTTGGCGCCCGTACTGGCGGGCGAAGGCGGCGCGGTGGTCCTGCCCGACTTCACCAGCGAAAGCTTCTGGACCGAAGCGCTCGTGCTGTTCCTGGGTTACCTCGTGATCATCGGCGTCTTCTTCTTCGTGAAGCGCCTGGTGTTCAGGGGCGGCAAAGGCGCTCATTAGGCCTTGGCGCGAGCCGCTTCGTAGAGCGAGATCGCGGCGGCCACAGAAACATTCAAACTCTCCATCGCCGGCGCAATCGGAATGCGGGCGCGGTTTTCGCACGCTTCCGCGAGGCCCGCCCGCACGCCTTTGCCTTCGGCCCCAACCACCAGCGCCGCTGGACGCTTGTCGTTCAGCGCATCCGCAAGCGCGAGCGTCGCTTCGCCCTCCAGCGACACGGTGTTGTAGCCGTAAGAACGCAACGTCTCGACCGCCCGGCCGAGATTGACTGCGCGCACGTGCGGCACAAGTTCAATGGCGCCCGCGGCAGCTTTCGCCAGTGCGCCGGTCAGCGGCGGCGACTTGCGGTCCTGCAGGATCACGGCGCGCGCGCCGAACGCCGCTGCAGAGCGAAACGCCGCGCCGACATTCTGCGGATCGGTGACGCCGTCGAGGATCAGCACGCTGCGCCCGTCTGGCGGCGTACACGCGGCTTCGAGCGAGATTGGTTCCAGTGGAAACGCGCGCACCGCCAGGCCTTGGTGGACGGCGCCCGGCGGCAGCATGCCGTCAATGGCGTCTGGTTCCAGGACGTGCGGCTCGAAGCCGTGCGGCAGGCGCGAGGCGGCATTGCGCGTGGCGACAACGCGCTCGATCCTGCGCGCAGGATTCGCCAACACCGCCAGAGCGGCGTGTACGCCCCAGACCCAGGACGGGCCGCCGGTTTCCTCTTCGAATTGGCGGCGCGGCAGTCTGTCAGCCGGGATGTTGTGTGGCTTGAGTGGAGGAGGGGGCTTGGCTATAGGACGCGCTCCGCGAAACAGGGGCCTTGCTTATAGAGGCTTACCCGCCAGCGGAAGCAGGGCCGGAAGGGTGGCCGAGTGGTTAATGGCAGCAGACTGTAAATCTGCCCGCGAGAGCGTACGGTGGTTCGAATCCACCCCCTTCCACCAGCCTTCGCGCTACGCGCTTCGGCTGGGCAAGCCAGCGCTTACACCTTCCTGCGCGAAGGCTGTCCCGTCGAAGCCCGAAGGGCGAAGGAGGACCAGCGCAGGAGGGACGCTGTGAAGTTCGTATATCTGCTCGAAAGCGAGGGCGAAGGGAGACACCTCTATACTGGCGTCACCGATGACATCCCTGCGCGATTGAAGATGCACAATTCCGGCGCTGTGGCTCGCACGTCTAAATACCGACCATGGCGATTGCGAACCTACTTGGCGTTCTCCGATAGCAGTTTGGCAGTCGCCTTTGAAAAGTATCTCAAGTCCGGTTCTGGGCGTGCATTTGCCAAGAAGAGGCTTTAGAAGCCGTTCCCCGAGCAGTTGCGGGTATAGCTCAATGGTAGAGCAATAGCCTTCCAAGCTAAAGACGAGGGTTCGATTCCCTCTACCCGCTCCAATCGCCGCCTGAATTCTGGGCGCCCGCTGTAGAATTCTCCCCAAAAGCGACTCTTCTCGCGCGTGGCGGTTTGCGTTGGCGGACTTCACGTCAATACTGCCGGCTGGCTTTCCTGGCGGGGAGAGAAGACATGCGGCTTACCAAAGCTATCGCGCGCATCACGGCGGCGGCGTTTGCGGCTGCGGTCACCGGCTGCGCGGCAATCGAAACGCCGGCGACGTCGGCGTTCCAGCGTCTCCCGCGCGAGATCAGGACCGGCGTCGCTGAAATGGTGATCGAGCGCGTAGAGCCAACCGTCTCCCGCGAGGAGGTGCTGGCCGCGGTTCAAGCGCAGGTGCATCGCGAGACGCTTTGTTTCCCTTGGCCGGGCCTGTGGCTCGACGCCAGCAACCGGCGCAATTTCTACTACGCGCGCTACGATCTGATGGCCCGGGATTGGGGTCCGGAAGTTACTGCTACAAGCCGCGCGCGCATGCAGGAGTTTGTCGATCTCGGTTTCCTCGTCGCGCGTGAGCGGCCGGACATCGGTCCGGGCGTTATCGAATACGCGTTGACGAGCGAGGGCGCCGCCAGCTTGCGGGGATCGCCTTACGGCGGCGACCGCCCCTCGTTTTGCGCTCCCTCCCAGCGACGAGTGGTCGAAGTGACCAGCATGGAGTGGGGGCAGTATCCTTGCGGCTCGCTGCGGGTCCGATTCAACCACATCGCCGACGATTGGCCGACATGGGCGCGCACCGCCAACGCACGCACGCGCGTCGCCACCACGTGGGCGCCTGTCGGCGTAGAAGCGGAAGGTGCGGTTTCACTCAATCGGCAATGGTTTCGCCAGCAAACGATGCCGGGCGATATTGCGCAGAACGGCGAGATGAGATCGCTTTGTTACGACGCCTCGGCGCAACGCGTCGTCGGTGAAGATCTTGAACTGGGGCTAGCGCAGCCCTGACGTAAGGAGCTCCCTCGCAGGAGGGAGCTCCCGATGTCACGGACGCAGCCGCAGCCCGACGAGGATGCTGCGCGGCGCGCCGGCAAAGCCATTCGCGGGTTCGTAAGTTTCATCGCCCAAATTGTCGGCAGCGACATATGCCTGAACGCTCGGCGAGAACGCCCAGGACGCTGAAGCGCGCACCAGATCGTACGCCGCCGATTCCCCGACGCCCTGATAGAAACCGTCATTGGCGTAGATTTGGTCCGCGCGCGCGCCGACCCGGCGCCACGCAAGTTCCGCGGCGAGCGGACCGTGTCGAGCCTCCAGCGATGCAGCCCAAGCATTTTCCGGCCGCCGCAGCAGTGCGGCGCCCGTCAGCGCGTCCCGAGCGTCGGTGTAGACATAGGAGGCGCGTCCGGTCAGCCATGACAGCGGCCGCAACACGATGCGCGCCTCGGCGCTCTCGATATCGGCGCGATCGACGTTTACGTAGGTGAACAGCGGACCAAAATCGATCAGGTCTTCAATTCTCTGCGTGCGATAGAGCGCGCCGAACTCTGCGCCGCCGTCACGCCCGAACAGCGAAAAGCGCAAATCCGCGCCCGCTTCCCAAGCCGATCCGGTTTCAGGATCGAGGCCAGGATCGCCGAAATAAATGAACCGCTCGTAGAGCGTCGGCGCGCGGAACGACGTGCCGTAGGCGGCGTAAACGCGTGTATTTTGCAACACCGCGTAGGAGGCGCCGATGCGCCACGTCGTCGTGCGCCCGAAGCCTTCGAAGTCATCGACGCGTGCTGCGGCTGTCAGTGTAAGCAAGTCCATGTCGCCTTGTGCTGTGACGAACACGCCGTCGTGACGCTGTTCCGCGGCGATTGCGGCAAAGCCCTGATCGATGCGCACGATTTCCTCTTGCGCTTCGACGCCCGCGACAATGCTTGTGTTCTGCAGCGCGCCGATGTCGCCCGTGCGCCAGTTCAGCGTCAGGTCCGCGAACCGGCGCTCACCGAAATAGCTCGCGGTCGTCGTCCCCGCATCGGCTTCCTCTCGATCCTGCCGCAGAGCGCCAGCGGTCGTGCGCAGCGTGAGCGTCTCGTTGATCCGCCAGTCCGCGCCGAGTCTCGCAACGCTTAGATCGTTTTTCGCGATTTCGAGGTCGGGATCATCGACCCGTTGTTCGTTGAAAGACGGCGGCGGGTAGAGGAAGCCATCGAAGTCTGCCCTAGCTTCGCGGTGGCGCAGCAGAACATCCGCCGTGAGGTCAGGTGAAAGCGCAACGTCGAATGCGCCGGTGAATGTCGCCGATTCCGCGCCGTCCGCATCGCCCGTGTGCGTCGCCATGCGCTCCGGCACGAGGTCGTAGCCGCCCGTGGCAAAGGCTTCCCCAGTTAGCGCATAGCGAAATGCGCCGACAGTGCCATCGACCCCGGCGCTCGCGGTCAGCGTTGCAAACGAACCGCCGGCCAAGTCCAGCTGGGCGTTGAGCGGCCCTTCCCCGCCGCGGCGGGGAAGAATGTTGATGACGCCGCCAATGGCGTCCGATCCGAAGACGGCGCTCATCGGGCCTTGCACAATTTCGATGCGCGAAAGTCCCGCCAACGTGTCTTGTCCGGTGTCGAACGACGATCCTGGCGTAGACGGGTCGTTGAGGCGCAGGCCATCGTACAGCACCAATGTGTGATTGGAGTTTGCGCCGCCGGCAAAGACGCTGCTTTGCTGACCGAACCCTCCCGAGCGAATGATGTTGAGGCTCGGCGCCTCCGCCAGCGCATCGCTGATGTTCGTCACGCCGCGGCTGCGCGCCTCATCTGCGTCGATTACGTGGACGTTCGCCGGCAGTCGCTCGGCAGGCGTGGGCACGCGGGTGGCGGTGACGATCAGTTCTTCATCATCCTGAGCGTGGACGGGAAGGGTGGTGAGAGAGGTGACGGCGAGTATCGCCGCCTTGAACGCGTTACGCATGGGAGCTTCCCCTTTTTGCAACGCGCCTCGTCCCCGGCGGCGCGCCAAGCAGCGACAAGCGGGGCGCCCGAGAAAAATATCTCGCGCACGGGGCCGCCCGCGTCGCTGCTGCGGAGAGTCCGGTTCGTTCGGCTGGTCCCGGCCGGCGAACGAGCGACGTGCGACGGCAGGTCTCCTGGCTCACGGCTCGATCGCGTTCCGCCGCCTTCCCATCCCGTGTACGGGGACAGTGGCGTGTCGGTGGAACGCTCGCCGCTTACAGTTGCGGGCACAGCCGCGGATTAGGGGCTTGGCAACCCCGCACCGCGTTCCCATTTCGCGTCCTTGCGGACGACCGTCGCGCGGAGACCATTAGCCGCGCTGGAGGGCTTCGCCAAGCGGCGCTGGGGCTTGACGTGGGCGACGCTGCGGCTAAACACCCGCACCTTACGCGCGCTCCGGCCGGGCCGAAGCGCCGACCTTCATTTTTTGGACGCCGGAGAGACAGGACCTTACAATGGCCAAGGAAAAGTTCGAGCGGAACAAGCCGCACTGCAACATCGGCACGATTGGCCACGTCGATCACGGCAAGACGACGCTAACAGCGGCGATCACGCTGGTTCTGTCCAAGAGGGGCGGCGCCAAGGCGATGTCGTACGCCGACATCGACGCTGCCCCAGAAGAGAAGGCGCGCGGCATTACGATCAACACGGCGCACGTCGAGTACGAAACCGAAGCGCGCCACTACGCA
>JACMMP010000038.1 GCA_014378995.1 Hyphomonadaceae bacterium
CGCGCTCGATTTCGCCGGCGCTTACCGTGTCGGCGCCGGCGCCCTTGCGGGCGAGCGTTGCGAGCACGGCGATGTTGGCGTTGGCTTTGACGGCGAAGGCGACCAGCACATCGCGCGGAGCGAACGCGGACTTGAAGACTTCGTAGTGCCGCTCCAGCGTCGCAGTCGAATAGACGTAAACCGGCGTGCCGACCGCGTCAGCGATCTCAGCCAAGCTCACATCCTCGCAACAGAGTTCGCCGTCGCGATAGTCGAAATGGTTCACTGGCTAGTGGCGCCGCTCTGATATTGCGCGCAGCGCGGATCGAGCGGCAGGTTTTCTTCCAGCTGGCGCTGGCACTCGCGGCGCCTTGCTTCTTCGCTGTTCCAAAGTGGATCGGGACGCGCAAGATCGCCCTGAATGCCGCATGCCGAAAGCATCGTCAGCGCAATCATCGCAATAATGGATCGGCTCATTTGAACATCTCCTTCCAGCGCTCGACCTGCTCGCGTACGCGCAGCGGCGCCGTCCCGCCGTAGCTATCCCGGCTCTCGACTGATTTTTCAACCGTCAACAGCGCCCGCGCTGCTTCGCTTATGCGCGGATCGACCGCCTGGAAGTCGCTGAGCGGCAGCAGGCCCAGTTCAGCGACGCCGGACTCTTCGGCCCGGCGGACGATTTTGCCGGTGATCTCGTGCGCCTCGCGGAAGGGAATTTGCAGCTCGCGCACCAGCCAGTCGGCGAGGTCGGTGGCGGTGGAATACCCCCGTGCGGCGGCGGCGCGCATGGCTTCGCGCTCGAAGCGCATGGTCTCGATCATGCCGATCATGGCGGTGAGCGAGAGGGCAAAGCCATCGAACGCGCTGAAGGTGAGCGCTTTGTCCTCCTGCAAATCCTTGGCGTAGGCGAGCGGTAGCTTCTGCACGATGGTGTTCAACGCGGCGAAATCTGCGCCGATGCGCGCGGCTTTGGCGCGGATCAGTTCGGCGGCGTCGGGGTTGCGCTTCTGCGGCATGATCGAGGAGCCGGTTGACCAGGCATCGCTCAGCCGCGCAAAACCGAATTGCGGGCTCGTCCACAGCACGATCTCCTCGGCGAGGCGCGAGAGGTGCGTTGCGGCGATCGCCAAATTGGCGAGCGCGGCAAGCGCGAAGTCGCGCGACCCTACCGCGTCGAGCGAATTGTGCGCGGGCTCGTGAAAGCCGAGCGCGGCGGCGGTGCGTTCGCGGTCGATCGGGTAGGAGGTGCCGGCCAAAGCGGCGGCGCCGAGCGGGCACTCCCAGGCCGCTTCCAGCGCGCCGCTGATGAGGCGCACGCGGTCGCGTTCGAACATCGAGATGTACGCGAGCAGGTGGTGGCCAAGGGTGATCGGCTGCGCCGTTTGCAGGTGCGTGAAGCCCGGCATGATCCACTCGGCGTGCGCCTCGGCGCGGCTGAGCAACGCCTTTTGCAGCGTGCGCAGCCCGTCGCCAGTTTCGCGCGCGGCGCGCATAGTCCAGAGCTTGAAATCGGTGGCCACCTGATCGTTGCGCGAGCGGGCGGTGTGGAGGCGCTTGCCGGCCTCGCCGATGCGCTCGGTCAGCCGGGCTTCGATGTTGAGGTGGATGTCCTCCAGTTGGGCCGAGAACTCGAACCGTCCGGCGAGGATTTCCGCGGCAATCTGATCCAGCCCGGCTTGTATCGCCGCATTGTCTTCTTGCGTAATGATCCCTTGCGCGGCCAGCATGCCGGCGTGCACTTTCGAGCCTTCGATGTCTTCGCGCCAAAGGCGCTTGTCGACATCGATCGAAGCGTTGATGGCTTGCATGGCGTCGGCGGGCTGGGCGGCAAAGCGGCCGCCCCACATCTTCTGGCCCGTTTTGGGATTGGCGGACGAAGGATCGGAATTGGACACGAAAGCGGATACCTCTGGGTCGCAAAAGCCGTGGGCTTTGTGGGTTGCGCTGGCGATGCTGGTGTTTGGCGCGGCTCCGGTTCTTTACGTGCTTTTCGCCGCCTCTTCAAAGCCGGAGCAAAACGCAGGTCTGATGCGATTCGCGCAGGGCGAGATGCAGCGTCTGATCATTTTGCCGGATCCGCCGCCGCTGTCCTCGCGAACGCTGCGCGATGCGGCGGGGGAAGAAACCAATCTACAGGCCTTCCAGGGCGAAGTTATGGTGGTGAACCTCTGGGCCACGTGGTGCGCGCCGTGCGTGGAGGAGATGCCGACCCTGGCGGCGCTGCAGCACCGGTTTGAGGGGCGCCTCCGCGTGATCCCGGTCAGCGTCGACAGCGAAGGCCAGCGGGCCGAGGCGCAGGCTTCGTTGGCGCGGCTTACCGGCGGCCGCTTACCGTTCCTGATCGACATGACGCGCGGGGTTTTGTTCGATGCGCAGGCGCCGGGGATGCCGGTGACGATTATCTATGACGCGGGAGGCCGCGAGGTCGCGCGACTCGCCGGCGGCGCAGATTGGGCGAGCGATGAAACGGCAGCGTTGCTGGAAGCGGTGCTGGCCGGAGAGGCCAGTTGACGGCTGTGCTCGAAACCGAGCGGCTGCGGTTGCGCGGCCATGAGCTGCGCGACTTCGACAACTCAGCGGCGATGTGGGCGGAAGAGAACGTCACCCGCTTCATCGGCGGCAAGCCGTCCTCGCGTGAGGACAGCTGGCGGCGGTTTCAAACTTATGTCGGGCACTGGGCGCTGCTGGGGCATGGCTTCTGGCTGATCGAGGAAAAAGCGAGCGGACGTTTCCTCGGCGAGGGTGGCTTCGGCACGTTCAAGCGCGAGATCGAGCCAAAGTTCGAAGCGCCCGAGCAAGGCTGGGCGTTCGCGCCGCACGCGCAGGGGCAGGGCTATGCGCATGAAGCGATGGCGGCGGCGCTGGCCTGGGGCGAGACGCACTTCAAGCGCCGCGACTTCGTCTGCATGATCGCGCCGGAGAACGGCCCGTCGCTGAAGCTTGCGGACAAGCTCGGCTATCGCGAATACGCCCGCGCACCTTATCGCGACGAGCTTTCGGTGTTGCTGCGCCGCGCCTAAAGGAACGGCGAGAGCGCCAGCCGCACGCGCGAGCCTTGCGCCAGCACGTCGCGGTAGGGTGTCGGGCGTTCGGGCGCGGCGGCGTCCGGCCAGAGCGCGACGAAGCTGTTGAGCGCGCCTCTCGCTTCGCTGTAGGCGGGGATATTGGCGCGACGCAATTGGCTTTCGGCGCGGATAAGCGCATCGCGCGCGGCGAGGGCTGCGCCCATTGAGTGCTGATATTCGATCGGATCGACGAAGTCGGGTTGCACAACCTCGCTGTAAAGGCCGGTGGCGACATCGACCATGCGGGCGACGGTGATGGCAGGGTCCGCCTCAAGTTCGGCGGCGGCGCGGTTGAGTTCGTCCTCGGCGGTTCGGATGCGTTGCATGCGCTGGGCGCGGTTAAGCGTGTCGCCTTCGCCGGCGGCGCGGATTATCGCGACGTTCAGCGTGCCGAACTGATCGGGCGCAACATCGTACACTTCAAGCAGGCCCTGCTGTACCAGTATGCCCGCTTCGTTGGGCTGGTTCTCGGCGGTCACGGCCGCGGCGGCCATGACGAAGCCTTTCAGGTGCTGAAGCCGCAGCGCCGTCAGCTGATCGCCGCTCAATCCCGCATAAGCGGTGGCGGCGCCGGCTTCGCCAGCTTCGCCGCCGGTTGCGCTGGCGGGTGCTTCGCTGGCTGGCGGCGCGGTGACTCCCTCTTCGCCCGCTTCGCCGCCCGCGGCGCTGCCGCCGCTCTC
>JACMMP010000039.1 GCA_014378995.1 Hyphomonadaceae bacterium
CCCTCGGTCACCGTGTCGCCGACCTTGATGAAAACCGGCGAGCCCGGCTCCGGCGAAAGATAAGCCGTGCCGACCATCGGCGAAGGCACCGCGCTCGGCGCCGACACGGCTTCACATCCGGGCGCGGTGCCTTCGCCGATGGTCGGCACGGCTTATCTTTCGCCGGAGCCGGGCTCGCCGGTTTTCATCAAGGTCGGCGACACGGTGACCGAGGGACAAACGATGCTCGTCGTCGAAGCGATGAAGACGTTCAACCCGATCCCCGCGCCGCGCGCAGGCAAGGTGATCGCGATTTTGGTGACGGACGCGCAGCCGGTCGAATACGGCGAGCCGCTGGTGATTTTGGAATAGCATCGTATGGCCGATCGCTCGCTTCACCGCCGCGCCGTACTAGGCGGCATTACCGTCGCCGCCAGCGTTCCCGCTGCGGCGCGCGCGGGCAACTACGTCACACCGGTAGGCATGCTAGACGGAACCTGGGAGGGAAACCTCGACCCCGTCAGCGGCGCTGGTCTGTCGCCGGCGCGGTTGCGCGGCGTGCGGCTCGTGATTTCTGGTCAGAACGTCAACGTCTTCATCCCCAATGAGGGAGCGCTCATCGAAATCAAGCCGGGGACATTTGTTCTTCAGCGCGATGGCACGAACGCCGTGATCACCTCCATCCAGGTCGATCCGGGTCGGCCTCGCAACGAGGGATGGGTCGAGACTTGGTGCTTCGCGGTCACGCTCAACGACAGCGCGACATTGATCGCCAACTTCGTCCGCGTGGTGAACAATAACGATGTGGCGGCCGATCGGGACGGCGCACGTTTCTCGCAGATGGCGTCCGGCATATTGCAACGCGTGAGCGACGATGTTTGAAAAAGTCCTCATCGCAAATCGTGGCGAGATCGCCCTGCGCATCCACCGTGCGTGCAAGGAGATGGGCATTTCCACCGTGGCGGTGCACTCCACCGCCGACACCGACGCCATGCATGTGCGGCTGGCGGATGAAAGCGTCTGCATCGGCCCGCCGCCGGCGAGCAAATCCTATCTGCACATCCCTTCGATTATCGCCGCCGCCGAAATCACCGGCGCCCAAGCAATCCACCCTGGCTATGGCTTTCTCTCGGAGAACGCGAAGTTCGCCGAAATCGTGACTCAGCATGGCATGACGTTTATCGGCCCGACGGCCGAACACATCCGGCTGATGGGCGACAAAATCGCGGCCAAACAGGCGGCCATCGATACAGGCATGCCGGTGGTGCCGGGCTCCGATGGCGGCATCGCGACGGAAGAAGACGCAAAAAAATGGGGCAAAAAGATCGGCTATCCGGTGCTGATCAAAGCGGCGGCCGGCGGCGGCGGGCGCGGCATGAAAGTCGCGCGCAGCGCTGACGAAGTGAGCGAAGCGTTCTCCACGGCGCGCGCGGAAGCGAAAGCGGCGTTCGGTGACGACGCCGTCTATATGGAGAAATATCTGACGCATCCGCGTCACATCGAAATCCAGATTGTCGCCGACAGCCACGGCAACGTCATCCATTTGGGTGAGCGCGATTGTTCGCTGCAGCGCCGCCACCAAAAGGTGCTGGAAGAAGCGCCCTCGCCGGCGCTGAACGCCGAGGACCGCGCCAAGATTGGCCGCGTGACGGCCGAGGCCATCCAAAAGCTTGGCTATCTGGGGGTCGGCACGGTTGAATATCTCTACGAGGACGGCGAGTTCTATTTCATCGAAATGAACACGCGTCTGCAGGTCGAGCATCCGGTCACGGAGATGATCACCGGCATCGATCTGGTGCGCGAACAGATCCGCATCGCCGACGGCGCGCCGCTTTCGGTCAGGCAGAAGGACGTGAAGTTCAACGGCCACGCCATCGAGTGCCGGGTGAATGCCGAGGACCCGGCGACGTTCCGCCCCTCGCCCGGGAAGATCACCGGCTATCACCCGCCAGGCGGGCTGGGCGTGCGTCTGGATAGCGCGATCTATGCCGGCTACGCGATCCCGCCGAATTACGACTCGCTGATCGGCAAGCTGATCGTGCACGGGCGCGACCGCGCCGAATGCCTGATGCGGCTGCGCCGCGCGCTGAACGAGATGGTGATTACGGGCGTGGAAACCACGTTGCCGCTCTTCCGCGATTTGATGAACGAGTCTGATGTCATCAATGGCGACTACTCGATCCATTGGCTGGAAAAGCACTTGAAGGCCAAGGCAGACGCAGAGGCAGGGGGCGGCGACAAATGAAAATCATAGGCGCTATTTTCGCAGCGCTCGCGCTTGCCGCGTGCTCCCCCCAAGCGCCGCGCGAACAAGCTCCGCCCGCCGCGCCCTCGCCGGAGGCGGCCAGCCAGGAATTGCTAGATGCGCTGACGCCTGTCGTCGCCGCCGATATCGGCCAACCGGTTGCGTTCACCATCGAAACCGTACGCGTGGAAAACGAATGGGCGTGGCTCGTCGTCCAGCCGCAAGCGCCAGGGGGCGGCGCGATCGACTGGGCGCGCACCAAGTACGATGTTCAGGCCGCTGAGGGCGTTCTTGACGGCGGCGGGACGACCTACGCGCTGCTGAAGCGCGAGAACGGCCAGTGGCGCGTGCTCGAATTTGTCATTGGCCCGACCGATGTCGCGTACGGGAACTGGCCGGAGCGGCACGGCGCGCCGGCCGGCCTCATGGGACTTGCCGAAGAGTAAGTTTGCGGCCCGAGCTTTGCAGATTGCCGCCGTGAAACTTTTTCAGGGCCGCTTTCTCATGGCACAACAACAATTCGCGGGCATTGCGGTGCTCATTGCGCTCACCTTCATGCTGCTGGCGCTTGCTGCCTGCGCCAATACGGAACACGCGGCGGCCAATTATGGCCCTGCCATCATTGTGCCGATCCCGGCCGAGGACCCCGCGGTACCGGAATTCCATGGCGCCCGGATCGGCAACGACGCACTGCGCAGCCGCTTGATCGCGGAGTAAAGCGCGGGAACCCCAAGTCGCGTGGACTCAATGTGGTGACGCGGGCGCCGGGCGCTGGCACAATGCGCTCGCCGTGAAAGCATTTTCGACCGACGATCTGCTCGCCTGCTACCGGCGCGGCGTCTTTCCGATGGCGGAAAGCCGCGACGATGCCGGCTTCTTCATCGTCGATCCCGAATGGCGGTGCATCTTTCCGCTCGACGGCTTCCACGCGCCCAAACGTCTGGCGCGCACGCTGCGGCAGGACCGCTTCACCTTCACAGTGGATCAGGATTTCGCCGCGGTCATCAAGGGCTGCGCCGCGCCAGGGCCGGACCGCGAAGACACCTGGATCAACACCGACATTCTCTCGCTCTACCTTTCGCTGCACGCGCAAGGGTTGGCGCATAGCGTCGAGACGCGGCTGAATGGCGCGCTTGTCGGCGGGCTCTATGGCGTCGCGCTCGGCGGGGCGTTCTTCGGCGAGAGCATGTTCTCGCGCGTTACGGACGCCAGCAAAGCCGCGCTCGTGCATCTAGCAGCGCGACTGAAACACGGCGGCTTCAAACTACTCGACGCGCAATTCATCACGCCGCACTTGCAACAATTCGGCGCGCAAACGCTGCCGCGCCGCATTTTCCAATCGCTGCTTGGCGTGGCGCTGGAGGCGCCGGCAGATTGGAACGCGTTGGATGACTCGACGCACGGCGCACAGCTGCTTGAGATACTGAAAACCTAAAGTCATTCCGGGCGGAGGCGCGAAGCGCCGTAGACCCGGAACCCAGGGCCACCGCCACGTCGTTTGCCCTGGGTTCCGGTTCTCGCTCCGCTCGCCCGGAATGACTCTAGGTTTTAGAAATCCGCTCCAGCCCGCCCATGTACGGCACGAGCGCTTTCGGCACTTGGATCGAGCCATCTGCCTGCTGGTAATTTTCCAGCACCGCAACCAGCGTGCGCCCCACTGCGAGGCCCGAACCATTCAGCGTGTGCACGAATTCGGTGCGGCCGTCCTTGTTGCGGAAGCGCGCGTTCATGCGGCGGGCTTGGAAATCGCCGCAGTTCGAGCACGAGCTGATCTCGCGATACTTGCCTTGGCTCGGCAGCCAGACTTCGAGGTCGTACGTTTTCTTGGCCCCAAAGCCCATGTCGCCGGTGCACAGCAGCATGGTGCGGTAGGGTAGTTCGAGACGCTGCAGCACCTCCTCCGCGCACGCGACCATGCGTTCGTGCTCTTCGTCGCTTTGATCGGGCGTGGTGATCGAGACGAGCTCCACCTTGCGGAATTGGTGCATGCGGATCATGCCGCGCGTGTCCCTGCCCGCGGCGCCCGCCTCGGCGCGGAAGCATGGCGTATCCGCCGTCATGCGGATCGGCAGCGGCGCTTCGTCCAGGATTTGCTCGCGCACCAGATTGGTCAGCGCGACTTCAGCGGTTGGGATCAGCCAGAAATCCTCGCGCGTGGGCGCAACTTCGAGCAACTCCTTCATCACTTCGGTGGGCTTGGCCTGCCCTTTTCGCTTTTCGAACTCTTCGTCGAAGCGATCGAGCGCCTCGAACAGCAATTCTTCGCGGCTGACGGTGCGCGCGGCGGTGAACTGATCGTCGACGAATTTCGGCAGCTGGCCGGTGCCGAACATGACGTGATCTTTGACCAGAAGCGGCGGCGACACTTCCGTGTAGCCGTACTCGCGCGTGTGCAGATCGAGCATGAAAGCCGCGAGCGCGCGTTCGAGATGGGCCAGCTGGCCCTTCAGGGCCACAAAGCGGGCGCCGGACATGCGCGCTGCGCTCTCGAAATCCATCATGCCGAGCGCTTCGCCGAGTGTGACGTGATCGGCGGTGAGATCGAGCGCGGGCGGATTTGCTTTGGACTGAATGTACCAGCGGCGCACTTCGATGTTGGCGTGCTCGTCGGCGCCGTCGGGGGCGTCCAGCGCCGGCAAGTTCGGCAGCGAGGCCAGCATATCGTCGCGCTGCTTTTGCCACTTGGCTTCATCGGCGCCGGTTTCTTCGATGCGCTGCTTCAAAGCTGCGACCTGCGTCATCAGCCGCTCGGCTTCAGCCTCGTTCTTTTGCGCCTTGGCTTGGCCGATCGCTTTTGACGCGGCGTTGCGCTGGGCTTCGGCCTCTTGCTTGGCCGTCGAGGCGGTCCGCAGTTTGGCGTCGGTCTCTAGGATTTTCTGCGCTTGCGGCGGCAGGCCTCGGCGCGCCCAGGCGGCGTCATAGAAATCAGGGTTTTCGCGGATGGCGCGGATGTCGTGCATGGTCTTTTCCCGTTCGCGCTTCGCTTAGCCGAAGCCGCGCGCGGACGCTACGGGGCTGGAGGCGTCACGGCTTCAGCCGCTTCTCTGCGCGCCTTGGCCTGCTCGATCAACGCCACGATCCAGATCGAAATCTCATAGAGACCGTACATCGGGATAGCCATCAGCGTCATGGAGATGACGTCGGGCGGGGTGACCATGGCGGAAAACGCGGCGATGCCGACAATGGCGTAACGCCGGCCTTTCCGGAGCGCGCCGGCGCCGAGGATGCCGACACGCGCCAGCAACGCGAACACCACCGGCATTTGAAAGCAGATGCCGAAGGCGAGGATTAAAGTCGACGCCAAAGCGAAATACTCATTCATTTTCGGAATGAGTTCGAGATTGACGATGTCGCTCTGCACCTGAAAGCCGAGCGCGAACACCATCGCAAATCGGAGCGCCACGTAATACGCGAACGCGCCCCCCAAAAGGAACATGATGGGCGCCGCCACCAAGAACGGCGCCACGGCGCCGCGCTCCCGCTTGTAGAGGCCCGGTGCGACGAACGCGTAGGCCTGGTAGGCCAAAATCGGGAACGACAAGATGATGCCGCCGAAAATGGCGATGCGCATGTAGGTGTAGAAGCCTTCGAGCGGCGCCGTGATTTGCAGCCGCGGCGTCTCGCCTGCCGCGAGCATGCCGCTATCGACCAAAGCTTCGCGGTAAGGGCGCACGAGGAATTCGAAGATGGGCGCTGCGAAAAAATACGCCACGATGGTTGCGACGATGAGCGCGGCGAACGCTTTTAGGAGCCGGTCGCGCAGCTCGACCAGATGATCGAGCAAGGGCGCGCGTGAGGCTTCGATATCGTCGTCTTGCAATTTGGCGGCGTCCGTCACGAAGCGCTCCGGACGATCGGCGCGGCTTCGGCGTGTTCTGGCGCATCCAGCTTTACGGGCTCGCGCTGCTCGGCTTCGTCGGCAAGTTGCTCGGGATCAGGCTCTTCGGACCGCGCGTTTTCAGACGCGCTGACAGCTGCTTCCGGCGTGGCCGGCGGGCCTGAAGGCCCGCGGTCCGGCAGCGCGGGCGAGACGCCGGCGTAAGATTCCAGCGACGGCAGGGGCTTGGACAATTCGCGGCCGATTTCAGTGAGCGACGTGGTGCGGCGGAGCGCGTCGACTTCGCGCTTCAGTTCATCCAACTCCGCTTGGCGCGCCAGCTCATCGAATCCCGAGCGGAATTCCTGCGCCATGCCGCGGAGCTTCGCCGTCCAGCGGCCAAGCTTGCGCAATAGCAACGGCAAGTCCTTCGGCCCCACCACCACAAGGGCGAGGACGCCGAGGAGCAAAATCTCCTGGAAACCGAGGCTCGGAAGCATGGGCGTTTACAATCCCCGCGCGCGCTTAGTTCTGCGCGCGGTCGGTCTCCCGCTGTTGGACATTCTGGTCCGGGACCTGGCGCGGCGGATCGCCAGCGGCCGGAGGCGGCGGCGTTTCTTGATCCCCGAGGCCCTTGCGGAAGCCTTTAATGCCCTTGCCCAGATCTTCCATCAGGCCGGAAATGCGGCCCGGCTTCGAGAACAGCAGGAACACAAGCACCAAAACGATCAAAAGCGGGATGATCCCGGGCATATGCATCGTCACAACTCCATTGCGCGGCGGGCGCGCAGATCACTCATCTTCGCCTAGATGATCCACGAAAAAGCTTGCCGCGTCGTCACCGCCTGACAGCGGCTCCTCGTCGGCAGCGGCATCCTCGCTCGGGCGCGGCACGTCAAGCTGCGCCGCGGCCCGCGGGTCCAACAGGCCCAGGGCCTTCAGATCGTCCTTGCCGGGAAGAGCGTCAAGCGAGGCCAAGCCAAAGTGACTGAGAAACGTGTCGGTCGTCCCGAACGTAAGCGGCCGGCCGGGGGTGCGGCGGCGACCGCGGGGCCGGATCCAGCCGATCTCCATCAGGAGTTCCATCGCGCCGCGAGAGAGGCTGACGCCCCTAATGTCCTCGATCTCGGCCCGAGTCACCGGCTGGTGGTATGATATAACCGCCAGGGTCTCCATCGTCGCTTTGGGCAGGCGCTTGGGGGCCTCCCGCGTCTCGGTAAAGAGGCTGGCGAGGTCCGGGGCGGATTGGAAGCGCCACCCGGCCCCTGTCTCCACCAGCTGGACGCCGCGCTCGGCGTAATCGGCTTTCAGCTTCATCAGCACCGCGGCGACGTCGACGGCGGGGCCTAGCTTTTCGCCGAGCGCCTTGGCGGCGATCGGCTCGCCGCCTGCGAACAAAAGCGCCTCGGCGGCCCGGATGGCGTCAACCGAGGGCTCAGCGCGCGGGCGCTCGCCGTCGGTGAAGGCGTCCTCGATGCGGCGCATCGTATCGGTGAGAGGCGGGTCGGCCGGGTTCATTCCTGGCCGCTATTGTGGACCGCGCGCGCGCGCACGAACAGCGGCGCGAATGCTTCCGCTTGCCGCAGCTCCATCCGGCCCTCGCGCGTCAGTTCGAGCGCGGCGCCGAAGGTGGAAGCAAGATAGCTCTCCTGCGGCGGCGCATCGGGGCTCGTGTCCACAGCGGCGGGCGCAATGGCTTCGATCGCGCTCCAGTGCTGGAGCGTTGCGAGCGCTTGCACGAGCTTTTTGCGGGCGCTCTCCAGCGGATAGGCGCGGCGCACGGCCGCCGTGTAGGCGCGCTTGCGGATTTGCTTGGTGCGATCGGCGCAATACGCGTTCAGGAGTTCATAAAGATCGGCGCGCCATGTGGTCGTTTTGGTCAGCACCGTAGTCTGCGGCTGACCATTCAAAAACACGTCGCGGCCGAGCTGGGGTAGCTCTTCGAGCTTCTTTGCCGCACCGCGCGCGGCCTGGAGATTGATCAGCTTCTGACGCAACGCAGCTTCGAGCTGCTCTGGATCGGGTTCGTCAGGCGCCAGCAGCGGCTTTGGAATCAGCAGGCGCGATTTCAGCAACGTGAGCCAGGCGGCCATGACGAGATAATCGCCGGCGATCTCCATGTTTTGCGCGCGCGCTTCGGCGATGAAGCTAAGAAACTGATCGGCGATCTCGCCGACTGAAACTTTGGCGATATCGATCTTCTTGGCGCGGGCGAGTTCTAAAAGGACGTGGAGCGGCCCCTCGAAGGCGTCGAGCGCAACGCGCAGCGCCTCAGCTTCGTCCGCCTCTTCGGCGGCGTGGAGGTCGAGTTCAATCTGGTCGTCGGCTTCGGTCATTGTCAGTACGTTATACACGCTCCCCGGGAGCTGCGCAGCGGCGAGCCGGGTCTATCGCGTGCTGTTTAGCTTGCGCCGAGCAGCTCATTAAACCGCGCCCACCCCGCTTCCGCGTCAAACTCGCGCGCTGGGCGTTTTGCGAAGGCTTCGACGGCGCGTGCGCGGACGAGGGCTAAGCCCTCGAGCGGGCGGCAGCCTTTAACGGTTTCCTGCATCTCTTTCAGATCGCCCGAGCATTGCAGCACGACGTCGCAGCCGGCTTCGAGCGCGGCTTCCGCGCGCTGCTGCAAACCACCGTTGAGAGCGTATTGCAGCGCCTTCATGTCAAGATCGTCGCTCATCAGCAGGCCCTGGAAGCCGATGCGATTGCGGATGATCTCGTTGATCACCGTCGGCGAGCAAGTCGCTGGGCGGTCGCCGTCCCAAGCTTCATAGACGATGTGCGCAGTCATCGCCGCTTCGCAATCCGCTAGCGCGGCGAACGGCGCGATGTCCGTAGCGAGATCTGCTTCGGCTGCACTCACGCGCGGCAGCGCGAGGTGGCTATCGGCCGTGGCGCGACCGTGGCCGGGCATATGTTTGATGCAGCCGGCGACGCCGCCCTCGTGCAGGCCTTCGAGCGCGGCGCGGGCGAGAGTCGCAACGTCGCCGGGCTCAGCAGAAAACGCGCGGTCGCCGACGATTTTGTCGCTGCCTTCGACGGGAACGTCGAGCACGGGCGCGAAATCGGCGTCGATGCCGATGCTCTTTAATTCGTCGGCGATGAGACGGTGCCCCAGATGCGCGGCTTCCACGCCCGATGCAGCATCGCGCGCGTACAACGCGCCATAGTTCGCGGCAGCCGGCCAAACCGGCCATTCCGGCGCTTTGAGGCGCGCGACGCGGCCGCCTTCCTGATCGATCCAAACAATTGCGTCATGGCCCGCCGAATCGCGCAACTGATCGCACAGCGCCCGCACTTGCACGCGCGAGACGCACGCTTCGCGGAACAAGATAAAACTCCACGGCCGCGCATCGCGAAAGAAGGCGCGCGTGTCCGCATCGAGCTTTGGCTGGCGCAGGCCGAGCGAGCAGGAAAGCAAACTCATCGCCTGCTCTTAACGCGCCGCGACGATGCAGTCCTGGCCCATCTGCCGGATGCGGTCGCAGAAGCGCGCGGCGTTGTCGCGGTCGGCGAAGTAGCCGGCGCGGACGCGATAATAGATGCCGCGCTGGCCTAGGTCGGCGCGCTCCACATCGAGCCGGGCGGCGGCGAAGAGCTGCGGCGCGCGCGAGGAAAGGCGCCGCCACGCCTGATCCACGGCGACTTCCGATTGCAGCGCGGCGAGCTGGGCGACGTATGGGCCGTTGGCGACGAAACGCGGCGCTGCGGGCAGCTGCGGCGGACCATCGCTGACCGGGGTTTCGGGCTCCGTGCTGGCGAGCGCATCCGGCGCAGGCGCGGCGAAGACGGCGCTTTCGGTTGCGTCGGGCGCGTTTGCAGCCTCCGGCGGCGGCTCGACCTTGTAGGGCGTCGACGGCGCCTGGATGCGCGGGATCTCCGGCGCGCTGTAGAGCTGCCAAAGGAACGCCCCGAACGCGACAGCGATCACCAGCATCAGGATGTAGATCATCCCGGCGTGGCGCGACTGATCGTCGTGCGCGTGCATGCGCGGATCGTAACGGGTGCTCAAAGCGAAACTCCACGGAATCGCAAGTGTAAGAGGTCGTTTACCACGGCCGCGCTGCACGCACGTTTAATGCGCTTAAGAGCAGCTCTGCAGAATCCATAATTCCGCAGGCGTAACGGAATGCTTAGCGTTCGAGGTTGAACAGGCGTTTGTGTTCGTCGATCGCGTAATCGTCGGTCATGCCGGCGATGTAGTCGCAGACGCGCCTTGCCGTGCGCTGGCCACGGGGCCCGTCGCCGCCCTGCTGCCAGGTGGGCGGCAGCAGTTCGGGCTCGCTGAGCAGAAGTTCAAACAATTCGCGGATGATGCGCTTGGCGTGGCTGCGCGAGCGGTTGACCTTCCAGTGGCGGTACATGCGCGCCATCAGGAAACGGCGCAGCACCGCCTGGTTTTCGTTCATGACATCGGAAAACCCCACCAGCGGCTGGCCGGCGGCGCGGACGTCGTCGACCGATTTCGGCTTTGCGGCGGCGATGCGGTTGCCGGTCTCCCACACAAGGTCATCGATCCAGACCCCGATGAGGCGGCGGATCGTTTCGGCGGCGAGGCGAAAGGCGTCGATGCCCGGATAATCCTTCTCCACCGTGGCCAGCACGCGCTCGACCATCGGCACTTCTTCCCGCAGCTCGGTGAGGCTGAAGAGACCGGCGCGAAGACCATCGTCGATGTCGTGATTGTTGTAGGCGACGTCGTCGGCATGGGCCGCGACTTGCGCTTCGAGGCTCGGCCAGGACTCGAGTTCGAGATCGTGGGTGGCGACGTATTCCTGGATCGCAACCGGCAAATCCTTTAGCGCTGCGCCATAGCGGATTAGCGGGCCGTTGTGTTTGACGACGCCTTCGAGGGTTTCCCAGGTCAGATTGAGCCCGTCAAACGCTGGATATTTGCGTTCGAGCTTGGTCAGCACGCGCAGGGTCTGCGCGTTATGATCGAAGCCCAAATAGCCTTCCATACAGGCGTCGAGCACGTCTTCGCCGGTGTGCCCAAACGGCGGGTGGCCGAGATCGTGGGCGATGCCGAGGGTTTCGGCGAGGTCGTCATCAAGGCCCATGACGCGCGCGACGCTGCGGGCGATCTGCGCAACTTCCAGCGAATGCGTGAGACGCGTGCGGTAGTGATCGCCCTCGTGGGCGACAAAGACTTGCGTTTTGCCGCGGAGCCGGCGGAAGGCGCTGGAATGGACGATGCGGTCGCGGTCGCGCTCGAACGGGGTGCGGGTGCGGCTTTCGGGCTCGGGATAAAGCCGGCCGCGCGAGCGGGTGAAATCGGTGGCGTATGGGGCCTTCGGCGGTCGCACATAGAGGCTGGGGGCGGGTTTGGCCGCCCTCACCCGCTTGGCCGCTGCTGCTTTCTGACCGTCCGCCACTGAACCGCCTTCTCCTCACGCCGGAAAACAGACCATATATGGGACCGAGACGCTTGAGAAAGCGCTGAACGGGTAGCGTTAACAGATGGCTAGTGTCGCACTTAGTCCCGCTGCGGCGGAGCGGATTAGAAGCGTGGTCGCCGGCGAGCCTCTAGGCGCCGGCCTGCGCGTCGCTGTCGAAGGCGGCGGCTGCTCGGGCTTTCAGTACGAGATCAATGTCGCGGCGGCGCCAAAGGCCGACGATCACATCGTCGAGCGTGACGGGGCCCGGCTGTTCGTCGATCCGGTGTCGCTGCCCTTCCTGCTCGGCTCGGAAGTCGATTGGGTGGACGAGCTGATCGGCGCTTCGTTCAAGGTGAAGAATCCGAACGCGACCTCGAGTTGCGGCTGCGGCGTCAGCTTCTCCGTCTGATGTTCGCCGGCCGCTCGAAACTCGACCGCGGCCTGGATGCGTTCGAGAGGCGCGCCTGGAAACGCGCGCGCCGCTTGCTCCAAGAAGCGCTGCAAGAGGAAGAGCGCCCGGTCGGCCATTATCATCTTGGCCTGCTCTATTGGCGCGGCCTCGGCGGCGAAGCGGACAAGCGCGCGGCCGCAGACTGTTTCGCGCGCGCGGCCAATGACGGGCATCCTGCGGCAGAGACGGCCTACGGCATCGCGCTGCGATCCGGCGTCGGCGTCGCTCAGAACGTCGAACTCGCGCGCCAGAACTTTCGCTCCGCGGCGGGCGCCGGCGATGGCGAGGCGATGGTGCAGCTGGCGGCGATGAGCGAGCCGGACGATGCGCGCCACTGGCTGACGCGCGCATCCGAAAACGGCTATGCGCCAGCGATGCTGCAGCTCTCCGATTACTGGATCAATCGCGACCCGGTGGAGGCGTTGGGGTGGCTCTACGCAAGTGTCGCGCTCGCCGGCGAAGACGCTGCGCGCACACGCGCGGCGGCGCTGGCGAAGGAAATGAGCGCGCGCGAGATCGAGGACGCGCAGAAACTGGGGCGCGCCTACGTGAAGGAAATTCAGCAGCGCGCACACGGGCCGGGGTGATTGCGAGAAATGGATTTCGTCATCCTGGGGCACGAGTGCGAGCCCAGTATCCAGGACAGCATAAAGCAGTGTGTTTGCCCCTGGGTCCTGGGCTCTCGCTGCGCGAGCCCCAAGATGACGAGAGAGGCGCCGTTGCGTGAATAGTGGCGGTCGGACCAAGTGCGGTCCATTATGAATGCATGAACGTCACCGACGCGATCAAAACCCGCATTTCGATCCGCGCTTTCACGCCCGATCCTCTGCCGGAAGCACTTTTACGCGACATCCTCGATGTCGCGCGGTTTGCGCCGTCGGGGGGCAATCTGCAGCCGTGGAAGGTGATCGCCGTCGCGGGCGCCGAGCGCGACGCAGTCGTGGCGCTGGCGCGGGCGAATCTGCCGGGACAGGAAGACGATCGGCCGGTTTATCCGGCAAATTTGTGGGAGCCCTATCGCTCGCGCCGGTTCAAGGTGGGCGAAGACATGTACGCGCTGCTGGATATCGGTCGCGACAACAAGCCGGCGCGACTGATGCATTTGGCGCAGAACTTCCAATTCTTCGGCGCGCCTGTCGGGCTCTTCTTCGTCATCGATAAAGCCATGGGGCACGGCCAATGGGCGCATCTTGGCATGTTCATGCAAAGCGTGGCGCTAGCGGCGCTGGAGCGCGGCGTTTCGAGCTGCATGCAAGAAGCCTGGGCCCGCATGCGCGCGCCCCTCGCCGCGTATTTCGAGTTGCCTGAAAACGAAATGATCTATTGCGGCATGGCGCTCGGCTACGCCGATATGTCAAAGCCGGTGAATACGCTGCGCAGCGATCGGGCGGGGGTGGATGAGTTCGCTAATTTTCGCGGCTTTTAGCTTGCTGGCGGTTTGCTTCCCAACGAGCAATCCAATTCGCTGGTAACAACCCCAAGAACGTAAACCACAGCAAATGTGGCTCATCTATCAAGCGCGAAAGCACAAACAGTACGAACAAAAATCCGATGAAGGCCGCGAAACTCAGCGGGTATTTTGGCACCACTAGAGAGCGAAGGGTTTTCACCGTGCCGCGTCCGAAGTGCGCGCATTGCCCAGTATGCCGTCTTCGGCAAAGTCCACCACCGCGAACGCAATCCCCATCACCAGCAGCCACGCGATTGGCGCGAGGATCATAGCGAAGGCGAACGGGTGAGCGACGTCGTAGGCGCTCCACGCGGACTTCACGCCGACGAAAGCTGCGATGGGATAAATCCAGACCAGGAGTTCGGCCACCAGTAGCGCGAGCTTCGATCGCCACAGCGCGCGTTCGTCCGGCGTGAGCAGCCGCACAGCTGCGCCCAGGCACGCCGCACCCACAACGACGTGGAACAAGGTGAAGGCCCATAGGATTACAGTCATGGGCGTAGTTCTAGCACGCCAGCAGATCGGCTGTCCCGGTGGCGCGATAAAGCGCGCGGGCAGAAACGAAGGAGAACACCATGAGCGCGCGCAAGGTCGACGATCATGTCGAACTTACCGAAGATGAGGCCCGCGCCGGTGAGACCGGAAAGGGCTTGCGCTATGTGCTGGTGGCCGGAGTGGTGCTGGTGGTGATCGGTTTTGCCGCCGTGGCCATGGGCGGGTTTGGTTGAACCTGACCGCCGGGGCGGCTAAGCCCCGGCTATGGCTCTGAAAATCGCCGCCTGGAACGTCAATTCAATCCTCGCGCGCCTACCGACGGCGCTGAAAGTCTTCGAGGAGGCGGATGCGGACATCTGGTGCCTGCAGGAAATCAAGTGCGAAGACCCGCGCTTTCCCCGCTTCGAGTTCGAGGCGATGGGCTTCAACGTCGAGACGTTCGGCCAGAAGAGCTATAATGGCGTCGCCATCCTCTCCAAGTATCGGATAGAGGAATTCGTGCGCGGCATTCCAGGGCTCGAACACGAACATTCGCGCTACATCGAAGCCGTGATCGCGGCGCCGGATGGGCCGGTGCGGGTGGCCTCGATCTATGCGCCCAACGGCAATCCGATCGGCACCGAAAAATTCCAGTTCAAGCTCGCCTTCACCGAGGCGCTGAACGCGCATTTGCGCAAGCTGCTGGAGCAAGAGGAGCGCTTCATCATCGCCGGCGATTACAACGTCATTCCGCGCGACGTCGATTGTCACAATCCGGCGGTGTGGACGGGCGATGCGCTGTTTCAGCCAGAAACGCGCGCGGCCTACCGTGCGCTACAAAATTTGGGGCTGACCGACGCTTACATGCAAGCCGATGGCGCGGCGCATAAGTACACGTTCTGGGACTATCAGGCAGGCGCCTGGCAGAAGGATCACGGCATCCGCATTGACCACATGCTGCTCTCGCCGCAGGCGGCGGATAGGCTGCTTGCGTTCGATATCTTCAAGACGGCGCGGGCGATGGAGAAAGCCAGCGACCACGTGCCTGTGGTGGCGACCTTCAGCTGAGTTGGAACTTGGCCATCGCGCGGCGGTTAAACCGCGTATGGCCACTGGAACTCGCATCACCCGCCCCGAAATGATCCAAGCGCACCGCGTGCGCGATCAAGCCGATACGTCCGACATCGAACGCCTTGCGGATTTGCTGGACACCCGCTTCGTCATCCCTGGGACCAATTGGCGCTTCGGGCTCGACAGCATCATTGGCCTTGTGCCGGGTATTGGCGATCTCATCACCACCGGGCTTGGCGCCTACATCATTTACCGCGCGCGCGAGTTGGGCGCCCCGCTGCTGCTGATCGCGCGCATGGTGGGAAATCTGGCGGTTGACGGCGTCGTCGGCGCCATTCCGCTTGTGGGCGACGTGTTCGACTTCGCGTTCAGGTCAAACGCGAAGAACGTGAGGCTGCTGCTGCGTCATATCGAGAAGCAGCGCGGCGGCGGCCAGCGCTAACGCTCGCCCTCGTCGTCCGGCTCGTCTTCTTGCGTTGCGGGGATGGCGTAGCCGCCGCTGAACCAGCGGTTCAGATCGACGTCGGCGCAGCGCTTTGAGCAGAACGGTTTGAATTTCTCGTCCTGCGGCTTGGCGCAGATGACGCATTTGCGCTCATGCACTGGCGTGTTCAAAGCGCCCTCGCATCGATGCGATCGCGCTGGCCGGGCGCGGCGTCGAGCGTCCAGCGCATGCCGATTCGATTGGAGAGCTGCGCGCGCCAGTCAATCTCAGCGGCGTCGAGCCACGCTTTCACGTCGGGCGCCACGGTGCAGGCGATTTGGCGCCCGCCCTGTGCGCGCGCTTCACGTTCGATCGCGCGCAGCGCCATCAGTGCGACGGTCTCGGCGCTGAGGCGTCCGTCGTCGTCGCGGAGCTGCTCGTGCAGCGGCCGGCGGAGCTGCGCGCGAGCGAGATCGAACACGCCGAAACGCGACAACGCGCCGAATTGGACGCTCCACGGATCGCCAGTGAAGGCTGCGCGCACGGCCTCCTCCAATTGCTTCTGGTGCGACTTGGCTCGCATCGATACGAAATCAATCGCAATCAAGCCGCCGAGATTGCGCAGCCTAATCTGGCGCGCGGCTTCTTGCGCCGCGGCGATATTGAGATCGAGCGCGAAGCGTTCGGGATCGCCCGAGCCCTGCCGGCCGCCGGCGTCGACATCGATAGCCACCAGCGCGGACGTCGGCTCAATGCTGAGCACGCCGCCGCCGGGAAGGGGCGCGATGCGGGCGAGCGCGTCTTCGATCGCGGCGTCGAGCTTGGCGCGAAGCGATGCGTCGGCGGGCTTGGCGAGGAGAAGTTCGTCGTCGACATCGTGGCGGCCGATGCGGTGGGGCTGCTCGCCGTCGTGGCCGATCTCCTGAAGCTCTACGACGGGATTCTTTGCGCGCGCGGCTTCGCGGGTGACGTGAACGACGACGCCCGCGCCTTCCGTCAGCGCGACGCGCTCCTTGCCCGCGCGGCGGACGCGGCCGTCCTCGCCGAGCGGCAGGAAGCCGTGCTCGTCGCGGAGACCAAGATCGAGGAAAACGCCGCGGCGGCGGCGATCAATCTCACGCACACGCGCCACGTAAAGTTCGCCCCAGCGCGCGCGGCGGCCTTCATCACTGGCGCGGGCGATGCGGAGCGCAATGGGCCGGCCGTTGCGCACCAGCGCCTCGCGGGTTTCGCCGATGGATGCGTCGATCCACGTTTCAAGCGGCTCGCTCACGCGCCGGCGCCTTCCAGCAGGTTCGCAGTTTCAAACAGCGGCAGGCCGATCACTGACGAATATGAGCCGATCAAATTCGTGACGTAGCGCGCGGCGAGGCCCTGGATAGCGTAACCGCCGGCTTTGCCCCGCCATTCGCCGCTGGCGATGTAGCGCTCGACTTCGTCGCGCGAGAGTACTTTGAAGACGACGCGTGTCTCAGCAAGGCGCGTGCGCACTGCGCCGCCCGCGGCTTTGACAGCGACGCCCGTGTAGACGCGGTGGGTCCGCCCGGAGAGGAGAGCTAGGCAGTCGCGAGCTTCCTGCTCGGTTTCGGCTTTCGGCAAGATGCGGCGGCCGACGGCGACGACGGTGTCGGCGGCGAGGACGACGGCGCTATCGGCGTTCACGGCTTCGGCTTTTTGTCGCGCGAGGCGCAGCGCGAGCAGACGCGGCGTTTCGCCTTTGAGCGGCGTCTCGTCGATGTCGGCGGCCATCACTTCGTCCGGCTTGACGCCGATCTGCGCCAGCAGCGCGAGACGGCGTGGGCTAGCGCTTGCCAGCACGAGGCGGGTCATGAGCGGTTCGGAAAGCCCAGGCGCTTGGCGATGATCTTATCGACCGTGCGCGGATTCATCAGGCGCGGCAGCGTCCGGTCCATGAAGGGATTGCGCAGGATCGGGTAGCGCACTTTCGGCTTGGGATCGCTGAGGCAATGCCAGATCAGGTCGCCCACATCCGACGGCGGCAGGCCTTCGCGGCCCTGTTTCAGCATGTAATCCGCGACGCGCTGAAGCATCGGCGCATAAGGCGTGTTGTTGAAACGCTTGAGATCGTTCTGCTCGGCTTTGTCCCAGATCGGCGTGGCGATAGCGCCCGGGCCTATGACGATCACGTCGACGCCGTAGAGCATCAGTTCACGGCGCAGCGATTGCGAATAGCCTTCGAGCGCGAATTTGGACGACGCGTAGGGCCCGACAAACGGCGCGCCGTTTTGGCCGCCGACAGATGAAATCATTACGATGCGGCCCGGCTTGCCGGTGCGTTGCGGATCGGCGCCGAGCAGGTCGGCGAAGGCCCGTGTGACGTTGTGGACGCCAAAGAGGTTGATCTCGAACTGGCGGCGCAGCTCCTCAGTGTCGAGATGCAGCAGCGGTCCGGGCACGGCGATGCCGGCGTTGTTGACCAAGCCGAACAGGCGCCGGCCGCCGAGCGCTTGCGCAACCTGCGCTGCGCCCGCAAGCACGGCGGCTTCGTCGGCGACATCGAACAAAAGCGGCGAAACGCCTTCGCCGAACTCGGCCTTCAAGCTGTCGGCGTCGGCTTGCTTGCGGACACTGGCGAACACATGCGCGCCTGCGCGCACGGCTTTAGCCACGGCTGCCCGGCCAATACCGGTGGAGGCGCCGGTTACAACGACCGCTCGATCGAGAGAATTCTTCGTCATTTGAAGCGGTACGTCACACGACCTTTGGTCAGATCATAGGGCGACATCTCGACCAGCACTTTATCCCCCGCCAGCACGCGGATACGGTTCTTGCGCATCTTGCCAGCGGTGTGGCCGATGATCTCGTGCCCATTTTCGAGCTCGATCCGGAACGTGGCGTTGGGCAGCAATTCGATCACCGTCCCGGCGAATTCCAGTAGTTCTTCCTTGGCCATTCTCTCTCCATGACTCGGCGGCGGGGGCCTTATAGGCGCTGAACCCTATCCCGTCGACGGGCGGGGGAACCGCGCGGCGATCCGTTTGGCGAGGCCATCGCGGACGCTGCGGAACTCCATCAGCACTTGGTCGCGCGACCCCTCCGCCAAAGAGGGATCGAAGGTCGGCCAGTATTCGGCCTCGCCCCCTAAAGCGGGGATGAGGTCCAGCATCGTGTGGTGGGCTTCAGGGCTAAGGGAGACGATGAGGTCGAAGGGGCCGTCCTCATAATACTCCCCGAACGCCTCCAGGCCCTTAGGCTGGCGCGTTGCGATATCGCCGCCGACCTCGTCCGTCACGACGGCCGCCATGGCGGAAACCTCCTCAGCCGGGCGAATGCCGGCGCTATCGACCCGCACCAAAGAGCCGAACTGGAGGCGCATCAGCGCTTCCGCCATTGGCGAGCGAATGGCGTTGTGGCTGCAGACGAACAGCACCGAACGCGGTAGCCCCGGCACGGGATCAGTTCCGCACGTGGAGCGCGCAGACTAAAGTGAACAGGCGCCTGGCGGTTTCGAGATCCACCTCGAAGTGTTGGGCGAGCGCTTCCTGCAGCACTTCGCCCGCTTCGTTGTGAAGTCCGCGCCGGCCCATGTCGATCGCCTCGATCTGGCTCGGAGACGCGTTGCGGATGGCGTTGTGGTAGCTGTCGCAGATCAGCGCGTAGTCCTTCATGATCTTGCGCAGCGCCGACATCGCGACGTGATGCAGGCACACACGCGCGCCCGTTTGATCGGCAACGTCCAGCGCCAAGCGCCCTTCCTGCATCGAGAGCGTCAGCACGTAAGGGCCGCGCGTGTCGCCTTTAACGGAAAACGCGTTGGCTTCCTTCAGATCGAAGAGCGCGATGCGGCGTTCGTGTTCGGCGTTGACCGAGGCCGGCGCAAGCGACGCTTCGTCCAGCACTACGTCGATGAGCCTGTTGTCGCTCACTTTAAGTCTTCTCGTGGTCCGGACGGCGCGGCGTGCGCCAGCCCTGGCCCATATCCAACAGGATTGCGTCGAGGCACTCCACTTCGAGCGCAACCTCACCGCCGCCGGCCAGCATCAGCCGCACGATCCCGCCCGGGGGCTCCTCGTCCGGGATGAATCCGATCGAAAGCAGCGAGGCGACGGACTCTGCCGCGTCGGGCCGCACGCGGCGGCTCTTAATACCCAGAACGCTTTCGAACGAGAGCGCCGCGCGCACCCGCTCGAATGGCTGGTTGTTGTCGGCAGCTTCCCAGCGAAAGCGGCTGATGAGAACGGTAAAGCGGCGTTGCGTGCGGTCGATCGTGATGTCGCCCATGCGCACGATCGCATCCTGTGCCGCGGCGGATATGATCTCGAGGTCGGCGGCGTCCTCGGCCATCAGTTTCAGCGGCGCCGTCACGTTTATTGCTCTTCCCGTTGCCGTTCGATCTGCGCGCCGCAACCGGCGAGCTTCGCTTCCAGTTTCTCGAACCCACGATCAAGATGGTAGACGCGGTTGACGATGGTTTCGCCCTCTGCGGCAAGCCCGGCGATGACCAAACTGACTGAGGCGCGCAAGTCCGTCGCCATCACCGGCGCACCCTTCAGCGTCTCAACGCCCGTCACTACAGCTTCGTTGCCATGCACCGCGATCTGCGCGCCGAGGCGCGCGAGTTCGGGCGCGTGCATGAAACGGTTCTCGAAAATGGTTTCGCGGATGCGCGATTGGCCGTCGGCTAGGCACAGCAGCGCCATGGCTTGGGCCTGCAGATCGGTCGGGAAACCCGGATACGGCTCGGTCTCGAAGTTGACGGGTTGGATGCGCCCGCCATTGCGCTTGATGCGCAAGCCGCGCGCTTCGGCGTCGACTTCGACACCGGCGCCGCGCAGCAGTTTGATCAGCGCCTGCAGATGATCGAAGCGGGCGCCCTGCAGCAACACGTTGCCACCGGTCGCGGCCGCCGCCAGCGCGAACGTGCCGGTCTCGATGCGGTCCGGCACGACGGCGTGCGTTGCGCCGCTGAGCGAGGTGACGCCTTTGATCCGGATCTCGCCTGTGCCCGCGCCTTCAATGCGCGCACCCATGGCGTTCAAACAATCGGCGAGATCGACGATTTCCGGCTCACGGGCGGCGTTCTTGAGTATGGTGTCGCCTTGCGCCAGCGTGGCGGCGAGCATGGCGTGTTCGGTTGCGCCGACGGAGACGAACGGAAACTCAATCTCCGCCCCTTTGAGACCGCGGAGCGCCGCGGCTTTTACATAGCCCTGCTCGATGACGATATCAGCGCCCATCGCTTCGAACGCCTTCAAGTGCAGATCGACGGGTCGGGCGCCGATGGCGCAACCGCCCGGCAACGAAACTGTAGCGTGGCCGACGCGGGCGAGAAGCGGACCCAGCACGTTGAAAGAGGCGCGCATCTTACGCACCTGATCGTAGGGGGCGATGGTCGAGCCGATCTCGGCGGCGTGCATGCGCAGCGTGCGCGTTTCCTTGATCCAGGTGATCTCCACCCCGAGCGTCGTCAACAGCTGCGTCATGAAGCGCGTGTCGGCGAGGTCAGGCATGTTTTCGAGGATCAGCGGATCAGCCGACAGCAGCGCCGCAGCCTGCAGCTTCAGCGCCGAGTTCTTGGCGCCGTAGATCGGAATTGTCCCTTTAAGCGGCGCGCCGCCCGTAATGACGATACGGTCCATGTAAGTCTTTCGTCGGAGCCCCCGGCTCGGGCGCGTTATGGGGTTCCGGATGGGCCTAAGCAAGGCGACGCGGTAGCGAACGCCTGCCATCGCCGCATGGGCAAGCGACCGTTCCGGATGGCTATTTTTGCGCCTTGTCCGGCTTCGCGGCCGCCTTGCGCCGGCCGATATTGCGCTTCAACGCCTCGGCCAGACGCGCCTCGCGGGGTTTTGGCTTGGGCGGCGGTTTTGCGTTCATCTCTTGCATCGACCCCCGAAACGATCTCGGTTTAGACTGGCGCGTGAGGGGGACATCATGACGGTCGAGGCGGCGCCGGCGCAACCATTCGTCCACAGCGGCAAATTCTTCAACGTGCTGGGTCTAGCGCTGAAGAACGCCGCGCTGACGGTGCTGACGCTCACGCTTTACCGCTTTTGGGCGCGTACGGCGATGCGCCGGCGGCTCTGGTCGCGCGCCTCGGTGTCGGGCGATCCGCTGGAATATTCCGGCACTTCGGCCGAACTTTTCCGCGGCTTCCTGATCGCGCTGCCGACATTCTTCCTGCCGGCGATGTTCGTCTTCTACATCGCGCCGCTGCTGATGGACCCGGTGACGGCGTTCTGGCTCGGCGCGGGCTTTTATCTCATCGCCGTCCCGCTCATGGCCGCCGCGCGTTATCTGATGCGCCGCTACCAGCTTGCGCGGACGCGCTGGCGCGGCATCCGCATGGGGCTGGCGGGATCGGCGGCGAGCTTCGCCTGGGCCTCGTTCGGCTGGACCATCCTGCAGATGCTTTCGCTTGGCTGGTACACGCCAGTGGCGCGCATGAACCGCGCCAAGCTGATGTGGGAAAATACCCGTTTCGGCGATCAGCCATTCGAGTTTACCGAAGACGGGCATCCGCCGCAGCGGGGTTTGTGGTGGCCGTTTGCGTTCGGCTGGGTCGGCTTTGGAGCAGCGTCCGTCGGCGGCTTTATCGCGCTCTCGTTTTTCATCGGCACGGCGAACGACGGCGAGGGCGCGGATCCGGCCTATATCGGGTTACTCGCGCTGGCTTGGATCGGCGCCTGCGCCGTGGCCTGGCTGGTATGTTGGGCGCCTTACAATGCAGCGGCGATGAATCGCATCGCCTCGCTGATCGCGATCGATGGCGCCCGCTTCCAATTGAAAGCGCGGACGATCAGCTTGTTTGTCATCACGCTCGCGGGGTGGTTCATCCTCATTCCGTCGCTGACGCTGCTTGCGCCGATGGCCGGGTTTCTGCAGGTCCGCTACGTGCTTTGCCGGCTTCACATTATCGGCGCGCCGAAATTTTCCGAGATCGGTCAGAGCATTGTCGAGGAAGGCAAGGCCGGCGAAAGCCTGGGCGATGCGTTCGACCTCGACATGGGCGTGGGGGTGCTGTGATGCATGACACCCGCTACGCCGACGGGCGCGCCGCCGTCACGCGCGACGCCAATGTGGAGTTCGCCGCCGAGACGCTGACATTGCGCGTCGGAGACACGGCGCACGTTTGGGCTTACGCCGACCTGCAACGCGCCGATGACGGCGCCCAACGCGTCATCCTGAAACGCAAGCCGGATACGGGCGAGCGGCTTTATCTTAGCGAACAGGACGGCGCGCGGCTTCGCCTCGCGGCGCCGGCGCTGTTTACCAGCCGCGCGTTCGGCATCGAAGGACGCGCGACGATTGCGGCGCTGACGGCCGCGGCCTGGTCCCTCGCGGCTGTGTTTCTGCTGGCGGTGCCGATGGGCGCGGGCCCGATCGCCGACCACGTGCCGCCGCGCTATCGCGATCAGATCGCCGACATCTCTTGGTCGCAGATGGACGCGTTTACCTCCTATTGCGACGACAGCGTCGAGGCGGCAGAGGTTTTGAACGCCTTGGCTTATCGCATGATGGAAGCCTCGGACGTCGCAATGAAGGACGATGTCTGGATCACCATCGTCGATGCGCCATTCCCGAACGCGTTTGCGCTGCCGGACAATTCCATCATCGTCACCGACGATCTGATCGCGCTGGCCGAGCATCCCGACGAACTCACCGGCGTCATCGCGCACGAGATCGCGCACATCGAACACAACCACATCATGAAGAACATCATCCGCTCGGTCGGCGCGGGCATCTTCTTCGACGTGGTGTTTGGCGGCGCCGGCGCTGGCCAAATGGTGGCGATCGCTTCGGTGAACCTCGCAAGCCTGCGCTACAGCCGCGGCGACGAAACCGACGCCGACTTGCGCGGGCTCGACTATCTCGACGCCGCCGGCATCGACGCCGGCGGGCTCGCGCGCCTGTTCGAGCGCTTGGAAGAAGACGCGCAAGGCGAGACCGGCGCGGCGGCTATCCCCACCATGCTGTCGAGCCATCCGGCCTCGACCGAACGCGCCG
>JACMMP010000040.1 GCA_014378995.1 Hyphomonadaceae bacterium
ACCGCGCCAACGCAGCCAAGCGCTTCAGCGCCCGTCGCCGCAGCGCAAGTTGCGGCCCCGCCGCCCGCAGCCCCGACGCGCAACGCCAGCCGCGAAGCGGATGACGCCATCGTCGTGCCTGGTCAACGCGAACAGCAAGTGCGTCCGCCAGGCGGCGATCCGCGCTCGACGTCGCAGCGCGTCGAGGATGTGCGCGCTTGGGATCGTTGCGTGATGGATGTGCAGTCGGCGTTCGAAAGCGATCCAATGCGCCCGCAGATGACCTCGCCCGAGGAATATTGCCGCCAAAGCCTCGGGATGAACGACCGTCTGGCGATGCCGGAAAGCCGCCGCGAACGGCAGCGTTAGGCCGCTTCCTCCAGCAGCCGGTCCATGTGTTCGTCACTCAGCCCGAAGTGATGGCCGATCTCGTGCACCAGCACGTGGGAGACGAGGTCGTTTAAACCGACGTCGCCGCGCTCGATCCATTCATCCAGGATCGCGCGGCGATAGAGGAACACCATCGTTTGCGTCGGCGCGGGGTCGCTGATCGACTGGCGCGTGAGATCGACGCCGACATAAAGCCCGCTCAATTCGAAGGGGTCTTCGATCCCCATCTCGGCGAGCACCTCTTCGTCGGCAAAATCCTCGATCCGGATCAGCACGTCGCCAGCCAGCGCGCGAAATTCGGCCGGCAGCGCGCCCCAAGCTTCGCGGGCGATGCGTTCGAGGTCGTCGAGGGTCGGGGCGAGGAGATCGGTCATTGGGTGGCGTTCGGCGCTGCCTTGAGCTTAGGTGGTCGAGATAGGAGGCCCGCCCATGCGTATCATCCTCGCCGCTGTTTTGCTCAGCGTTGCAGCCTGCGGCCAAGTTGCAGAAGCGCCGCCTGAAGCGCCGCCAACCGCGGAGGTCGCGCCCCCAGCGTCGGAAGCGCCGGCGGCGGACTTAGGCCCCTACACGAACAGTTGGGACGCCGCCGAGGTCACCCGCTTCCAGCACATGCTGTGGGCCGCCGAACCCGGCGCACGCACCATCCGCCTACAGGCCCAGACCGATGCGACGGGCGGCGAAACGGTGGCGGTTTATCCGTTGCGGGCCGATGGCAGCCGGGCGGGCGGGCGCATCGTATTCGTGGTGGCGGACCGGGACGGGGAGCAGGTCGAAGCGGTGCGCGAAGTGCCGGCCGAGGGCTTGTCAGTTTCGGTCGTGGTCGAGAACGCCGGCGGACGGCGCCACGCGGGAACTTACACGCTCACGGTGGAATGATGAACAATAGTTGACGCACCCGTCATTTTCGTTGCGAGCCGCGCCCGGTTGGGGTATCGTGCCTCATCCAGAACAATGGCCGGCGCTCGCTTGGCCGCATCCGGGAGAGACGACGCGATGGCCGACTCCGCCGCTCCAATCCGCCAAATCACCAAGGACGAAGTCTACGACGCGGTGCCGCCGACCGATTTCAGTCAGATGCTGGAGATCGACCGCCACCTCAATCGCTCGACCGCGTTCGATAAAATCATCTCGGCCACGCACGATCATTTTTGGGATCCGCTCGACAAAAAATACATCGACTTCGAGTCAGAGCCCTGGGACCTCGACACGCAGGATCTGCAGCCGGACGAGATGGTCCCGGCCCTGCTGACCGACTACGTGCAGGCGCACTTCGAAAAGCATCCCGAGCTGCGCATCCGCTTCAAGAACGAGATCGCGCGTTGGTCGATGAGCGCCATCCTGCACGGTGAGCAGGGCGCGTTGAATCTTTCCGCTTCGCTCTGCCACGTGCTGCGCGATCCGGGCGCGCAAGAATACGCCGCCAACCAAACGCGCGAAGAAGGCCGCCACGTCACGGCGTTTGCGAAATACATCATCGCGCGCTGGGGCTCGCCGCTCCCCGCCGGCACCGTGCTTGCGGGCTTGTTGCAAGAGATCGTGCATGCGCCGGAGGTCTATAAAAAGATCATCGGCATGCAGATGCTGGTGGAAGGCCTGGCCATGGGCGCGTTCGCGACGATCTTCAAAGAATGGGAAGATCCGCTGGCCAAGAAGCTGACGCAGCTGGTGATGACGGACGAAGCTTTCCACCACAAGTTCGGAAAAATCTGGGCCGATCGCACGATCCCTAAGCTCTCGCCGGAAGAGCACGAAATCGTCGAGAACTGGGCCGCGCATTGCTTCCAGACGCTGCTGTTCAATCTGGTTGCGCCGCACCAGATGACCGCCATTTACGTGCAGTTCGGGCTCGACCCGGAAAAGGTCATGGTGAGCTTCCAGGAAGCCGTCACCGACGACATGCGCCGCGAGAACATGAAAGAGGGCACCAACATTTTCCGCGTGCTGGTGAAGACGTTGTGGAACGCCGGCATCATCACCGAGCGCACCGCCGCCTTCTACGCAACCTACGTGAACTTCGACGAGTTCAAGGCCGAAGGCGATGAGATGGTCGGCGATGCGATCGCCGACGAAGGCATCCAATATTTGAAGACGATCAATTTCGGCATCAACACCGGCGCGCTGAACGAAGTGAAAGCTGCGGCGGTAGCCGCGGAATAGTTCAAGCGCATGTACCCAACGCAGGATTCCCTTTTCGTTCGGGCCGTTTTTTTACGGCCGCGCTACGACCTTTCCTCAAGTGATTTGGACTGCTTGCCGCGAGGGGCTCGCGCGGACCGCTACCAGCTTAGGCCAGCGCTTCTGAGATTGCTTTGCGCCAGCTCATTACCCTGTCTCGCTGCGAGGCGGTATAGGCGGACCGCTTCGTCTGTATCGCGTGTGACTCCAACGCCTCGTGCATACATGGCGCCCAGATTGTTCTGGCCCCAAGCGCTGCCTTGGTTTGCCGCGTGCCGAAAAAGCCGTTCCGCTTCCGCGTAGTCACGCGTCACGCCGCGTCCGTCTGCGTACATCGCGCCTAGATTGGCTTGCGCGCGTGCGAAGCCCTGGCTTGCCGCCAGACGGTAGAACCGCACGGCCGCAGTGTCGTCTTGCACTGCGCCACCTATCCCGTAGAAGTGCGCAGATCCAAGAATGGTCTGCGCGCGTGCGTCGCTGGCGGCAGCGGCTTGGATCGCGACCAGAGAAGAATTGTTCAGCACACGGCGTGCCAATTGTTCGCCGCCAAGCGCTGACCAGTCTCGTGAGCTGATGCGATCAAGTGCAGCCAGGGCGATGGTTGCTGGATCGGGAAGAGAAACGGCCGGTGGTGCTTCTTCTTCACTTTGTTGTTGCTCCTGAGCGAGCCGCTGGCGTTCGGCCAATAGAAGGCTTTCGCGCTCGCGCTCTGCCTGTGCAGTAGCTCGCTGTTCCTGCCGCGCTCGATCGCGCTCTTCCCGGCGGGCGGCCTCAAGCTCAGCCTCAATGTCGCGCAAGGGCAATTGATCTGCGCCGGCCTCAACCGTAGGCAGGTTTGTCTCTTTCGGCTCTTCAGGCATGAAATAGGTTATCGCCCCTATCCCCGTTGCGATCACGAACAAGGCTATCAAGCCAATCACAAGGGGTGCAGGAGAACGACGTATCTTAGGAGGATGACGCGCGGGCGCTGGCTGCGCCTCGCCGAAAAGACGGCCTCGAATTTCATCCAAAAGGGCGCGCCATGGCACATGGTTACCGTCGCCGCGCCACCCGATGAGATTCGCCGCGTGCACGCGGCGGAAGCCGACAGGCGGCTCTACATCATCAACACGGACCGGTAGGAGCTTCCCTGCCTCGTATGCGATTTGGGCTTCTTCTTTGACAAAATTCGAGACGACCGAAATCTTTGACCAGATTACAATAGCGATGTCGGCCGAGGCTATGTGCGAGCCGATAACTTCGTCCCAGGTGCGCCCCGGGGGAATTGCGTGATCCCACCAAGCGTCGAGCCCCTCGCGGGCAAGTCCGTCTACAATGCGCTTCGCCGCCGCCTGATCTTCGTGTGCGTAGGAGATGAAAATCCGAGACATCGCTTCTCCCCAGATTGCAAGTAAAGCACTTCTCTTCTTACCGTACCAGTCCGGACGCGCCGCGCAGCGCTAGCCTGCGGGTGCGCCGGCGGTCCAAAGTGTCGCCGTGCCGGACGAAATTCACTCGCGCCCCGAAATCACTGCGCTGCTGGCGCGGGGCGTGACGCGCATGCTGGCGGAGCATGGTTTGGCGTCGATTTTGGAAGCGCCGCTGGCGAACGGGCGGCGAGCCGACGTGATGGCGCTGACCGCCAAGGGCGAGATCTGGATCGTCGAGACCAAGTCCTGCCTTGAGGACTACGCCGTCGATTTGAAGTGGCCTGACTACATAGAGTATTGCGACCGCTTCTTCTTCGCCGTGACAGAAAGTTTTCCGCGCGACCTGATCCCGGACGATGTCGGCCTCATTGTCGCCGATGGCTTTGGCGGCGCAATGCTGCGCGATAGCCCGCTGCGGCCGTTGGCTGGCGCACGGCGCAAAGCGGTGACGCTGCTGTTCGCGCGTCTCGCGGCGTTCCGGTTGAATACCTAGCCGCCGGGTGGGAGCGCTTCCTCGGACGGCGGCGGTGCGCCTACCACGGCGCGTTCGTCAGCCGAAGCCACACTCTGCGGATCGACCATGCGATAGCCGGCGGGAACGCCGAATAGCGATGGGCTTTGCGGCCCGCGCTGCAGCGATGTCGCCTCCCATAACACCTGATCGTTCTCCGCGACTTGCAGCACGATGCCGTCGCTGCTGATGCAGGCGACCCGCTCTACGCCCGCAACCGCGGTGCGCGGACGCCACAGCCGCCCGCGTTCGCCGGCGAATTCGCACAGACCTTCAGTGCGCACGTTCTTGGCTCCAAGCGCGGCCCACGCGGTTTCGAGCGGCTGTGGCGCATCGGCGTCGTCGATGCGGACGGCGACGCCCGGCGGCTGCGTTTCAGCTGGGCCGGCGAATCCAACGGAAAGCGGTTGTGGCGGCGGCGGCACGCCGATGGCGGACGCCGCAACGCCCGCCTGCGCGCCCGGATTGAGCACGTAGGCGCCGCCGCTTGCTTCGTCGAACACGATCGTGGCGCGGCCAATCACTGGCAGCGTCGCCTCCACGCGCATCTTCGGCCCGTCGCGATAGATGATGGTGTGCGAGGCCGACGCGCCGTCTGGTGTCGTCGTCAGGCCTTCGAGCCGGTAGGCCGATTGGGCAAACTCAGGGAATGCGGGCCCGCCGCATCCCGCGAGGAAAATGGCCGCTGCGGCGGCCGCGTAAGCCGGGCGTTTCATCGTGAAATCTTCCTTCGTGCCGCGAACGCGGCGCATCGGAAGCCAGTTCCGCGGTTCCCTAACCCGCCAAGCGGGCGAGGCTGGCGCAGACGTCCCGCCGCGAGGCCTCAGCGGCTGCGCTGTACGTCCCAGGCGAGGGCGCGAGCCGCCGGATCAATGCGATGCCGCGTTCGCTGGGGCTTTCCACCACGGTCGCCGCACCATCTGGACGCGCCTTGCCGCGGCGGATCAGCGTGATCCCCGCGCCGTAATGGGCCTCGCGATCATCGATGACGTAGAAATTGTCGCTATTGGCCGCGTAGAGCGAAAGCGACCAATATTGGCTCCACGGCGCTGCGGAAATCGTGAGCGGGCCTTCGCTGAGATCGAAGACGCAGGCCGAGTAGGCGAAATCGGGCGAGGGCCGCACGATCTGGCGTGAAGCTGGCGTCACGCGCTCCGCCAGCCGCCACACGTTCGATCCCCCTGCGCCGATCCGATCGATCGCCACATTCATCATCACCCGCGGCGCGGCGTAGATGCACACGACGTGAACGATTACTGCGATCAGCAGCGCGACAGTCGCGTACTTGCCCCAACCCATCACGCGCCTCCCGCACAGGAGATCGTCGTGAGCTGCGGCAGCGCCTCGGCGCTCGGTCTGAAGTCGCGCTGCGGATTATAGACGCGCAACGTCACAGAGAAATTGCGCCCGGCCGCGCGCGAGGAGAGCCAGTGCGGCGCATCGCCCCGCACCGGCGAAATGCGCGCTGACCAAACCGTGTCGAGCCCCACGCGCGATGCGTCGACTGAGCCGGCGTTATCGTTATTGGCGACTAGAAAGTTGTCGCGACCGTACAGCGTCACCGACCACCAGCGCGCCGCCAGCGGCGCCCCGCGCAGGTCGTAGACGCAACTTTCGTCGAGCGGGCGGCCCTGATCGTCTTCGTAGAGCGTAAAATAAAGCGCCTCGCGCGCGCTGAGCGCCAGCAAGCCATCCCGCGCGATGATCGCCCGCGTGTACGGGCCAGCGGCTACGGATCCGGCGGCGCGGCTATGCGCCCACGCGCCGTAATGCTCGGCAAAGCTGCCGCGTCCCAACTCGAGCGCGGCCCAAGCCGAACCTATCCCGATGGCGACGCCAATCAGCGCCGCCGCCACCCAAGCCAAAACCCGCCGCAGCATCCGCTCCCCACCGCGAAAGCGTCACGAGGCCGTCAGACCTCAGCGATAGTCTTGAGGTCCAGCGAGAGCGCGTGCAAGCCTGTGTCGAATTCTTCACGAAGCGCATCGTAAACCAAGCGTTGACGCGCCACGCGCGATAATCCCGCAAAGGCGTCTGAGATAATGCGAAGGCGGTAATGGGTTTCTCCGCCCGGCCGCGCGCCAGCATGACCCGCATGGCGCGCCGATTCGTCCTCAAGCACAAATTCGTGAGGGGAAAGTTGCTGTTTCAGCAGCTTCTCGATGCGCCCTGAGCGCGAAAGATGCGTTTTCGCTTCTGTCAATTCCTTGTCCGCTTAACCTCTGGCGCCCATACTCGTCACCCCATGTCGAACGCGTTCGAATACAAACCGAAGTTCATCGATATCCGCGTCAAGAAACCTGACGCGGCGAAGGTCGAGCGCGAGCCGAGCGGGCGTCCCTGCGATCAGATAGGATGTAAACGCGCCGGCGCCCACCGGGCGCCCAAGAGTCGCGACCTTCAGGGCGAATTTTGGCACTTCTGCGCCGAGCATGCCGGCGACTACAACAAGAGCTGGAACTACTTTGCCGGCATGAGCGAGGCGGAGCTTGCGGCCTATCAGGCGCGCGAGGAGACCGGCCACCGTCCAACCTGGACCTTCCGCAGCGGCCGGCTGGACCGCTACTCCGCCTCCAAGCGCGGACGCAACGGCGCCAGCGATCCGTTCGCCATGTTCGGCTCGGAAGGCCAAGCGGCCAACACCTCGGTCAAGCCGCGCCGCCGGCTGACCCGCCTACAGGCGATGGCGCTTGAGGCTATGTCTTTGGAAGAGAACGCCACCGCGCCCGACATCCGCGCCCGCTACGCCGAGATGGTGAAGCGCTGGCACCCCGATTCCAATGGCGGGGATCGCGGCGCTGAGGAAAACCTCCAGCGCACCATAAAGGCCTATCAGACGTTAAAGGCCGGCGGGCTGGTCTAAACCGCCGCCGCATTCCAAGCCCAGACGACAAATTGCCGTTTTCTCTTCATGCTGCGGCGCGGTAAGCTGATGCGGAAAAACCCGAACAATCGAGATGCAATGACGACCGCCGACGATCTCCTCGCCATGAAGCCCGACAAACAGGTCTCCGCCCGCACGTTTGGCGTCGAGAACGACATGAAGATCCCCGCTTTCTCCAAGCGCACGGAATACGTCCCCGATATCGATGACGCCTACCGCTTCGATCCCCAGACGACGCTTGCGATCCTAGCGGGCTTTGCTTTCAACCGCCGCGTCATCGTCCAGGGCTATCACGGCACCGGCAAATCCACGCACATCGAGCAGGTGGCGGCGCGGCTTAATTGGCCGCTAGTGCGGATCAATTTGGATAGCCACGTGTCGCGCATCGATCTCGTCGGCAAGGACGCGATCGTGCTGAAAGACGGCAAGCAGATCACCGAGTTTCGCGAAGGCATGCTGCCCTGGGCGCTGCAGCGGCCGGTGGCGATCTGCTTCGATGAGTACGACGCTGGCCGGCCTGATGTGATGTTCGTCATTCAGCGCGTGCTGGAATCGAGCGGCAAGCTAACGCTCCTGGATCAGAACCGCGTCATCACCGCCCACTCGAACTTCCGTCTGTTTGCGACCACAAACACGATTGGGTTGGGCGACACCACCGGTCTTTATCATGGCACCCAGCAGATCAATCAGGCGCAGATGGATCGCTGGTCCGTCGTCACCACGCTCAACTATCTCGAACACGACGTCGAAGCCGACATCGTACTAGCGAAAGCGCCAAGCTACGATACTGCCGAAGGCAAGCGCACGATCATGGCGATGGTGCGCGTCGCCGACATGACGCGCAACGCCTTCATGAACGGCGATATCTCCACCGTCATGAGCCCGCGCACCGTGATCACGTGGGCGCAGAACGCCGAGATTTTCGGCGAAATCGGCCTCGCGTTCCGGATGACGTTCTTGAACAAATGCGATGAGCTGGAACGCCCGACCGTGGCGGAATTCTACCAGCGCGCCTTCGGCGCGGATTTGCCGGAAGCGGCGACGCGGGTGAAGGTGGCTTAGTCGAATTCGGGGCGGTTAACTCCGCATCACCAAACCAGCCGCGCCCCAAGTGCGCTCAGCTTTTCGTCAGTGCTGACGATAGCCATATTTTCCACGATCGCTTGCGCCGCGAGCAATCGGTCGAACGGATCGCCGTGATTGTCGGCCAACTCACCGGCACGGCGACCGTGTTCCAGCGAAATGGCTAAGTGAATTAAACCGCGTTCGGCCAGATCGTCTTCGAGCCGACGCAGCAATGGCGCTACTTTTGGCAGATAACCTTCGCGGTGCTTGTAGGCCATCTCGTAGGCCGAAACCGCGCTGAAATATACCAGTGCAGCCTTAGCCGTGACGCTCCGCTTGGCCTTCATGGAAAGGCGACGCTCGTCCAGCGCCCACCAGATGTAGGCGTGAGTGTCCAGCAACAGCTTCAAGCTGAGTTCTTCGGCTTCTTCGTCGGCTTTAGCATCATGCTCGGCGGCAACGGATCGAAGAACCTGTCATCCCATTCGATGATGCCTTTGAGGTTGCCTAGGCCTCTATTGGGCAGCACTTTCCTCATGTCGTTCGCCGGCACCAGCTTCGCCGCCAGCTTGTCGCCCCGATAGATCATGATCTCCTCGCCCGCCTCGGCCCTGGCGACGAGCTTGGAGAGGTTGGTTTTCGCAGCGTGGATGGTGACCTTAGCCATAAAAGCACGTTAGCTAACCTAGTTAGCTAACGCAACGATTTTGGGTCTGTCGACAATGCCGGGCGATGCTAAGTAGGTTCCAAACAGATGTCCGCCCGCGAAACCCCCTCTGAGCTTTTCAAGCGCGCGTTGGCGCAATCGACCCGCGCGCTGGCGGGCCGCGAGGAGGAGCTTGAGGTGACGTTTGGCGCGGAGGGTCCGCGTCTCAGCCCCGGCAAGATCGTGCTGCCGCATCCCCCGCGCGTGATCTCCGATCCTGACGCCGAGCGCATCCGCGGCCAAGCCGATGCGCTGGCGCTCAGGCTGGCGCATCACGATGCTGGCGAACACGCGCGCCTGCGCCCGCAAGGCGCGGAGGCGCGCGTGGTGTTCGACGCGGTCGAGGAGATGCGCGTGCAGGCGCTGGGCGCGAACGCGATGAAGGGCGTCGCCGGCAATCTCACGGCGTCGCTCACCGATCAGCTTGAGCGCAAGGGCGCCGCGCGCATGCATGAGCGCGCCGTCGCGCCGCTTGCGGATGCGGTGGCGCTTATGGTGCGCGAACGTTTGACCGGCTTAGCGCCGCCCGCGAACGCCAAGAAGCTGGTGGAGTCCTGGCGCGCGGACATCGAACGTGACGCCGGCGATGCGCTCGATCGCTTGAGCGCGGTGCAGAACGATCAGCGCCAGTTTTCGATGTTGATGCGCGATGTGCTCACCGATCTCGGCATCGGCGATGCGTTCGGCGCGGAAGAGAATGACGACGAACCCACCGGCGAGAACGAACAGCCGCCGCCTCAGCAGGACGATGCGCCCGAAGGCCAGGACGATAAGGAAGAAGAAAGCTCCGCCGACCTCGAAATGACCGAGAGCGACGAGATCGACAATGACCGCACCGTCTCGATCGAAGCAGACAACGAGGCGGAGGACACTGGAGAGTCCGAGCAAGAGGAGCCCGGCGAAAAGCCGATCCGCCCAAAATCGCGCAACGAGCCGGAAGACCCGAACACCAACTATAAGGTGTTCACCCGCGCCCACGATGAGATCATCGCCGCCGAGGATCTCTGCGATGGCGAAGAACTTGCGCGCCTGCGGGCTTATCTCGATGCGCAGCTAAAGCCGCTGCAGAGCGTCGTCGGCCGGCTCGCCAACCGGCTGCAACGCCGCTTGATGGCCAAGCAGAACCGCGCCTGGAGCTTCGATCTGGAAGAGGGGATACTCGACACGTCGCGCCTGACGCGCGTCATCACCGATCCAATGTCGGCGCTCACGTTCAAGCAGGAAGAGGACATGCCGTTCAAGGATACGGTGGTCACGCTGCTCCTGGACAATTCGGGCTCGATGCGCGGCCGGCCGATCATGGTGGCCGCGTTGTGCGCCGATATTCTCGCGCGCACGCTGGAGCGTTGCGGCGTGAAGGTGGAGATTCTCGGGTTTACGACGCGCGCCTGGAAGGGTGGTGAAGCGAAGCAGAAGTGGCAGGAAGCAGGGCGCCCTGCGCAGCCGGGCCGCCTCAACGATCTGCGCCACGTCATCTACAAATCTGCTGATGCGCCCTGGCGCCGCTCACGCCGCAATCTCGGTTTGATGATGCGCGAAGGGCTGCTGAAGGAGAACATCGACGGCGAAGCGCTGCTGTGGGGGCACGATCGCCTGCTCGGCCGCACCGAACAGCGCCGCATCCTGATGGTGATCTCCGACGGCGCGCCGGTGGACGATTCCACGCTCTCGGCCAATCCCGGCAATTATCTCGAACGTCACCTGCGCTCGGTGATCCACTGGATCGAAACACGCTCGCCGGTGGAGCTGATCGCCATCGGCATCGGCCACGACGTCACGCGATATTATAGCCGCGCTGTCACCATCACCGATGCCGAACAGCTCGGCGGCGTCATGACAGAGAAGCTCGCGGAACTGTTTGACGAGCCCACGCCGGACGAAATGCTGCCGCCGCCGCGCAGTCCGCGCGAAAGCCGCCAACGCGCGCAGGCAATGGCCTGATGCGATATCTGGCATGGGGCGTCTGCGCAGCGTTGCTTGCTGCGTGCGCGCCGCCCACCCCCGACGCGCCGGAGCAATGGCGCGCGATCTCCGTCGAGATCGAGCCCGTGTATCTTGGCGTCGAAACCGTGGGCCGGCTGCGGTTCCGCGGCGGCGTCGCGATCTCGTCACGTGACGATGCGTTCGGCGGCGTCTCCGATCTGGAAGTTCTGGATGACAACCGCATCGTCGCTATCAGCGACAACGGCGATTGGTTCGAGGCGCGCCTGACGCTGAGCGATGCCAGTGACCTGATCGGCGTGCGCGATGTGCGCACCGCCTACATGCGCGACGAGAATGGCCGGCTCTTTCCCAATAAGCGCCAGGGCGACAGCGAAGATCTTGCGCAGCTGCCCGATGGCCGCTTCGCCGTCAGCTTCGAGCAGACGCAGACGATCCGCATCTATGACTTCAACCGCGACGGCCCCTTCGGAGCGGCGCGCCCTGGTCCGCAGCTCGCCGGCGCGCAGCGCCTCCATCGCAATGCCGGGCTCGAGGCGATGGCGGCGACGGCGGACGGCGCGTTGCTAATTGGCGCTGAAGGCGGCGAGGAGCGCACAACGCCGCTTTGGCTCGCGCCGCTCGATGCGCAAGAGGCGGCGACGCCGCGCATCTTCTATCCGCCAGCGCCGGGATATTCGCTAACGGCGCTCGATCGCCTGCCGGACGGGGGCTTCGTTGCGCTGGAGCGTTTCTATGCGCCTGTTGTCGGCGCACGCGCGCGGATCACCATGTTTCCCGCAGCGAGCCTCGATGCGCACGGCGAAACGCTGCCGGGGCTGGTTGTGCTGGCCGAACTTGCCCCGCCCATGCCGGTCGATAATTTTGAAGGCGTCGCCGCGCAACGCATGAGCGATGGCGTGACGCGAATCTATATCGTCTCTGACGACAATTTCAGCGCCCGCCAGCGCACGTTGCTCTACGCGTTCGACATCTCGTCCGCGTCGTCGCCCTGACGCGTAGCGCGCGCCGCCCGGAGCTCGGCCCAGGCGGTGAGCCCCAGCAAGCCGGCGATGAACAAGGTCCACCAAAGCTGCGCCCACAGCGCGAAAGCGATCAGCCCCGCGGCGATGACTAGTCCCGTCAAAGCGGTCACCACTCGCGCGTTGCGGCGTGACATGATGTAGGTGAGCGCCGCGCGCAGGATGTGTCCGCCATCGAGCGGAAAGCCCGGCAACAGATTGAACAGCCCCAGCAACAAACTAATAAAGCCGAACGTGCTGAGCGCGTTGAGCGCGCCGACCGCATTTGCATCCGGCGCTAGCGAATCGCCGAGCAGCGGCAGAAGCGAGGCAACCAGCGCCCAGCAGGCGAGATTGGCGCCTGGGCCGGCGGCGGAGACAGCGATCTCGTGCCAGCCTTCCTTCGGCGGCCGGGCAAATTGCACGTAGCCGCCAAAGAAGGTGAGCACGATGCGCTTGCTCGGCACCTTCAGCGCCGCCGCCATGGCGGCGTGGCCGAACTCGTGGATCAGCACGGCGGCGAACAGCACGCCGACGAAGATCAGCGCTTCGCCGAGCGCTCCGGCGCCGGAACGCAAGAACGAGGAGCCGACCACGTAAGCGGCCAGCAGCAGGAATGTCGGTTCAACGAGAACAGGCGCGCCGGCGAACGTGCCGATGCGCAGGCCGGATTCGTTTCGCGCATGTTGGTGATCAGGTTCAGTCAAAACGTAACCGCCGCCGTTCTTGCCAAGCAGAATAGATGATGAACCCGCCGATGATGAGCGCCCATAAGCTTTCCACCCAGAATGCGTAAGCTACGGCGACCACGCCAATAACAAGTCCGCTCCACGCCGCGATCCAGGCGGCGCGCCCGTATGACATGCGGCTGCTCAGCGCGGCGCGCAATATATGGCCCCCATCGAGCGGGAGCCCCGGAAGCATATTGAACAAGCCAAGTGAGACGTTGATAAAGGCGCCATCGCGGATGGCGTGCTCCCACCAGGCCAAATCACCTGAACGCACGATCAAAAGGCCGTCCGCTAGGTCGACCGAGTTGGGATCCGGTATGCCTGCGCTAAGGGCCAGCAGGACAGCGCCTAAAGAGAGGTTTGCGAGAGGGCCTGCAAAGGCAATCGCCGCTTCACGCCAGCGGTCCGACTGAACCCAAAACGATGCATAACCGCCGAACCAGGTGAGCGCGATGTGGCGAACTGGAACCCCTAATGCTCGGGCCGTAAAAGCGTGTCCTAGCTCATGGACGAGAACAGACGCAGGAACCAGAGCGAAGAAAACCAGCGTGCGAACGAGGTCATGGCCGCTGGACTGCGTAAGCGCGGTCAGCACAATCCACGGCCCCAAATAAAGAGCCGACATTTCGATGTAGAGTGGAAATCCAAGCACCATCCCGGCGGAAAAACCGTGGACGCTGTTCCGCATTAGGCCGCGACGGATTCCGCAAGCTTCTTTTTGAGATCGCGGCGGATCTTGGCGGCGCGGACGGAAAGCTCGGCTTCGCTCGCCTTCAGCAGGAACTGGTCGAGGCCGCCGCGATGATCGACGGTGCGCAGCGCCGCCGCGGTGATGCGGAGCTTGAACGAGCGCCCCAGGCTGTCGCTGGCCAGCGTCACATCGACGAGGTTCGGCTTGAACTCGCGCTTGGTCTTGATGTTGGAGTGGCTGACCTTGTGGCCGATTTGGCGGTTAACGCCGGACAGCTCGCAGCGGCGGGACATGGGATGGGGCGCTCTCTAAAGCAGGAAATTTGAAGCGCGGACGCATACGCGAAGGGGCGCCGGGGGTCAACTCCGGCCGTGCTGTGGCAGGGATCATTGCGGCGATGAATCCTCGAAAGAGCCGCATTTGGTTCATGCCGGGATCACAGGCGGTGGGTTATCTAGGCCACCAAGGACTAAGGACGAAGGTTTCAGATGAACAAGAAGCTTGCCGCGGCGGCACTGGTTCTCGGCATGGCGCTGGCGGCGCCCGCCGCCGCTCAATCGGAAAACCGCAGCTTTGACGCGGTTTATTCTGTCCACGCTCGGGGCGTGGAGGCCGGCGACTTCAATTATAGCTTCCGCCAGACCGGCTCCACATACACCGCCACCGCCGAGCGCGAGATGAAGGGGTGGGTGGGCGCGGCTCTCAACCGGAGCCAGGACTACACGTATTCGGTGCGCGGCGCCGTCGCCGAAAACGGCGCTTTGCGCCCCACCCAGTACCAGCACCAGGGCGGCCGCCGCCGCGATGACCGCCCGAACGGCCGGCTCGTCCGCGCCGTCTTCGGCGCCAATGACGTAACCACGACCTCTGTCCCCGCTGGCATGGGCATGGGCGATCCCGCGGCGACGCCCGCACAGCGCCGCGGCGTGATCGACCAGATCACGGCCATAGCCGCCATGGTCACGGCCACCGGCGATCCCTGCGCGCGTACGTTGAACGTTTACATGGACGGCCGCTCGCGGTTCGATTTCGTGTTCACGCCAAACGGCTCGGTCACCGTCGATTCACGCGCCTATCAGGGCCCTGGCGTCCGCTGCCGGGTGCAGTTCCGCCCGATCGCCGGCTTCGGCGATCCGCAGGAGGCCGCAACGCTCAACTTCGTCTTTGCCCGCACCGAAAGCGGCATGTGGGCGCCCGTGACGATTGAGATGCCGACCGACGGTGTTGGCGTCGTCCGCCTCGAAGCGCGCCGCCTGACCATGAACGGCACGCGTTTGCGCTAACGAAAAGGACCGCGGGTCTCCAGACCCGCATCTTGTGCTCGCTGGACGGCGTTACTGAGCTCGGTCAAGTCTTGTGTGTTACTTATGTATTAACCACTAGAATTAGCCGTGAACGCCTTAAGAACGAATCAAATGCAGTGATTCGCGAGTGATTCGTTCTTGTTCCTTTCTCTTGCGCTGCGGCTGCGAAATCTAAATCGGCTTGAAATCGCCTCACGCGGAAACCAACCTCCACACATGAGCGCCCGCGCCCGCGTGAGGGCAGTCCTCGGACCCACCAACACCGGCAAAACCCACCTCGCGATCGAGCGTATGCTCGGTCACGCCAGCGGCATGATCGGGCTGCCGCTGCGTCTGCTGGCGCGGGAGGTTTACGACCGCGTCGTCGCCGCCAAGGGCGAGCATGTCGCGGCGCTGATCACCGGCGAAGAAAAGATCGTCCCGGAGAGCGCGCGCTATTTCGTCTGCACCGTCGAGGCGATGCCGCCGGAGCGTGCGGTTGAATTCCTCGCCATCGACGAAATTCAGGTCGCGCGCGATCTCGACCGCGGCCACGTCTTTACCGACCGCATACTGAACGCCCGCGGCTTCGGCGAGACCATGCTGTTGGGCTCGGACACGATGCGGCCGATGATCCGCAAGCTGTTGCCGGACGCCGAAATCGTCCGCCGCGAACGGATGTCGACGCTCGCTTATTCCGGCCCGAAGAAGATCACCAAGCTGCCCAAGCGCTCCGCCGTCGTCGCGTTCTCGGCGGAGGAGGTCTACGCCATCGCCGAATTGCTGCGGCGCCATCGCGGCGGCGCCGCCGTGGTTATGGGCGCGCTCTCGCCCCGCACGCGCAACGCGCAGGTTGCGCTCTATCAAAGCGGCGAGGTGGATTTCCTCGTGGCCACCGATGCGATCGGCATGGGCCTCAACATGGATGTCGATCACGTCGCTTTCGCCTCACGCCGGAAGTTCGACGGCCGCACCTGGCGCGATCTGCGGCCTGATGAAATTGCCCAGATCGCCGGCCGCGCCGGGCGTTTCACCCGCGACGGCGCGTTCGGCGAAACCGGCGAATGCGAGCCGTTCGATGAAGAAATCGTCGAACGGGTCGAAGCGCACGAGTTTGAATCTATTGAAGCCGTGCAATGGCGCAACGAAACGCTGAAGTTCAATTCGATCGAGGCGCTCGTCGCCTCGTTGGAGACGCCGCCGGAACGCAGCGGGCTCTTGCGCGTGCGCGGCGCCGACGACGAATTCGTCCTGCGCCGTATGCTTGCCGAGCCCGATCTGGTCGACCGCGTGCGCGGCCCCGATGATGTGCGCCGCCTCTGGGAAGCGTGCCAATTGCCCGATTTCCGCAAAGTCTCGAAGGATGAACACGCCCAGCTCGCGCTACGCATCGGCGGCTACATCGTGAAGCAGGGCGGGCGCGTGCCAAGCACTTGGATCGCCGCCGAGATCGAAAAGCTCGACCACCCCGACGGCGATCTCAACGCCTTGCAGGCGCGCCTCGCCCACATTCGCACTTGGACCTACGCCGCCAGCCGCGCCGATTGGCTCGAAGACGTCGAAGATTGGCGCATGAAAACACGCGAGGTCGAGGACAAGCTCTCGGACTCGCTGCACGAAGCGCTGACGCAGCGTTTCATCGACCGCCGCACTAGCGCTTTGCTCAAAGGCCTAAAGCGCGAGGACGCGCTGCTCGCGGGCATCTCGGAAGAGGGCGAAGTCACGGTTGAGGGGCATTTCGTCGGGCGTCTCGATGGGCTCGAATTCATCCAGGATCCGCGCGCGTCCTCGGAACTCGAAGGCCGCGCCGTGCGCAATGCGGCGCTGCGCGCTCTCCGGCCAGAAGTGTCGCGCCGTCTCGCCCGCATCGCCGCTGCGGCGGACGACGACATCGATCTGACCCGCGATGGCCGCGTGCGCATTGATGGCGCCGTGATGGCTAAGCTTGCCGCCAGCGCGCCGGTGCTAAAGCCGCGCCTCGATCTCATCGGCGCCGATCAAGCGCACGAAACGGAGCGCGCCGCCGCGCGCGAGCGGCTCGAACTCTGGCTCGCCCGCACGGTGGCGCACGATTTGCGCCCGCTGGTCGCGCTCGAAAACGCCTGGCGCGATGGCCGATTGCCGTCCGATGCGCGCGGCCTCGCGTTTCGACTGATCGAAAACGCTGGCGCGCTCGATCGCGCCAACGAAGATTTGGAGCACATGGGAGAGGCCGGCCGCGCCGCATTGCAGCGTCACGGCGTGAAGCTAGGCCGGCACACGATCTTTTTGCCCGCTCTGGTGCGCCCGCGCGCCGCGCACACATTGGCGTTGCTCTGGCATGCCGCGCATCCAGGCCGGCCGCACGCCATCTTCCTGGCCCGTCCAGGCGCGCTATCGGTTCCGCTTGAGCATCCGCGCAGCTGGAGCGAATGCTCCGCGGCGGGCTTTCGTCCCTGCGGACGCTTTGCGGTGCGTTTGGATTTGGTGGAACGTCTGGCCGAAGCCATCGACAGCTCCGCGCAGCCGCCGGAGCCGCAGCTCGCGCGCATGATCGGCCGCTCGGTGCGCGATCTGCCAGGCATACTCGCAACCCTTGGCTATCGGCGCACCGCCGCAACCGAAGCCGCGCCGGCGCAATGGCGCCACGCTGCTCGCAGGC
>JACMMP010000004.1 GCA_014378995.1 Hyphomonadaceae bacterium
AAGGCGCAGCCGTTTCCGCGCGCGGCTGGGCGCTGGCGGGCGAATTGTTGCGCCGTGATGGCGTCTGGCGCGCGCAGCAGCTTGTCGATGAGAACGCAGTGCGCGAAGCGATGCGCGGTTCGTTCGCAGAGGCGCGCGCCGGGTTCGGGCTTTGGCTCGCAGCGCCCGGCCGCACGCGCGACGATCCGGGCGTAGAGAGTGATCTGTGGCGCGCGCGTTCACCAGCGCCGCCGACGCTGGCGATGGCGGCGGGCGAAGGTGGGCAGCGTCTCTATATTTCCCCTGCCGAAGGCCTGGTGATCGTACGCCAGTCGCGCAGCGCAAGCGCGTCGGACCAATGGTCCGACGCGCAATTCCTCACTTTGGCGTACCGCGATCTTTAGTGGTGGCGCTCGCGGATCAGCAATCCGCCGATGAGACCCAGCACCGCTCCGCCAATGCCGCCGGTGACGGCGTTGGAGATGTGCCCGGAAAGCGTCGCGTCATCCGGCATTAGGTTGGCCCAGTTGGCGGCGACGCCGCTTACCGCAGCCACGTTGGCGCCATCCGGCGAGGCGATGTAGCCAAGCGCGACGCCCCCGATGGCGCCGATGATCGTGCGTCCGGCGATGCCTCCGCCGCCGCGCGTGACGGCGCCTAGAATGTTGCCCGCGATTGCGCCGCCAACAGCTTGGACGACGTAGGCCAGAATGGTCGGATCCATGCTCGTTTCCCCTCCTCCGGCGCGATGGTCCCGCGCGCAGCCGGGTCAGAATAGAAGCTCCCGAGGGATTCACAACAAAGATTGCGCGGAGGTAATATTGCGTGCGGAATAAGCGCCCCTGCCGCTCGCCCTATGCGCCGGCGCGCGGCGTTGAACTCGCGCCACGCACGAACCGCCGCGGTGCACTTATCAACAACAGCGTGTCGCGCGGCGGCGTGCACAGTTTGCATGCCGTGTTAGAGCAAGGCTCAGTTGCTCCACGGCCCCCAATGATCGCCATTCACATCGTTTGCACGTACGACGGCGTGCCGCTAGCGGAGACGCTTACGCGTCTGCTCGAGGCTGAAGAGCATTCCGTGCGCGTGAGTTATGGGCGCGCTTCGATCAACGATCTCGCGGCTTCGAAAACGTCTGCTGACGCTGTATTGCTGATCTGGTCGTCGGACGCGCCGAGCCAGCATTACATGCTCGAATGGGCGCGCCAAATTCCGCAACAGCGCCTCATTGAGATCGGCCGCTCGGCAGGCTGGCCGCGAAGCGACCGCAAGGCGCCCGTGCTCGACTTCACGACGTGGCGCGGGGTGCGGGGCGCGCGCGCTTGGAATGCGCTGGTCGAACGTCTGCGCAGCATGCAACGCGCGATGGAGCCGCAGCGCCCGACGCCAAAGCGCGCGGTGATCGCGTTTGGGCTCGCGGGCCTTGCCGCCGTGAGCGGCGCGGTCATGGTGCGTGTGAACCAGATGTCCGCGCCGGCATTTCCAACCGAGCCCAATGCGGCGCACAGCGTCGCTGCAATCGACGACGCCACGATCGGCGTCGGCGGCCCGCTGAGCGCGATGGAGCCGGCATCTTTGGAGGAGCTCACGCAGCTGCGTTTGCTGCCTAATCCGCGCATTGTTCTGCTCGACGCTGGACCGGCGCCCGATCTCATCGAGCTGCCGGCTTACACCATGCCGGAAATTCGCGACGCCACGTTGATGGAGCGTATCGGCGGGTTTAATCCGCTTCGGCGCGACACGCGCGGCGAAGAGAATTAGGCGCCGCGCCGGCCGCGCAGCCAGTGCATGATCGCCCAAGCGTGCGCTTCATGACGCACCTTCGCCAACGCATCCTGCGGGGACATCCAAACCAGCTTATGGTCCGGCTCCGATGGAGCGCTGTCGTCGGCGGACAGCTCCACTTCGTAGAACGTGGAGAGTGAATTGCGCGGCTCACCCTTGTTGACCCAAAACTGCCCGGCCCGGCCAAGCACGCGTGTCGGCCATACGGTGAGCCCCGTCTCTTCCAGGAACTCACGCATCAAAGCGGCGGCTTCTTCCTCGACCGCTTCGATGCCGCCGCCGGGCAAATCGTACTCGTAGGGCGCCTTCTTGCCGATCTGAACGATGGCGATGTTCGCTTCCCCGCGCGCGCAGACGCCGTAAGCGGTCATGCGCTCACGATAGGTGAGTCCAGACTGCGTTTGTCCAAATTGCAGTGCGAAACGGGTCATCCCCCGGCGATATAGCGCGCCGGTCCGGCGATGGCGATGTCTGTTGAAACGGCGAGGCCGCCGTGGCCTCATGGCCGTCATGGACGCCGACCGCTTAAACCCCGTCATTCTCATCACCGGGGCGACCTCGGGCTTCGGCCATGGCTGCGCCCGCACCTTGGCGGGATGCGCACAAGGCGGCCTTATCCTTGTGGATTCCGACGAGACTTCGCTTTGCGCCGCCGCCGATGAATTGGGCGCGCGCGGGCCGGTGCCGGAGCGCGTCTCCACGCTCGCCTTCGACGCCGCCGACGAGGCGCGCTGGGCAGAGGCCGAACGCTTCATAAAGGGCCAATACGGGCGGCTCGACTGGGCGATCGTGAATGCGCCGGCGTTGCAGCCGAGCGCCGGCGATCTGGTCGAATGGGGCCAGCCGCGCCATCTTGAAGGCGTCTATCATTCGCTGCGCGCGGTGATGCGGCTGATGCAGGACAATTCCGCCGGCGGCGCGATTATCGTCTCGGCGACGGCTGGCGAACTCAAGAGCGACGCGAAAACCAGTTTGATGCAATTGCTGCGCGCCGCGGCGAAGGAAGGCGCGCACGACAACATCCGCGTCAACGCCCTGCTCACCGCCGGCGGCGCAGACACGCCGCGCTGGTCGGAGCTGCCGTGGTTTCGCGATTTGGTGCGGAGTTGCGGCGACCCGCAGGCCGCGTTGGAGCGGATCGGCCAACTCCCGGAGCCAGTGGCGCGCTACGCCGGCGCCGACGATATCCGCCGATTGATCGCAATGCTGCTATCGGACGATTCGCACATGACAGGCGCGGCGCTGGTCGTGGACGGCGGCTACACGCTGTGATCCGATCTGGCGTGACGATTCGAGAGAGGCGCCGATGATGTCGTTCCTGCAAAGCCTGTTGAGCTTTGACCGGCTGCTCGGGCCGACTTTGGTCAAGATCGTCTATTTTGTCGGCGCGGCGGTCATTTTGATGATCGGCGCGGGCACGCTGCTCACGGCGGTTTTCACGCTCGCCGGCGGCAATATCGGCGGCGGTTTCGTGCAATTGCTTGCAGCTCCCGCAGTGGCTGCGGTGGCGTTCGTGTACTGGCGCTTTCTGTGCGAACTGTTCATGCTGGCTTTCCTCACTTACGAACGGCTCGGCGAAATCCGCGTACTGCTCGGCGGCGCCAGCGAAGCCGATCCGAACCATCCGCAATTTTGACGCTCAGAGAAACCGCGCCACCAATTCCGGCGGCACACGGCGGATGCGGCGCGTCTTGGCATCGAGCAGGCACCAATTCGATTTGATCTGCGCCGAAGGTTTTTCAGCGCCGGCTTTGTAGATCTCGACGAAGCGCGCCCAGGCCGGCCCGCGCGCCGCATCATCCACCCAGGTGCGCACTTCGACGTCATCGCCCAGCATCAGCGCCGCGCGATAATCGATCTCATGGCGCATCACCACCCACACGAAGTTGGCCAGCATTTCCGCCGTCGCCCGCGAGCGCCAGTGCGCGATGGCGATCTCCTGGGCGTAACGCAGATAGACAATGTTGTTGACGTGCCCGAGTTCGTCGATGTCGGCGGCGTCTATGGGGAAACGTTGAGAAAAGACTTCTGCCGCCATCGCCGCACTCTAACGCAGAAAGCTCAGGCCGCTTCAGCGGCGAATTGCTCCAGCACGGCGAGCGCCTCGTCGAGAGCGGCGCGGACCTCTGCCAAAGCGGCGGCGCGCTCGGCCTCCGGGGCGGCTTCAGCGCGTTCGCAGATGCCGGCCAGCGCGGCCAAGCCGATGCCACGGGCCGAGCCCTTCAACGTGTGCACGGCGGTGCGCCAGTCCGTGTCGTGGGCGAAGGCGCCGGTCCAGCCGCCCACTTGATCGCGGAAAAGCCCGAGCACTTCCAGCTGCAGCGCACGGTCTGCGCCCGTCATCATGTCGAAATGCGCGCGGTCGAGGATCATCGCTCTCTTTTGCGCCCGCCGCCTTAAGGCCGCGTTAGAGCGCGTCGACGCCAAAGAGGCGCCCGTGCGCCAGGGCGATCAAAACGGCGGCGGCGATCCCAACCAGCCCGCGCCAACCGATCTCGCCCAGCGCCAGACGGTTACGGCCCTGCGTGATCGCCACAAACGGCGCGTTCGAGGTGACGTCCTCGAATGCGTCCCAGCCCTCGCCCGGGCGAGCGCGGCCTTTGCGGTCGATCGAGCGGGCGCCGAAGATCACCATGAGGCCCAGCGCTCCGAACAGCATCACCGCCGAGCGCTCGCCGTTGACCAGCAGGTGGCCAGCCGCCCACAGCGCGATGCCCCAGAGAAAGGGATGGCGGGTAATGCGCAGCACGCCGTGCGCCGGCTCTGGACGTTCGAGGCCGCGCCGCTCGAAGCCGGCAAAAGTCGGCCCTGGCGTCAGCACGCCAGCGACGGCGAGGCTGACGCCAAAGAACGTCAGCGCATAAGAAGGCCAGCGTAGCCAGCTTGGCGGCGCCCAAGCCGCCTCGTTGAGCGGATCGAACGGATCGGCCCGCATCGCCCCATAGCTCTGGATTAGCCAGGCCAGCAGCGCGAGCGAGACGAGCGAAAACACCGCCCGATACGGCCCCTCGCCGATCCAGCCGACCAATCGCGTTCTGAGACCAGTCGCCGAAACGCCGACATGGATCAGCACAAAAAACGCTAGCGCCCAGCCAAACCCGCCCATTTCGCCTCCCGCCGCACGCGGCGCGCGTGCGCCCCGCGAACCCATACGTATAACGCCCTCTTTGCCGCGCGCCCACGGCTTGGACAAGCAGCCAGCGCTTGCTAAGCCGGCGCCGGGTTACGAAGGGGGCGCGCAAATCGAAATGACCGAAGACGAAGCACGCGCCCTGGTCGCGTCGAGAGCATGGCACCACCGGTTCGAGATCTTCCCCGGCGTAGTGACGCCCGGCCGTTACGATCCGCAATTCCTGCTCGATAAGCTCGCTCTGCCCGACGATCTAAACGGCGCGCGCGTGATCGATATCGGCACGTCGAACGGCTTCTTTGCGCGCGAGCTCCATAAACGCGGCGCCGATGTTCACGCCGTGGATTATCGCGACAAAACCGCCACGGGCTTTGCCATCATGGAGCAGCTCTACGGCCAGCCGATTCCGTTCACGCATGCCAACATTTATGACATTCCCGATCTCGGGGTGTTCGATTACGCGCTCTGCCTTGGCGTCATCTATCATGTGCCGGACATCGCCCGCGCGATCGACGTGCTCTACAAGCTCACCCGTCCGGGCGGCGTCGTTTTCATCGAGAGCTATTTCGAGGAATTCGGCGTCGAGCTGCCCCTCGCCCGCTACTTCGCAGCAGACACGTTGGGCGGCGATCCGACGAACTTCTGGGCGCCGAACATAGCCTGCATCCGCGCTCTGTTGGACGATGCCGGGTTTTCCGTCACCGGAGAGATCGACAGGTGGGGCGACCGGTGCCTTGTCCGCGGCGAAAGCCGCGCGCGGTCGAAGAAATTCGCCATCGCCTACAAAGCGCGCACGCCGCAGGACACCCCGCGCTGACCTCTATAGGCGGGCGGGCGCCGGCGCGGTACGTTCCGCTGGACAGGCTGGCGAAATCGCCCTAGACGCCACGCCTTCCGCAAGGAATTCGGGTGATTAGCTCAGTTGGTAGAGCAGCTGACTCTTAATCAGCGGGTCACAGGTTCGAATCCTGTATCACCCACCAACCTTCGCTGCGCGCAGCGGAGTGAAGGTTGCCCTCCGAAGCCTTGGCGTAGGAGGGCTGTTCGATCCCGCGCAGCTTCGGTTGGCTTACGCCTCGCCGCTGCGCGTAGGATGTCCGCCGAAGCCTAGGCGCAGGCGACCGGCGCTTTCCTCTCGCGAGCTTCGGATGGCTTACGCCCCGCGCGCGACCTCGGTCACTTTGCCTGGCGGCGCTTAGGTGCTGATGCTGGCTTGTCATGCCGGCACATTCGTCCTCAAGCGCGCTCCAACGGTCCAAACGCTTTCCGGCGTCCCGGTCAAACCGTCCGGCGGCGCGGTCATTCAGCCGAGTGCTCGATCGCCCTAGCAAGGACACGCCCCTGTCCCTCCCGGACCGGCGAGGGAAAGACGAAACGATGACCACAGCTCCCGCCGCGTACGCGCTCTCGATCCTGCTTGTGCTGAGCATCCATATCGCCCTCAGCGCGCGCGCCGCGCTGATCTTCGCATAAGCCGATGCTAAACCGCTTGCATCTGTCTGCGCCACGCCGCCGGCGGTTGGCCCATCTCGCGCCGGAACGCGCGGGCGAAAGCGGCTTCGGACTCGTAGCCGACATCGAAGGAAATCTGCGCGATTGTCTGGCGTCCGTCGCGCAGCTTGCCGGCGGCGAGTTGCATGCGCCAATTGGTGAGATAGCGCATGGGCGGGACGCCGATGAGCTGAGTGAAGCGATCGGCGAACGCCGAGCGCGACATGTTCACCTCGCTCGCCAGCTCTTCAGCCGTCCAATCTCTGGTCACTTGCGCGTGCAGCAGCGAAAGCGCGCGGCCGATAGCCGGATCGCGCAACCCGGAAAGCCAACCGGCCTGCTCCGGCGGCAGCTCGCTCAAGTGGCGGCGGACAGTTTCGACAAACAGCAGTTCGCTCATCTTCGCCATCACGGTGGCGGCGCCCGGATCGCCGCCGGCGAGATTTTGCGCGGCGTACGTGAACGAGCGCGAGAGCCAATCGCCGCCCGGCATGTCCGCGATCCGCACCAGCATAATCGCCGGCAGGTTGGACAACAGCAGCCCCATTTCAGGCCCGCCGCCGAGGAATCCGCAAACCATGCGCGTCAGCGCGCCGCCGCCGCCGTGAACGACGCGGTTCAGACCCATGCCTTCCGAGGGCTGGACGAGAGATACCGCGCTCACCGGAATCATGTTCGGCGCGCTGCCGTAAACGTGCATGTCGTTGCGCGGCAAAAGCACGACTTCGCCGGCTTGCACATGAGCGCTCTCGCCGCTTTCCAGACGCACGTGGAAGCCGCCTTCGATGGCGTAGTGAAACGCCACGACGTGCGACGGGACCGGCATAAACGGTTTGCAATGGTCTGGATCGACGTTGCCCGAAACCAGCCACGGGTCGGTCAGCTCGGCGTCGATGAAGACGCCGCCCGTCAGGCCGACCACCCGCAAGACATCCGACAGCGCATCCATGGCGGCATTCGCCGCTTCCAGGGCGCTGCGGTCAAGAGGTTAGACGCGGCTGTGAACCAGCTGGCGTCTCGCGACGCCCATCCATCCTCCCCCAGCCTCCCCGGAGACGTGCAATGACATACCAATATTCGTTCAAAGATTGCCTGCAGCGCGCCGAGCGCATCACATGGCGCGTCGAAGACCTGATCGGCGGCGACAAAACGCTCGACTTCTCGCGCCCTTTTCTGCCCGAGACTTTCGCCCGCACCGAAGCGCTAAGCTTCCTCAACGCGGCCGAGAAACGCACGCTCAACCACATCCGCGGCCACGCCTATTTGGCCATGTTCGGCTTGGTCGAGGAATTCATCCTGCCGTTCATGCTTGCTCACGCGCGCCCGCTCATCATCAAGCCGATGCACGCGGGCGACGATTATAAGGCGCGCGCTTTCCTCGAATTCGCCAGCGAGGAGGCCAAGCATATCCATCTCTTCCGCAGCTTCCGCCGGGACTTCATCGAAAACTTCGGCGTCCAGTGCGATGTCATCGGCCCTGCGGAAGACATCAGCGCGCATGTGCTGGCGCAGCCGCCGCTGTCCGTTGCGCTGCTGACGCTGCAGATCGAATGGATGAGCCAAGCGCATTATCTCGGCAGCGCGAAGGATGACGACGCGCTCGACCCGCAGTTCAAGAGCCTGTTGCTGCATCATTGGATGGAGGAGCACCAACACGCACAGCTCGATGCGCTGATGACGCTCTCGATTGCGGAGGCGCTCTCGCCTGCCGAAGTGGAAGCCGGCATTGACGGTTACATCGCGCTCGGCGGCTTCTTCGATGCGGGGCTGAAGCAGCAGACGGCGTTCGATCTCGACGCGCTGCAGCGGGCCACGGGCCGCAGCTTCAGCGACAGCGAGCGCGACGTCTTCATGACCCAGCAGCTGCAGGCGAACCGCTGGACCTATCTCGGCTCAGGCATGTCGCATCCGCGATTTTTGGAGGTCGTCGAGCAGATCAGCCCAGACAAGCGCCGCGAAATCGAAGCGCTCGTTCCAACATTCTCGTAAACGACCAAGCCCAAACAAAAACGCGGCGCACCTGAAAGTGCGCCGCGTTCGTGTTTTTGCCGGGCCTCCTGGCTTAGAAGCGGAAGCGCAGCGACGCGTTGAGGCTATGGCGCTCGACCTGATCGCCGAACTCACCTTCGTAGCCGATTGAGATGGTCGAATAGCCGTTGGTCGCATCGATGCCGAGGCCGACCAGCGGGCCACCCTGGCCCAACCCTTCGTCCTCCAACGTGAACGAGTTGGTGCCCGACACGAATCGGAACGTGCGTTCGGCGCCTTCGTCGATCATGTTCGCCCGATAGCCGGCATAGAGCCGCGGCGCGATGAAGCCGCCGCCGCGCAGCGTGCGGCGCGCGCTAAACTCAACGCCGACATCGCCCCAGAGACGCTGTGAGGCGGAGCTGTCGGCTTCGAGGTCGAACGCAGCGCCGCCCCCTTCCTCGGTGTAGCCCTGCTCGTTCAGGTACACGTAAGTCAGCGCCGCTTGCGGCGTGATCACGAACCAATCCGACAGCGCGAGCGGCACCGAAGCGCGCGCCGCGCCGTGGCCTTCATATGAGTACCACTCCGCTTCCGTCATCGACTCGAAGGACGAGCCGATCTGAATGAAGCGGCGTGAGCGCATCTGACCGACGCCTGCGCCAACGACGAAATCGAGGTCGACCGGGCCCATCGCCGTGCCGAGATAGGCATTGCCTTGACCGAACCAGGACGAAATCTCGCCCTCCGGCCGCGCCGGCTCTTCCGCTTCGGAAGCAAGGAACGACGCCGAGATGCCAAATAGCGAGCCGTTGTCGAGCGGCCCGTCGATACCGACCGCCAGACCAAAGCCGGTGCCGCGGAATTCCTGCGCATTGGCGTTCGCGGGCTCGCGGTTGACGCCGTAGCCAATCTCCTGGACCCACACCGACACTTCATCGAGCCCGGTCAGGCGCGTGTGCGACATCCGGTTGGTGGTCGCGCTCTGCGCCTGCTGGATCGCCGTCGCGGCGAGTTCGGTCGAAGCGGACGCGTAGCTCGGCATCAGGTTCGCATACGCATCGAAGAAGGCGTTTTCGCCGCTGAGCGAAGCGAACGCAGCGGCGGCGCCATCGTTCAGCCGCAGCGCGTCGATGATCGGGTTGAACGCGGCCGTCTGATTGGCGGTCAAGCCGAGGTCAATCGCCGTCTTCATGGCGTACGTGGCTTCCAGAGAGTTCGGATCGCCGCCGACGACATCGATGTCCAGATTGTAAAGGAACGGCGAGCCCACGCCATCGACTACGCCGATGACGTTCGCCGCGCCGATCAGGCCGCCGTCCGCGGTGAGGAAGGTGTGCGTGCCCGAAACCGGCAGGCCCAGCGGCACCAGCGGGATGAGCTCGGCGCCAACCGCAAACGTCACCGTTCCGGAGGCGTGTAGGAATGTCGTTTCTCCGGGCACGTCCGATAGCGAGACGCCAAGCACGCCATCGGCGCTCACGGTCAGCGTTGTCAGATTGGTCGTGCCGCCGAGATGGTTCAAGACGCCGTCTTGAATGTCGATCGAAAGCAGACCGTCGCTGTCGTCGATACGACCGGCGAACAGGGCGTCGTTATCGATGAGCATGTCGTCGGCGCCGGCGCCAAAGGCGATGTCGCCCAGAATCTCGCCCGAGAGAAGGTTGACCGTGTCGGCGCCCGAGCCGAACAGAATGTCGCCCTGAATGCGCGTCGCCGGGCGGATGAGCGCATCTTGGTCGGTGGTGTCTTCATCGTTGAACGGCACGTCTGCGGTCTGGTTAAGCGTGACGTCGATCACCGAGGTTGAGAGGTCGATAGCGATAGCGTCGCCCGTAACCGGCGGCGGCGGGATATCATCCGTCAGATCGGAATCGGTGGCGAAAAGTTCGGCGACGATGAGGCCGGAATTGTTGATCGTGGCGAGCGTGCCAGAATTGTCGGTGATCACAACCGCATCGCCGGTTTCGCCAAGAACAGTCGCCCGCATCGTCCCGGTATTGGTAAGTTCGGGAACGATCGCGCCAGTGTCGATGACAACGCCATAGGCGGTCTGCGCGAGATCGGATGTGACGAACGAGCTAATGGTGCGGCGCACCAGCAACTCGGAGACCGTCGCATCGGCGCCGATATAAATGCCGGTGGCGTTCGCGTTAGTGGCCCCCGCCTGGACGGTCCCATCGATCGCGATGCCGTCGGCGATCGTGACCGTCGATCCGCCGACCCCTTCGATGTGCAGAGCCGTAGCATTGACGCCGTCGTATACACCTACCCCCGTCAAGCCGCCCTGCACATGCAAGCCGAAGCCCGTCGAGCCCGCGCCGATGTTGACGTTGGCGCCATTGGCCTGGATCAGCAACGCAGCCCCGGGGCCGTACGAGCTAATAGCGGCAGCGGCGTCGTCGTCTGGATCTCCAGTGGATTCGGTCACCCCGTCGCCGTCGTCGTCCTCGTCGTCTTCAACGCCGACGCCTTCGATGGTTATGCCGCCAACGACGTCCGCGCGCACAGCAATGGCCGCACCGCTGAGCAGCGTGTCGTCGGCGTCGAGATTGCTGATATCGGCTGGCCGCGTGATGCTGTGATAGCCGGTGACAGTCCAAGCGCCGCGAATATTCAGGCCCCCGCCGATCGTATCATTGACGACCAAGCCCTGCGCATTTTCACCGCGCGCGAGAACGCTGCCGCGGATTGTGACGTCGCCGGTGACGCCTTCATTGATCGCGATCGCAGTTGAGTCGTCGCCAGTGACGCCCAGATTGCCCGAGAGGGTAAGGTCGCCGTCCAACAGCGAATTGAGCGTCACGACACTGGAGGAATTTCCCTCGATGGTAATGTTGCCGCTGTTGGTGATGTCGCCGGTAAACGTGCCGCCCGCGTTCAGGAAGATGCCGTGGCGATTGGTCCCCGTAGCGTAGGCGCCGTCGAGGTCGCCGTCAGCGTTAGCATCAGCCAGAACGTAGCTCTCGAGTAGAGAGAGGTTGCCAGTGTTGGTGATGGTTCCGGCGTTGCCGGGCTGCAGCAGAATGCCGGTCGTGTTGTTGACGTCGTTCGAATTGATGGCGCCGGCGACACTGACATCGTTGCTGGTGTTGACGGTGATCGCCGCCTGGCCCGCCGTCACGGCGATCGACCCGCCAGCTGCGACTGTAATGTCGCCCGCTTCGACCGGCGCTGCAGTCGGGTTGGGATCGGATGTCGTCAGCGGCGTTGTAGTCGCCGTCGAGATCGTGACGTCTTCAGCACTTGCGCCTGTCGCCGTGACGCCCGCAAGCATCACTACCAAACCTGCGAGCTGAATTTTGTTGATGCGCATGCCGGCTCCGTCCCCTTCACCACAGCGGGATGGAGCGCCTAAGCGCCAAGGCCGACCGCCGGCGTCCAGCCTCGGCCGGCGCTCGGAGGGGCCCCTTACCTCACCCGCACTCGCCCCCGCTTACGGGCGGCGCTTTGGGCTGGCATGCCGACTTTGCCGAATTTTGTCCAGTGTGGGACGCATGGGCGGACTGGCTGGCGCCGGTGTGGAAGCGCGGGCCAGCCGGCGCCCGCACATACGTTCCTGTGAGGCGAAAAAGCCGTTTCCGAGGCGCACCAATTGGCGCGCCGGATCAGGTGCGGCGTTGCGCGCGAAGATCGCCGACTGCGCCTGGCCGCTCGGACGAAGCGATGCTCTGCGACAGCTGTTGGACCAAGGCGTCGATCCGGTCCGCCGGCACGGCCTGCGAGAAGAAGAAGCCTTGCAGTTCGGTCACGCCAACGAGGCGCATGACCGAGGCTTCCGCTTCCGTCTCCACGCCTTCGGCGACAATATCCATACCCAAGCCCCGGCCGAGCGTGACAACCGATTGGATGATGGTCATGGCGCGCTTGCGCTCATGGATGCCGGTGACAAACGCGCGGTCGATCTTGATCTTGTCGAAGCGGAAATCACACAGATAACGCAGCGACGAGTAGCCGGTGCCGAAATCGTCGAGCGCGATCTTGAAGCCAAGCCCGCGCACCGTCTCCAGAATCTGCCGATTGCGGTCGGTCGATTCCATCAACACGCCCTCGGTGACTTCGAGGATGATGCGGGACGGATCGATACCGTATTTCGCCAACAACTGCTCAAGCAACTCGACCAAGTCCACGTGCCGGAACTGCACCGGCGAGAGATTGATGGCGACATCCAGGTCAGGCCAGCGTCTAGCTTCTTGGAACGCGCGCTCCAGCACGAACGCGCCGAGCGCCGGCATCAGCCCCGCCTCCTCCGCGATCGGCACGAAGATGGCCGGCGAGATGTCGCCCTTCGTGGGGTGCTTCCAACGCAGCAGCGCTTCAAGACCAGTGACCGCGCCGCGGGCGCAGGAGATCACCGGCTGATAAAATAAATTGAGTTCGCCGGCGGTCAAAGCGGTGTGCAGATCGACCTCGATTTCGCGGCGCTGCTCAACTTCTGCGGCCATCTCAGCCGAAAACAACATCGCGCGATCGCGGCCGTTATTCTTGCCCTGGTAGAGCGCGATATCGGCGTGACGCATCAATTCCTGCGGCGAGACGCCGTGGTCAGGCGCTTGGGCGAGGCCGATCGAGGCGGTCATACGCACGTGCTGACCGTAGACGTCAAAGCTCTCTTCAAAGGCCCCGCGCAGGCGCTCGGCCAGTTCGGCGGCCGCCGCTGGGCTGTTCGAGGTGCGCATCACGGCAAATTCGTCGCCGCCGAAGCGGGAGAGGAAATCCTGCGCGGTGACGTGCGTCTGCAGCCGCCGGGCGACGGCCATGATAAGCGCATCGCCGGCGGCGTGCCCCATTGTGTCGTTCACGTCCTTGAAGCGATCGACGTCGATATACGCGACGACCACGCGCCCGTTGTTGCGCGACTGCACCAGGCCGTCCAAGCACTCTTGCAAGCGCTCAACGAAATGGTGGCGGTTCGGCAGACCGGACAGAGAATCGTGCAGAGCTTGGTGGCGGGACTCCACTTCACGATCGGCCAGATCGCTTGAGGCGCGCTTCAAACGGCCGATCATGAGCCAGGTCAGCAGCCCTGCGCCAAACACGCCCAGCGCCACCATCGGCAACACGAACATCAGCAGAGTCTGGCCCGGCTGCTTCGGCGTCCAGGTGAGATAGCCGACCGGGGCGCCGTCATCGGCCACGAACGCTTCAGACAGAACGGAATTCGAAGGATCGGGCTCAGCTGAAAGCGAGAGATCGGCGATCAGCAGCGAGCTGCCGACTTGAGCCATGAAGCCCTCATCGATCCGCACCACGCTCAGCAGCAAGTGCGGCTCACCCTGCAGCAAGTTCGGATCGAGGTTGGGCACGATGGAGATTGCGGCGACCACGGCGGGCTCGCCATCCACGCTCATGATGTGCCCGGCCCACTTGCCGAAGCTCGCGCCGAGCAGCGCGCTGTAATTACTCTGGCTATCTACGAAGGCCTGGTCGCGGCTGCGGAGATGACCATCCGCCCCTCCGCGCGCCTCGGCCACAATCTGGTCCAGCACCCCCTCGCGGGCTGCGTAGGCCGCTGCAGGGTCTGCGAGCGCCCCTTCGACGTTGGCGTAGACCGGGCGGTTCTGGCCATCGACGATGATGATTTCATCGTGTCCATAAGTCTCGAAAAAATAGATTCCGACATTGGTCTCAAGCCACTCTGTCGAGACCGGCCGCGACTGCGCGTGCGCGACTGCATCGTCCCACCAAGCGATGGCCTTTTGTTGGTCCAGCACCGAACTGACGCTGCGATCGAGCGCGTTTTCGACCAGCTGGCGTTCGCGCACGACCGCGGCGCCGTTCGCCGACCAGCCCGCATAGGCGACGATCACGAGCAGCAGCGCGCCGAAGACCACGAGCGCGGCGCCGATCATCGCCGTCAGACGGCTGAGATCGCTCTTGTAATGATCAACTCTCAAAATGCCGCTAGTCATCGTTAACAAGCCACGAATACTACGTGCACATCGCACTTCCGCCTACAATGCTCCGCGTTGTACAAATATACTGTTACGTAAACGGGTATTGTCTGCGATTCAGCGAAGGAATACTCTGGTAACCACAATCCAATTGCCCGTCCCTACCGAGCTCACAAGCCTGTTAATATTGGTAAATAAAAGTTTTGTCTTGCATTGGGGAACTTTACGCTTTATTAGGGAAACGCGTCTGGGGACAGCATTGCTGGGTAATCGCCGGCACGGGCGCAATATTGGTTAACAAGAGCTGGGGAACATGATGCGGTTCGTGGTGAAAACGCGCGCCGATAGCCCTGAACTGCGCAAAGCGGCCATGGCGATCGAGCAAGCGGCATGGAGCGCGCTTGGGTTTCTAAACTTCACCCGCTCGCATTTCGCGTTCTACCAAGAATTGCTTGACCAGTATGCGGACTGCCAACTGTGCCTGGTGGACGAAGCCACGGGCTATCCGGTCGCGGTAGGCAATTGCGTGCCGCTAGCCTGCGACTTCGACAAATTGCCGTCTGAGGGCTGGGACTGGATCGTGGAGACCGCGGCCAACAATAACGGCAAGCGGCGCAATGCGCTTGGCGCGCTCGCCATCTCGGTGCCGAACATTCACCGCGGCAAGGGCGTCGCGCGGCGTTTAATCGAAGAATTTCGCATCTTGGCCCAGCGCAAGGGCCTCGATGGCGTCATCGCGCCAGTACGCCCGTCCGAGAAACACCGCCACCCTTTCATTTCCATCGACGAGTACATTGGCTGGGCTGACGACAAGGGCCGCCTGTTCGATCCTTGGCTACGCAGCCACGCCGCTGCCGGCGGCACGCTGATCAAGCCTGCCATGCGCTCGATGGTGGTCGAAGAACCTGTTGGATTTTGGGAAATGTGGACAGGCCGCGCGTTCGAACAAAGCGGCGAGTATGCGGTTGAAGGCGGCCTCGTCCCGGTCAGCGTCGATCTCGATCGCGGCGTCGGGCGTTATGTCGAGCCGAACGTGTGGTTCGCTTACCGCGCCGCAGCCTGAAGCATTTGCGCCTTCATGCCTGGAGGCATGTAACTCGGCAGCTCCGCAGCGTGGCCGTAGAGATAGCCTTGTGCAAATTCGCAGCCCATGGCGCGCAGCGCCTCCGCGGTCGCTTCGTCTTCCACGCCTTCGGCAGTCACTTTGAGTCCGAGCGCTTTGCCAAGACCGACAAGCGCGCCGACGATGGTCGCGTTCTCGCGATCGGTCAGTATGCGCGCGACGAAAGATTGGTCGATCTTCAGCTTGTCGATCGGCAGCTCACGCAACAAAAACAGTGACGAATAGCCGGTGCCGAAATCGTCGAGCGCGATCTGCACGCCCTGGTTCTTGAGCGAAAGCAGCGCCGACTTCGCGCGCGCGACGTCGCCTATCATCGCGCTTTCCGTCACTTCGATCTCAAGGCGTTGAGCGGGAAAGCCAGTCTCGCGCAGTGTCCGCAGCACTTTCTCCGGGAACCACTGGTCGCGAATCTGGCTCGGCGAGATGTTGACCGCGAGCACGAATTCACCCGGCGCATCGAGCGCCTTGCGGCAGGCTTGCGCCAGCAACGCCCAGAACATCGCATCGACGAGACCGGCGTCTTCCGCCACGGGAATAAATTCCACCGGCGAGATCATGCCGCGCTCGAGATGCGGCCAGCGCGCCAGAACTTCAAAGCCGGCAAGCTCGTAGGTGTCGAGCCGCACCACAGGCTGAAAGTAAGGAACAATGTCCCCGTTGGGGATCGCGGTGCGCAATTCGGTTTCGAGCGCGGCTTTCGACTTCAGCTCTTCGTCGATTGAAGAATCGAAGAACTTGAACGCGCTCCGCTCCTCTTTGGCCCGCAACATGGCGGCGTCCCCGCGCTGCAGCAGGTCGGCGGCGTTGCGGCCGTCTTCCGGGCAAAGCGCCACGCCGATGGAGGCGCCGACGGTAAGCTTGAGGCCATTGACCAGGATGGGCGCTGCAAGCTCATGCAGGATGCGGCGCGCCGCGGCCGCAACGCCGTCACGGCCGTCCGGCCCCTCGACCAGAATGGCGAACTCATCGCCGCCAAGGCGGCAAGCGAAGCTGTCGTCGCGAATGCAGCCCTTGAGGCGCGTTGCGATTACTTGCAGCAATTGGTCGCCGATGGCGTGGCCGTGCACATCGTTGATCGGCTTGAACCGATCGAGATCGACGAACATCAGCGCAAACGCGTTGCGCTCATTGCCGACGAGAGCTAGGCGCCGTTCGAGCTCTTCAAGAAAATGACGCCGGTTGGCCAGCCCCGTGAGCGGATCGTGCCGCGCCAAAGACTGCGCGCGCGCTTCGGCGGCTTGGCGTTCACCGATCTCCGCCGAGAGCGTTTCGTTGGCGGTCATAAGATCTTGGGTGCGCTCTTGCACCGTGCGCTCGAGGCTGTCGCGGATAGCATCGAGCTCAAGCACGGCCTGGCGGCGATCGAGTTGGGCTTTCACACGCGCCGTAAGCACGCGCAGATCGATCGGCTTGGTGATGTAGTCATTGGCGCCGCCTTCGAGCGCCTTGGAGACGATGTCGCCGTCATCGAGCGCAGTGACGACGATCACCGGCACGTGCTCGGCGTCAAACCGGGCGCGGACGCCGGCCAGCGCATCGGCGCCTGACCGTTCGGGCATCATCCAGTCGAGCAGGACAAGTTCGATGTTCTGGGCTTCAATAACGTCCTCGATGCCCACAGCGCTTTCGCGCAGCACGACTTCGTAGCCGCGACGCTCAAGGCGCCGGCCCAGCATGTCGCGATTCTGCGCCTGGTCATCGACCAGCAGAATACGACCAAGGCGCACCAAGGTGGGCACGCCGTCTTCGCCTTGCGCCGAGGACATTTGCTCCCCTGGCCCCTTGTTACCCCATACCAGCTATCGAATTTACGATGGGGTAGTTGAAGCCACGCTAATTCCGGGGGCGGAAAGGACGATTTTACAGAAATAACCCGAGTTAACCTTGACGCGCGTTTACCGAGCCCGCGTATTTTTCGATCAGCGCGACGAGGCCGGCGAAATCCACGGGCTTGGTGGCGAAGTCATCGCAGCCCGCCTCCATGCACTCGCGGCGCGCACTTTCCATTGCGTGCGCGGTGAGCGCCACGATCCTTACTTTGTTCACTTCCGGCGTCTGACGCAGCAGCTTGGTCGCCTCGATCCCGGACATGACGGGCATCGAGATGTCCATCAAGATGAGATCCGGCGCGCATTGCTTGGCCTTCTCAACGGCCTCGGCGCCGTTTTCGGCGACGTGCACTTCATAGCCGCGGCGCTCAAGCCGCCGTGTCAGCATTTCGCGATTATCAGGATGGTCTTCGGCAATCAGGATTCGCATGGCCCGCCTCTTATGCAGTTTTCACTATTGTCGTCAGAACCGGCGCCGCCGGCACGGTGGTCTCTGGTGAGCGCGCAAAGCGCAGCGCAGCCGCCGCCAGAACATCGCGATCCGCCGGTTTGACCAGCAAGTCGCACGCGCCGAGTTCAAGCGCGCGCTGGCGGTCGTCGTCCACCGAATGGACAATCACCGGCGTGCGGGCCATCTCCGCCGAAGCGCCAAGCCCGGCAATGACGTCCCAGCCGCTGATATCCGGCAGATTTATATCAAGCACGATAAGGCTCGGTTTTAGCTCCATCGCCAGGCGCAAGCCTTCCCTGCCCGTCTCGGCGCCGCGCACAGCAAAGCCAAGACGCACCAGCGAACGGGCCGCGAGATCGCGCGCGCTCTCCTCGTCGTCGATGATGAGCACGATACGCTGGTCGCCGGCGCCCGCGACCGCATCGCCTTCGATGCGTGCAGGCGCCGCCGCAGGCGCGGGCAAGTGCGCGGGAAAGCGCAATGTGAACGTCGATCCCTCGCCGGGCTTGCTCGCCGCCGTCACGTCGCCGCCGAGCAATTGCATGGTTTTGCGCGTGATGGCGAGCCCGAGCCCGGTGCCGCCATATGTTTGCGCGGTCGAGGCGTCCGCCTGCACGAATGCGTTGAACAGCCGCTGCAATTGCTCGGCTGTCATGCCGATGCCGTTGTCGCTAACGGCGATCTCGATCCAGTCCCCGCCCGCGGCGCGGTCGCGCTTGGCGCGCACCACGATCTCGCCTTCGCGCGTGAACTTCGCGGCGTTGGCCAACAGATTGAGGAGGCATTGGTTGAGCTTGAAGCAGTCGGTGGAGGCAATGCCGAGTTCGCGGCCGAATTCGAACCTCACTGCATTGGCGTTCTTTTCGAAGGCCGGCTGCACGATCGCCGCCGCTTCGCCGATCAGCTGGCCAATATCGAATTCGGCGGCCGCGACATCCATGCGCCCCGCTTCGATCTTCGACAGATCGAGGATGTCGTTGATGAGATGCAAGAGCTGGCGCGCGGCGGTAAGCACGCGGTCGATGTCCGCAACATCGGTTGCGCGGTCGTCGGCCTCAGCTTCCTCCTTGAGAATCTCCGAATAACCGATAATGGCGTTGAGCGGCGTCCTCAGCTCATGGCTCATGGAAGCCAGGAATTGCGACTTCGACACGCTCGCCGCTTCGGCCGCTTCACGCGCCGCACGCAGCGACGCCACCGTCTCGGCAAGCATGGAATCGCGCACGTCCATCTCGGCGATGATGCGATCGAGCCGCTCGTGCATCTCGGCGAGATTTACCGCGCCCTCGTCAATCGCTTCGACGGCGGCGACATTGTCCCCATAGAGCGCCCGCTTGCCCGCGAGCGCCTCTTCGGCCCGCTGCATTGCGGCGATGAACGCCGCTTCCTGGCGTTTGCGTTCAGTGATGTCCTTCGACAGCATGATGAGCTTACGCACTGCGTCGCCTCGGCCCAATACGCGCTTGGCCCAGCATTGCGCCCAACCTACCGAGCCATCGCGCTTGATCACGCGATGTTCGATCGTGCCATCCTCGCCGCGCGCGATGGCGTGGAAGTACTGGCTCATCCAGTCGTAATCGTCTTCGTGCACGAACGGCACCTGGTTCAAGTTGAACTGCTCGAACGTGAACGACTCGCCAAAGACTGGCGCCGGATCGCCGTGCCAGGAGATCGCGCGACTCTTATAGTCAACCTCCCACACTACGCCGCGGCTCGCCTCCAACGCAACCTTGAGCCGCTGCTCGCCGGATGCAGCAGCCGCCCGCGCCTGCACCAACAAAGTGATGTCGCGCGCATGCGCCAGCACGCCGCAAATATCGCCATTGTCGTCGCGCCACGGCAACGCCTGCCAAGAGAAGTAGCGCACGCCGTCGCTCGTCTGCGCTTCGTCCTCGTCATGGCGCACATGCTCGCCGCGCAGCGCGCGCGCAAAGCCGTCGCGCCAACGTTCCGGGGACCAGTTGATCAAGTCTTCGAGCTTGCGGCCCACGGCGCCCTCGACGCCCAGCCCGACGCTCATGTTCTTGCTCATGGCGACAACATCGCCCGCATCGTCCACCAACACGGCGGCAAGTGCGTCGTGTTCGAAGATGAGCTTGGCCAACGTCTGCTGTGCGCTGTCGGTGCGGACGCCTTCACGCAGCGCGCGCTCCGCTTCGCCCGCGCTGACACGCGCCTGGGTGACGTAAATCATCAGCGCGCCGCCGCCGACCGCGGCGATGAGCGCTAAATCCCAATCGGCCTGCGCGGACATTGAGGCAAGCGCAAGCGGCGCAATGAGTATGGAGAGCGCCGGCGGCGCAGCGCCCGCGAGCGCAACCGGCCATGCGCCAGATGCGCCGGGACTAAGATGGCGCACAACGCCGGCAACCCAGAGCACCATGGCCGCCGCGGCGCCGGCCGCTTCGCCGTGCAGCCAGAGCGAAACCGGCAGCACGGCGTAGAACGCCGAACTCGCGAACGCCCAGGCCGACAATCCAGCCAGCGTGCGGTGATTGAGCCGAGCGTCGGCGGCGTCGAGCCGGCGATAGAGTTCGGTGTCGAAGATCAGCAGCAGCGACATGATCGCGGCCCAGCCCACCGCGCCCGATCCATCGGTGATGGCGGCGGCAAGCCCTCCAGTCAGGATGACCAGGGCGATCGAGGCCGGCATTTCCCGGCGGCGGGTTTCCGCGGCGCTGGCAAGCGCTGCGGGCGGCTTTTGAGGCATGGGCGAGCGGTCTCCGCCGAGCAAACTTTGGGGCGACGCTGCCAGCAGGGCGTGAAGATTGGCTAAACCATGAGGCCGGCCGCGCTATGCTCACGGTCGATTCGATGCCGAGACACGCTGATCCCGCCCTGCCCGAACGACGCCGAGGGCAGATCCTCGAGGCGGCGCGGGCCTGTTTCCGCGAGCGCGGCTTCCGCCAGACAACAATCGAGGAGATTTGCGCCGAAGCTCGGATCAGCCCCGGCGCACTCTACCGCTACTTCGGCTCCAAGGCCGACATCGTGGCCGCCATTGCGATCGAGGCGCGGGCGGACGCCGAGGCGGCGCTGGAACGGCTAGGCGGCGCGGAAGGCCTGATCGAGGGATTGGCGGCACTTGCGCACGCTTTCTTCGAGGCGTTTGACCGGGAGGCGGATGGGGCGCTGCTGTCGGATATCTGGGCCGAGGCGGCGCGCGATCCGCTCCTAGCGGCAGCGCTTCAAGCGCGGGACCGTGTCGCGGTCGGCCGCATCGCCGCCGCCATCGAGCGCGCCCAAGCCGCCGGCGCCGCTTATCCCGCCCTTCCTCCGGAGGACGCGGCGCAGGCGCTGATGGCGGCGCTTGAAGGCTTCGCTTTACGCCGGGCGCTTTGGGGCGATGGCGGCTCCGGCGAAGGGGCGCGCCGTTTCCGCGCCCTGGCGCTTCAAATTCTCAAACCAAAACGGTAGCTTAAGAAACCCGGTGGGCCACGATAATGGCCACATTGGCGATGAAGCAGCCTACCGAGAACGCAAACAGCCATGGGAATCCCGGCTTGTGTCCGCCTCGGCGCGACAGGGCTTCCAACACGCCGCCGGAAACCACTAGAAGCGCCGATACGACGAGGATCCAGACCTCATAGACGTGCAGAAAGTCATGGAAGGGCTGGATCGCATCCGAGAACAACGCCGCCCCGGAGGTCGCGCCTGAAATCGCCGCCGCAAGCATGGCCAGCGCCGGCAACCCGCAGCACAGCGCGTGCAAGCCGACCACCGCCGCGTGGGCCACATGCGCCCTCTTGCCGGCTCTCGCGCTGTTATGTTGTAACATCGCACGGTACTTAGCGCCCCTGCCAGTGGCGTCAAGCCTCGCAGTGAGCGTAATAAAGGTTTCGCTAATTGCCGATATTACAATCGGAGCGGCTTGTGGCGCGGACCGGATAAGCGCACAAAAAGCCCGTTGCATTGAGGTAGAGGGCGATGCTGTCGGTTCTGGTGGCGATCCGTAATTTCTTGCTGGCGATGGCCCTTGCTTGGGTCGGCGTCACTGTGGAGCAGCGCGTCAATAACGCGGAGCGTTGCGCCAACGAGGCGTGCGAAGCGCCGCAGGATCGCTGAAACGTCATCCATATTGCGCCTTCGATGCGCTGCGCTCTTGAAATGGCCGCACTTTCCACGTTTCCGTTGAGCGGTTAACGCGCTTTGCTGCGTGCGCTATGTTTTCGGCGGGACTGATTGATGACGAACACTTCGCACTCTGCGCGCGAGCGCGAACCTGGCGCGCTGGCTGGCAAATTGGCCATCGGCGTCGCCGCGCTTTGGGTGGTCGGCTCTTTCGCGGTGGCGGTGGCGCTGCTCGGCCGCGCTGGCCTCTCGGCGCTCTCGCTGGCTGAGATGGGAGCGCTCGCGGGCGCCGTGTTGCTGCCGGCGCTGATGGCGCTCTTTTCCGGCCTGGCCG
>JACMMP010000005.1 GCA_014378995.1 Hyphomonadaceae bacterium
ACGTCCTCCTTCGTACCTATGTTCGCCTCGGACACGCGGAAGAAACTCGGCCAGCCGGTGCCGGAATTGAACTTCCACTCGGAGCGGAATAGCTCAAGCTCGCATCCGGCGCAAACGAACGTGCCGCGCCTATGCTCGTTGTCGAGCGGGCTCGTGCCGGCGCGCTCGGTTGCTTCCTGGCGCAGCACGCGGAATGCCGGCAGTTCAAGTCGCGCGCGCCATTGCGCCTCGGTGAGCCGGCGGACTGGATCGTTGGCGTAGCGCGCTTCGTTGGCGGCGGTTGGGATTTGCTGCGCCACCGCGGCGCAAGCGGCCATGGGCGCCGCTGCGGCGGTGAGTAAGAAGGTGCGGCGTGAGATTGTCATACCCTGGTTACGGATGGCGGGCTTGTCCGGTTTCATGCCTGGACGTGGGATTCCAGCGCGGCGAAGCAATCCTCAATGGGGCTGGTGTCCACCACGGACTCGACAAAGCTCGCCGTGGTCAGATTGGCCTCCACCGTGTGTTGGATGAGGTTGAAGAACGGCGCCCAGAAATCGTCCTCGGAAAGGAACACCACCGGCTTACTGTGCAGGTTCAGCCGCGCCTAGGAGAGTGTCTCCGCGGCTTCAACGGTGACGACGGCGACGATATGCTTTTCGGCGGGGCCAACGACGACCGGCTCGACGGGGGCCTGGGCGCCGACGTTCTAGATGGCGGCAGCTTCAATGTCTTCGAAGCCGACACGTTCGTGTGGTCCAGCACGCTGTGCGGCGGCAATATCGCTACCGGTCAACTTCGATGTCGCTTACCATAGGATAGAGCCCTTTGAATACCCATCAATCGCCTGCGGACCTCAGTGCCGCGCGCGCTTGCGACGATGTGACGATCTGAGTCCAGGAGCTGCTCGTTCACGAGCCGGAGCTGCGCAGTCAAATCTGCAAGGATGCCCGCGCCTGAAGAGGGAGGCGGCCATCGTTGGCATCGGCGATGATGGCGGCGAGCAACTCCAATCCGATGCGCCCCTGCGGCGCGACCAAGCCGAACGCCGCCATGTGCACGCGGATTGCGTTGGACAATGGGTGCGCTGCCGGGTCAGAATCGAGCGCGTGCGGTGCGCGATCATGATGGCTTGCTGCTCGGGCGAGTTAATTTCCACGAAGCGCATATTGGCGCGACTTACAGCTTCGCAGATCGCTTCGGCGTCGGCGGCGTCGTTCTTCTGGCGTTTGACATAAGGCTTGACGTAGGTGGGATGAATCAAGCGCACGTCGTGGCCAAGCGCGCGCAGCTCTCGCCCCCAATAGTGTGAGGAGCCACACGCTTCCATGCCGATGAGACACGGCGGCAACTTCTCGAAGAACGCTCGCATCCGAGCTCGCGTCAGCCGCTTGCGCAACATGACAGCGCCCTGGGCATCCACGCCGTGGAGCTGAAACACCGACTTCGCAATATCCAAAACGATCGTGACAACCTCATCCATGGCTCTTCTCCAGTTCGAACCGGAAGCCTATGCTGCCGGTGGGGTGGAGAGCCGTCCACGGCATCGGAATCGGACACTCGCCGATGCACCACTTATGATGCGGGGATGCGACGCCCGGCGCGTGCGCGCTCGTCCTGAACGGTTCGTGCGAGACTTTAGCAAAGTTGCTTGTTCCTCGCGAGGGAACCGAATCGCACTGGAACGGCGCCGGCCCTTGGCGGCTTGGCCGTCAGGGGCGCGATTCCGCAAAGCCCCTACAGACATGGTGCGGCGCGTTCGCCGCGCTCATGGAGTAATCAATGCGCTCCTACATCTATCGAATGCCCATCGGCGCGCTCGCCTTGGCGCTATCAGTCGGCGCCTGTGCGAACATGGATTCCGGCTCGAGTGCGAATTCGCAGTCCGGCGCGCAGAGTCGCACGGTTGTGGCGCCAGCGATGAATCATCTGACACTGACGCAGGCGAGCGTGACATCAATGATCGCGAGCTGGCCGGAAGCTTCGCGTATGGCTGCGGCTGATATGATGCAGAAATATGGACCGCCGCAGGAAGCAACGGCGTCAATGCTCATGTGGCGCAACAACGGACCATGGGCGTGGACGCGCATCGACAACGTCGAGACCGAGCACCTATTCCCCGCGCGACATCCCGACGTCATGGAGCAAGCAATTGCTTACCGCGTCCCGGCGGCGATGTTCGATGAATTGGCGGCGTACGATGGCAGCGTGCATGTCCGGCGCACACAGGGCTGGATTTCGGCGCGATGCGATAAAGAAGGCGCGAATTTTCTCGCGCTCAATTTGGCGTATGACATTGTAGAAGGCCGCCGCACCGTCGAGCAGGCGCGGACCTATTATGCTGCTGCGATCCGCACGTTCACGACCACGGGGCAGGCCGACCCGTACATGCAACGCCTGGCCTTCCAGCGTCCGCGCGGCAACCAGGGTGATCCCGACGTGGCCGCGGCGAGAGTGGGCTAATGGACGGAGCGCAGCCGCGGGCGTGATGACCCGCGGCCGCACTGCGTTGGTGTCCGCAGAATTCCGAATCAGGAACTCGACGCGTCCGGGCTGAACTCGCCGACCGCGGGAGTCGTACACTTCCGCTCATCCTCAACCGCTCAATCGGCCCGGAGGCGCGAAGAGTGCCGCGAATTTTCCGGCGCCGGTCCGTGCGCGGGTGGCGCGCTGGACCAAGCGTCGCCACGGATGGACTACAATGCTCAAGACGCTCCCTTCGGACGCGGCGTCTAGCACGCCGTATTTCGACACGCCCCCGGCCGGCTCCGGCGCGAATGTCCCGAAGATGCGGTCCCAAACAATCAGAACGGCGCAGAAGTTTTTGTCGATCAGGCCGTCCTCGCTGGAATGATGCACGCGATGGTGCGACGGCGTGTTGAAGACGAGTTCGACCCAAGCCGGCAGCCGCCGCACGCGTTCGGTGTGCAGCAAGAAATGATGCAAAGCCCGTAACCCGCCGGACGCCGCGACCACCCAAACGGGAGCGCCTGCCGCAATGAGAAAAAGCGGCGCTGCCGCCGCGGGCGTCATCAGCCAGGTTGGCGGTTGCCGCAAACCCGTGAAGAAATCGAAGTGAAGGCTGGAATGGTGCACCGAGTGCGAGGCCCAGAAAACGCCAATTCTGTGCGCGGCGCGGTGGGAGGCGTAATAAAGAAGATCGTCCAGCAGGAACACGCCGGCGACCAGAACGAAACCTGCACTTGACGGCTCATTCGGCGCTCCAGAGCGCGCTATGAACATTTCAATGAGCGCCGCCGCGACGCCGAGGATCAGACTCGCCTGCAATTCGTCGCGCCATTCGCCGTCGCTCCGGTACGCGCACCGCGACGCCTCCAAAAAGGCGATGCCGGCAGCGCCCAGAAATACCAACAAAACGAGCATTGCGGATTTACAGTTTCCCTCAACGCGCCAGCTGCGAGACATCACACGCGTGAAATCTGACGCAATAGTTGGACGCGCGCGGGCGCGTCGCGTTCCCACGCAGGTGAGACGGCGCCTGGCATGGCAATCGATGCGCCGAACGCGCGCGCAGCGGCGCGTTGCACCAAGCGTTTCGAAGCCGGCCGGGACTTTCAGGAGTTCTAGCCGGCTCCGTCGTAACGTTCGTAAGGTCGCTATTGCGGCGGCAGATCGGGTTGGGCGATCACTGGGCAATTGATGATCGCCTTGGTGGAGCGCAGTCCGGCGACGTACGGATTGCCCGGTCCCGGCGGGTTGATCATGGCGCTTGTGACGTGGCCGTCGCGCACGAGACCCTCCAAATCGCGCAGCGAGGTGATGCGGCGGACGCGCCCCGCCGAAACCGCTTGCGGTGTCCACATGCTGACATGCGCATCCCAAAGCGGGCTGTAATTGTTGCGCTGCGAGGTGTCGTTGTTCGAAGGCGGGATCGGGAAAACATTGATCGGGTCGATGCCGCCATTGTGCAGCGAAGTCGAGAACCCCTGGTCGTCACCCGACCCCATGACTGTCTTGCCGTTCAGCACCGGCGAGAAACCGAGCAGTGTCGAGGAATCGTCCGCCATCGACATCCCGAAGCCGCCAAGCGCCTCCAGGCGGGGGGTGAAGACGCCCTTTTCCAACACCGCCGGCAGATCGGCCGACACGTCGGTGACGAGGTGATAATAATATTGCTTGCCGTTGTGGAAGCCATCGAGCAGCGACATCGTAACGGTGCGCCGCTGCATATCTAGCGCCATGGCGCGGTCATGCCGGCCACTCGCATTCGCGACCATTTGCACGTTGAGCACGACGCCGCTTGGCAGCACGGCCATCGACGACCATTCCGCATCGCCCACTGCCCCGGGCCGGAACGAAGCCGGCGGGAAATAGGTTGGCGCGGGTCCGGGGGTGACTTGATACACGGGCGCGAAATCGACGTCGCCGCGAAACCGCATCGTCCCGTCTGCGAGCGTGACCGCCTGCGCGCCGGGGGACCCCGCGGCGTTGCGCATCTTGGGCGCGAAATTGACGCCCATGGCTTCCGCGACCGCGGCGTCCGACGCTTCGGTGATGATGTAATGGGACGGCGTTCCCCGCGGCGAGACGCCCTCGAACAGCGGCAAAGTCGCGGTCGCGGCCCGGTAGGTGAAATCCACCGCCAATGCACTCTTGAGAAACACATTGTCGCGAGCTGTGAACCGCACGCCCGAGGCGGGCGTGTATGCCGCCCGGCCCGATTGCTGTGCTCTTTTGGCCAGCAGCGCCCGCGCCTCTGCGACGGCGGCCCCGGCGCTATTTCCAGTCAAGCCGGGTGACTCCGTGGAATTCGTGGGTCCGCAAGCGCTCGCGGCGGCAGTGCTCAGCAACAGGGTCAAGACAACACGGCGATCCATTTTTGCGTCTCCATCACGGGCCGGCCGACGAGGTCGCGGCTCGCGCGCTCAAAGGTGCAACAGAAGCCGGCACAGCGCGTTCCTCTCAGGTCATGCAAGCAAAAGCATTTGAGAAACTTTCGGCAAATGGGCGCAAGAAAGCAGAAATACGCGCTTTTCGCAGCGCCTCGGACACCTGGGGAGGCCCGCTGCGCAACCGCTTCCGGGAAGTTCAATGACAATTTCAGCGGTGACCCTCACGCCGCTACAATTCGGCGACACACTCTCAGGGGCGCCGCTCTCAAGCGAGGGCCTCGCTTCATCCGTTCCGATTCTCGTGCGGCGCTGGCGCGGCGTTTGTCCTGTAATTGAGCAGCCGCCGCTAGATCATCATTACATAACTTCGCACCTCGGCGGCCCAAAACTGATCCACCGCAAGGGAGAAGGCGGCGAACGCTACAACGACATCGCCGAACGCGCTTACAGCGTCACCCCCGCTGGCGCGGCCTTCAGTTGGCGCACCCAAGGCCCGGTGGATTTTGCGCACGTCTATCTTCGTCCGTCGTTTATCGACCACGTGATTGCGACAGAATTCGACCGCGACGCCCGTCTGGTGTCGCTGCAGGACGCGTTGGGCTTTCGCGATCCACTGGTGGAGGGGCTGCTTGCCGCCCTGACGGATAGCGTCGTCGGCGGCAAGGGCGGCGGGCGCTTATATTGGGACGGTCTGGTACACACCTTCGTCTGCCGTTTGCTGCAGCTGCATTCGACGCTTCCTTCGATAGGCGCTTTCGCACCGCATGTGTTGGCGCCCTTTAGGGTCAATCGGGTCATCGAATTCGTGGAAGCCAATCTTACGCGGGACATCGGTCTGCCGGAACTGGCCGCGGTGGCGGGTGTCAGCGCCTTCCACTTCAGTCGGGGATTTCGTCGCGCGACCAGATTTGCGCCCTACGCCTTTGTGATCCACCGGCGCCTGGAGCACGCCAAAGTTCTGCTGCGCGAAACGCAGCTCCCGCTGGCGGAGGTCGCCAACGCTTGCGGTTTCGGCAGTCACAGCCAATTTTCGACCATGTTCAAGCGCGGTGTCGGAATGAGTCCGACCCATTATCGCATGCGACGCTAGGATCGGGGCGTGCCGCACATTCGACCCGAATGGCCAACGGTTTTGTGGGGCTCTACGTCGCAATCGGCTGCTAAGCTGGCGCCCACCACGGGTGAGCTGCCGCCGGTCTCGTGGACGCCTTCCTAAGCTAACGCCTCCCGTTCTTCGAACGCAATCGGGCTGAGATAGCCCAGCGTCTAATGGCTTCGCTGTGGATTGTACCATCGCTCGACGTAATCGACCACATCGGCTTTGGCTTCGTCCGCGTGTGCGATAGGTCTTGCGTGCCGTTCGCTCGGTTTTGAGCGAAGAAAAGAAGCTCTTCGTCGCCGCATTGTACCAGCAATTGCCGGCGCGGCTCATCGAGCAGGCGACGCCGTGCTCAGCCATCAGCCGCTGAAATTGATCGCTCGTGTATTGGCTGTCGCGATCCGAATGGTGCATCAGCGCCGCGGGTTTATCGCGCCGCCACAGCGCTATCGTGAGCGCCTCAGCGACGAGATCTGCAGTCATCGACGCGCGCATCGACCAGCCGACCACGCGGCAACATACGTCCAACCTTCGCCGCTCCAGATATAGGTGAAGTCCGCCGCCCATTTCTGATTGGGCGCACTCCTTGAAAACGGCGGTCGAGGACGTTGGGGGATTCCAGTTCCTGTGCTGGTGACTGCGAGCACCCGCCGCGTCACGGCGCGCAGTGCGGCTTGAACGGGAAAGAACCTAGCACCTTGTTTTGATCGGCTCTGTAAGTTCGGCGCCAGTTCAGTGGGGGCGACGTTTAATCGCCGCGATCTGATCGTGGCCGGTCTTTATGCGCGGCAAGACACCGGTGAGAAGGTCCGCGTCTCGGCGCCGATCCCGACATCCTCCAGGCGCTTCTCGATTTCGTCGCGAAGATATTCTTCTCCACGCTCGACTTCATCGATCGCCGCCTTGGTGTCGTCGCCGATGGCGGAGCGAGCATCGAGAAAGGCTTTGTGGCTGGCGCCGAGCAGCGTGCCGTGCGCGTCTTCGTCTATGCCCATAGCGTCGAGCTTGCGCTCTACTTCGGATAAGAGCGCTTGACGGTCGTTTCTCAGGCTGGCGATCGTCGATGACGAGGTGTAATCTTCGGCAAGTTCAGCGGCTCGGCCATAAAGGCGAACCTGATCGACTAGAATCGAGGCGATTGGTGCAAGCGCGCGGGCGTCGGTGTGTGGCATGGAAGGGTACTCCTGCGCTGTGAACGCGCAGGGTTTGATTTGGTTCTGAAGCGCGCCAGCTGGAGCTAGCGCCAGTGCCGCCGGATTCTAGCTGCCGCTGTTCGAAGTCTGCCGCGAAAAGGCTTGCCCTAGCGAAGTAGCACCGCGGATAACATGGGCGCCATGATCGCCGATTGGCCGCAGGCCGCGCGCCTCGCCACGGTTTAGTTCGATCGTCGACCCATAATCTCTGGGGGCAACGTTTGGGTCAGCCAATTTGCTATGCCCGCAGCGACGACGACCACGCCTTGAGCGCTCGGATGCACGCGATCGAGGAAAAACTCCGGCCGCCCGGAGCCTGTTTGGGCATCAATCAACCCTTCGAAATAGAAAGGGTAAAGCGGCACGACGTGCTCCTCCGCGAGGTTGCGATAGATCCGGTCGAATGCTGTGCGATAGCCTGCGCCGGCTATCGGCGGCGCCTTCATGCCAACGAGGCCCACCCATAGCTTACGGGTTCGAGCACGCGCGACCAGGTCCGACAGATCGGCCCGGATAGCGACTGGGCTGCGCCCTTGCAACATGTCGTTACCCCCGAACTGGATCACAACGCCATCGACGTCTGTGGTGGCGCGGTCAAATCGCATCAATCCCTGAGCGCTGGTCTCACCGGACACGCCCGCATTACGCACCTCAACCTTCGCACCACGAGAATCGAGAACGCGTTGCAGCTGCGCAGACAAGGCTTGCTGCGGTGAAAGGCCATAACCTTGCGTGAGGGAATCGCCTAGAAGGACGAGGACAAAACGTTGGGACGCGGAATCTTGCAGCAACATGTCGTCGTCCATGGATGCTTCGCCACGTTCAATGCCCCGTGACAACGTCCCGCTCATTTGAATTGCTCCCAGCTTGGACACCTCGACGCGGGACGGCCAAGGGAGGACGGCCAGGTTTGTTTGATTGTTGTCCAGCACCGAAGGCCGGGCGGGCGCTCAACGTTCCCTATGAACCGGGCCCGTCGGCTGGGCGCACGTAACACATGAGCCCTTGGCCCAAGGAAGAACTGGTTGGTCGGTAAAAACACTGCTTCGCGAATGTCGCCCCGACATTCCAGTTGAGCACCTACGCAGCGGGCGCAAGCGCGCTGAGATCGTCGCACGTGATACGATCGCGGCCCGCTCGTTTGGACCGGTAGAGGTAAGCGTCGGCACGCTCTACCAACGACGCGCTGGTTTCGCCGGGTTTTAATGCGGCAATGCCGAATGACAGCGTGACAACGCCCAAGCTTTCGCCAGTAGATTTCCGAGTCAGCTTCTGGGCTCTCACAGTCTGTCTGACACGTTCCACCGCCTCGTGTGCTTGCGCCGGCGAGGTTGCGGGAAGCAGCATTGCAAATTCCTCGCCTCCGTACCTGGCGGCAAGCCTTGCTCCAGTCGCGTTCTGACGTAGCGCCTGCGCTATGAAGCGGATGATCGAGTCGCCGATCGGATGGCCCCAAGTGTCATTAAAGCGCTTGAAGTGATCGATGTCACACAACACCAAACAGAGAGGCACGTCGTTCTGCGCAGCATCGGCGATTTGTCGCCGCAACGCTTCATCGAAATGCTTGCGATTGGCTAGCCCGCTCAGCGCGTCGGTGAGTGCCTCCAGTTTTACTGAGTGAAGCGTCTCTTGCAGAGTAGCGACCTGATCAGCGGATACATCCATCTGCCGCTCGAGCTCAAGATTGTGCGCCAGCATATCTCGTGTAGTCGCAACGAGTTGTGCAACCACGGATTTGAGAGACGCGGCATCTAACCCACGATCCAGCCCGCTACTCGCATCTTGCAATTCGCTAGCATAATCTCCGGCGCGCTTGCCGGCGGTACGAAGTGTGGTCACAACGGCGCTCAGCTCGCGGGCGATGCTCTCTCCCGTTTCAATCACATCAAGCGAAAAGCGTGTTGCGCCGATGTGTCGTTCAAAAAGCGCCGCGGTGATCTCATCGGTGAGAGTGTTGCCGCTTTCTACGAGCTCTAAGATCTCGCGTGAAAGCGCGGGCAAAACGCCCATCTGGTGCGCGGTCCAGAGTTCGTAATTGCTCGGGGTAGGCGGGACCGCGTTGGCGCGGAGCGCAGCGATGATTTGTTGAGCGAGCGCAAGACCATCGGCGCCGCGAAAACGATTGATGTCGATCATGCCAAACCTCCGCTCGTGTGATTTCTCGCTCGTGCACTTGCGGAGTTAAGGGCGTTATAATCACGCGCGTTTGGTAACGGGAACTACAGCACACGCTCGGCGTGCAAGTTCCTTCAGGTCGCGCGATAGCGCATGCAGTTGCGCATTCAATAGTGATGACGGCTCGCGCTTCAACTTTCGGCGGCGGTAGCGATTCGCCCTGCGAACCGGTTAGATCGTTTGGCGCAGGTTTTGGGGGCTTCTAATGGCACGCAATCAATCAGACCACATCGACATGACGGAGCGGGTACGAGCGCTCCTGCGTGAAATTTTCGGTGAGCAACTCGACGACAAAGCCATTGGTGAGATCACCCATCGAGCGATCTGCAGTGAAACTCGAAGCGTTTCCGAGACCACCGAAGAAGGTTCTGCTGAGCTGCCTCTGCCGACGACCCATCCTGGCCGCGAGAACGCTTGAGAGAAACGCGTCTTCAGTTCTTGCGGGTGCGGGGTCCCGGTGCTTATGCGCACTCAACGCCAACGTTGTTGGAAAATTGGTGGTTCGCCGCGCGGCTTCCCATACTGCGCCATTATGCGAACTCAGTTGCGATTGAGCCCCATTTCCCTGCTCTGCAGCTTCGCTTTCCAGCGCGCTTCCATAGCAAGGACGTCGTCTGCGTTTGCCGCTGAGCCCGCGACTTCCAAAATTGAGATGCGATAGTCGCTTGGGTCCCGGCTCTTAAGAGCCACGTTCTCGCCGTGACCCGTCGCTGCGTACTGCATCCAGCGGCCGACAAAGCCCTGGTCGCCGTACGCTGCGCCAACATATTGCTCGCGGGTCTCGGGGCAGGTGAGCAGATAGACGCCGCGGCTGGCGCTTAGCGCCGTCACCCAGGAAGGCGGCAGTGCTGTGACCTCTGAGAGCTGAGTGATAAGGGCGGCAAAGCCCGGAAACTCCGGTTCTTTGAATTCTTTTCTGAGTTCCAGCACGCGCTTGTTCTGATTGTCGGCGCGTTGGATCCACGCCCGCGTTCCGGCGCCCCAGTCAATCGCCAACACACCCGACAAGTCTCGAAGCTGCTCAGCTGGCTCGAGTGTGTAGGCATCGACGGTTCCAGGCGGATCGTTTGCGCCGGTCAGCACATTGAGGAACGTCGCCTCAAGCGGCGTGCGTTCGATCACCCGATAGAGTCCGACGAACAGCAAAGCCCGATCGGGCGCAAGCACGAAGCTTGCCCAATACGAACTCGCGAGCGACGACCTATGCGTCATGTCCTGATGGCGCTGGTAATGTTCAAAGCCGCCCGGATCGTCGCGCCAAAGCTGATAGACGCTCCGCGCCGCCCCTTTGCGGGTGTCTTGATGGCGCAACAGCCGGGTGTCAGCCGGCGATACTCCGGCCGATTCCAGCAGAGTGTTGAACAAGATCGGCATGATATCCGCTCTGTAGACGATAAGTCACATTCTCGACGCCGAGCAACGCTCCGCCACGTAGGCTAGTCAAGTCCGAATGTGACTCATCGTCTGTAGATCAATAGGAGTCGGGCGCTGGCCTTACCGGCATGGATGTTCGCCGCCGGCTTGCGCGCAATCTCATTCGACTACGCCAAGATCGTGGCTGGTCGCAGGAGGAATTGGCTGCTCAAGCTGAGCTTCACCGCACCTATGTTTCAGGCGTGGAACGCGCGGTTCGCAATCCAACCATCATGATCATCGAGCGCCTGGCAAAGGCCCTCAAGGTTTCGGCCGCGGCGCTGCTGGAATAAAGGGTAGGGCCACAGGGCTCATCTCCCCCCGCGTCCCTTGCTCTTAGATGCGCACGCCGCCAACAAAGACCTGGACGGAATCGTAGTTTGGATTGTGCGGACCGTCGCCCCAAGCAGCGTAATTGGCCTTGGCCCAATTTAGATATTGCGATAGCGCATCGATTTGATCGTTTTTGGCGCTGTGGGGAAATTGCAGCAATTCGGTTTGGAACTCGCCCATCCAAGGCGCGTCGCGGGGCAGGTAAAGGTTGCGCGCTTCGATCGTCGTAGAGGCGTCGTGCATGCGCATGAATTTGTCGCCTTGCGCCTTGATGGCGATCAAGTCGGGCCCGACGCCATCCCGGCGCAGGTCGGGGATGAGCATGGCGCCGGCGGCGGCATGCTCGATCAGCACGGTTGAAGCCTTCCACTCTTGTGCGTGCGAGACGATGCGCCGTTTCAGATCAGGATAGATCATCTGCTCGCGCAGCACATGAAGCAGATAGTGGCGGTCGCGAATGCGGCGAAAGGTGAGGCAGACATTGTAGGAGTTGGACTCCCCCGGCACTGAAGCTGTGTCCCAGCTCTGGACGATGTGTCCGCCTTCTTCGGGAGGGGGAAGGGTGTCGTAAAACTCCATCCACGCCCATTTGATCAGATTGCCTTCCGGCGGCACCGGCGATTGCTGCACTTGAGCTGAGAAGCGCATCGCGCCCATGTCGATGCGCATGCGGTCGTACTCGGCGAGGCCTTCGCGTTCGGGATGAAGGAGGTCCCCGGCGCGGCGAGGATGATATCTGTCGGGCCCGATCGGCACGTACTGGTCCTCGATCGCGATCGCCGGCAGCGAAAGATGCGTCCAGCCGCCTTTAGCGAGCACGTGGCCGGATAGATCCTCTGGATGAAAACGCTGCATGATGACAACGACGGCGCCCGTCTTTTTGTCGTCGAAGCGCGACAGCACGGTGCCATCGACCGCCTCGTTGACTTTGTTTCGGCTCGTTTCTGAAAACGCTTCTTCGGCCTTGATCGGGTCGTCGATGATGACGATGTCGGCGCCGCGGCCGGTGATGGTGCCGGCGGTGGTCCAGGCCAGGCGATAGCCGCCAGCGGTCAGGACGATCTCGGCCTCGGTATTCTTCTCAGCGCTGATGCGCGTGCCGGGAAAGAGCGCCCGATACCAGGGCGCGTTGAGGACGGTGCGATAATCGCGTGTCAGTTTGCCGGCGAGGTCCGCCGCATAAGATAGGCATGCGATCTTCTTGGTAGGCGTGTGCCCATGAATGAAGGCGCAGAGCGCGATAGCGTAAATTGATTTCGCAGCACGCGGGGGAAGATTGATCACCAGACGCGACAGCTCGCCGGTACGAATGCAGTCGAGATGATAGGCGAGCGCATCGTGGTGCCAGTCGAGTAAGAAGGGCTCCGCGTTGAGGGTCTGCGCAACCTTCGCGGCAAAGGCCCTGAAATCGCTGCGCAGAAGCGCCTGGAACACGCGGTGAGGATCGGGTTCAGTCATCTCTACCCTCGTATTGAGTTGAGTCGAAGCGTTCGAAATGTTCATCGTCGCCGGTGGCAGGCGCGCTGGCGTCCGGAGCAGGGGCGAGATAGCGGCGCAAGATGATCGCATCCTCGCTCAGCAACGCGCCTTGGGTTTTGGCCGCGGCGTGCGCTTCGTCTTCGGCGTCAAACTCCAGCGCTCTATTTATGTTGCGCTCGCGCACGCGGTCTTTGCGATAAGCTTCCTGCACGTCCTGACGAATGAGCGCGGCAAGGTTGGGCCGCATGCGCACACGGCCCCGCTTGTCGGTGACGCGCACCATTCGCGCGTGCTCCTCGCGGATCAACGTCTTGACGTTGGCAACGCCCTTTTTGCGCCGGCCGCGCGGGCGTCCGTCATTCTTCTGAAAACGGTGCTGTTTTGGCGGCTTGCCATAGCCGATCTCATATTCGTCCTCGGGTTCGGACGGGGTATCGTCGTTCATGCTCCGCCCTCCTTGTGAGCATCGGCAAGCTCTGACCAAAGCGCGCCGTCGCTAGCGCGCTTGAATGCGGTGCCGGTCACGGCGCTGATGCGCCCGATGGCGCCATCGACGTAAATCGGATCTAGCTCGAGCCCGGCTGCGCGCCGTCCCACCCGCGCCGCTGCGATCAATGTCGAGCCGGAGCCGGCGAAAGGATCAAGAATGAGCCCCCCGCGCGGGCTAGCGTCGAGGATTGCGTCCGCCAATAGGCCTACCGGCTTAATAGTGGGATGCAGCGCAAGCGCTGCATCCCGTTTGCGAGAGAAGCTGTTCATGCCCGGATAGGACCAAAGCGTGGTGCGGTTACGCCCGAAACGGCCCAGCTGGATGTTGTTTGCGCCGCCCGCTTCGCTCGTCTTGAACACCACACAGTGCTCCGTCTGGCTGCGATAGAACGAGCCCATGCCGGCATTGGTCTTGGCCCAGGTGCACAGCGCCTTTTGAGAGAGCCCCGCAGCGCGCGCCGCGACGAATAGGTGAAAGAGGTGCGCGCTATCCATGAAGACGTAGGCGAAGGCGCCGGGGGTGGCGTGCGCCCGTGTCGCCTTGAGAGCCGCCGCGAGAAAGGAAATGAAGTCCTCGTCAGAGAGTTCGCCGGAGCCCTGGACGAACTCGCGATGACGCGTGCGTCCTTTGCCGGATACGTGGCCGTTGATCTTGACGTTGTAGGGAGGGTCGGTGATGACCTGATCGGCCCGCGCTTCGCCGAGGAGCATCGCATAGTGCGCACCATTGAGCGCATCGCCGCACATTAAGCTCAGGCCCTCAGCACGCCAAATGTCCCCGAGCTGAGATACCGGCGCCGCTGGCGGCGTGGGTGTGACTGCATCAGCTGGATCGTCCACTGCGAAGTCGTCGCCGTAGACGAGGGCGTCGATCTGCGCAGACTCGAAACCGGTGATCGAAGCGGGGACCTCGAAGCTGTCGTCCAGCACCAGCGCCTCAAGCTCGGACGCCAGCAGGTCTTCGTCCCAGCTGCTGAGCGCCGCCAGCTGATTGTCGGCAATGACGAGTGCACGAATCTGGGCATCCGAGAGCCCGGTAAGCCGGATGATCGGAATATGAGTGAGACCAAGGCGTAACGCCGCCTGGTGGCGACCATGTCCCCCAATGATTTCACCATTCTCGGTCACAAGCAGCGGCGCCGTGAAGCCAAACTCAAGGATCGAATCCATGATCTTGGCGATTTGAGCCTCGCTGTGACGGCGTGGATTGCGGCTGCGCGGGCGCACGGATGAGATGGCGACTTGCTCCACCTTCAGTGCGTGACGAAGCTTCGGTGCGGACCTCCTCTTTTTTTGACGTGCAGGCCTGAGCGTCATGGCCTTCATAAGCTCCTAATGGGGTTTATGTGTAACGCGGATGGATCGCTGATCGTTCCTCAATTTTTTCCGAGAGTGCTGGCGGCTCGATCCAGGCAGCCGCGTATGCTGGAGTAAGCGTAGAGTTCAAAGACAAGCGCACGGCGATTCTTGCCGATGGCGGCCAAAACCTCGCTTTGACCGACAAACAGGCGCGCGCCATAGCGTGGCGGTGCGATGCGTTTGGATGTCGTTGTGGGAATGGGTTGATACACGCTTTTTGTCTCGGCGGTTTGCAACACTAGATAAACATCGACGTCGGCCGTTTTGATCCCGCTTCGTTCGATCTGCGGCGTGCGATGATGCTTTTCGGGCGCGTAGTTCTTGCGTGATGGCGGATAATTCATGTCGATCTCAGCATACGCGTCCGCAAGTACGTCCCGCACATAGAGGATGAGCTGGACGACCTCTGCCTGCTTCAAGCCGATATCGAGCAAGTCTAACGCGATCGCCAAACAGAAGACGTCAAAGGGCGTGAACGCCGCCTCGCGGCCAGTACCTGTTGGCGCTTCGGCTGAAAAAGCGAACGCCTTGGCGCTGCGTTCTGCGCGGTCAAGGTCCAACAGCTTCTTAATTCGGTTTGTGAACTCCGTTGACGGCTCGGCCGGCGCGCCGCGCGCACGCAACAGGCGCCATAGCGCCCATTCGATCTCCGCGCGGCGGTAGGTCAGGTTACTCATGCCCTCCTTATACACCCCGATCGGAGTTTTTGCCATTGCCGGCTAGCTCGGACTGAGGGCTGCGCAACTGGGTTGCCATTTTAGCAGTCATGGCAGCGAGAAATTCCCATCGCCCCTAAGAAAAATTCCCAGCAAGTGCCGCCCCGGGGTAGCGCGGGCCAGAGCGGAATCTCTGCGATCTCAGGCGGCTGCATGAGAGGGGCGGGGCTTTCCCAGGACTTTAGCGCGCAATTTTCCCACTACTTTCCCATTTTTGTGCGTATTGCGCAGAGACGCGTACGCTCGCGACTGCGCACACCACCACCCATTTCTTGTGCGCCGCCTCCGCCAGTCGCGGCCGCCGCAACCGCCGGACTTCACGGCGCTAATCCTAGCAACGGGTGGTCAGAGAACGCTAACTGCTGGCCAGAAAGCGCGCGACTTGGCGCCGCTGAGCCCCGGTCTCTCTCGCCGTATCGAAAAAGTTAGCTCTTCGCCGGCCGCCTGCATCATGCGACGGTGGCAAAGCGGGCGCGTTGACCAGCCCAGTCGAGCGGTAGCGGCTCAGATATCAGAGCCGTGAGCGTCAAAGTCCGCGGCTGCCGACCCTCCAGAATCTGCGCCACCAAGTCGGGCGCCAGGAGGGCGAGGGGCAGGAGCCTCGCGGTATGCAGGATGCAAACGCCCTCGGTGCGGGCCAATCCCTTAATTGAATCAGGCTCGCCCGCCTCCAGCCGTTTCACCCAGGCGCGAGACATCACGACGGCGCGCACTAGGGAGCGATCGACTTTGGTCGGGACCGCTGCGCCGCTTCGGATCAGCGTTGTCGAATTGCGGGGTCGCTCGAACGAAACCCCGCATTTGATTGTGACGGGGCCAGCATTGACGTCCCCACCAAGAGCTTCTGCGACGATGTCGATCAACAGCTCTGTTGGAAAGATGCGAACGCGAAGGACGGCGTCAATCGCGCGCTGCGCACTATCGGTGACATCAGGCTTCCACGTCGCAGCAAGTTGCGGCGTTACTTCTCCTATGACGGCCTCCTCCAAACCTGTCATTGGCGCGCGATGGATCGATCCCTTCGGTCCTTCTAGCCCGTGCTCGCGCGTCATGTAGTAGCGATAGTGCACCGACTTCTTCTTGGTGATGGTCGGACTCATCGGATTGCAGAGCGAGTCGAATACTTTGCCGATGAGGCGTGCGCCCGAACGCAGATGTGGTCCGCGGCCCTTGCCGCGCGTCTTGCTCCTCAATGCCTGAACAGCATCCCACAGCTCTTGATCGATGATCCGCTCGTGCTGTCCGGGATGCTGAACACCTTTATGGCGAATGATTCCGCAATAGATCGGATTGTCCAGCACCTGCGCCAGCGCGCCAGGGTGAATTGGCACGCCTCCGCGTGTTGCCTTTGCGGCTCGTATGTCGCTTCGATTTGATGCCGCGATCGTGGAGGTCGTCTGCGAGATCGGATACGGATCCGACTTCGAGGAAGCGCCGAAAGATGAAGCGCACAGTTTCGGCTTCTTCAGCATTCACGACCAGCGCGCGCTCGCCCGCGTCGTAGCCAAGCGGCGGCGTCCCGCCCATGAAGATGCCTTTGGCCTTCGATGCGGCGAACTTGTCACGGATGCGCTCGCCGGTGACCTCACGCTCGAACTGCGCAAAGGACAGCAAGACGTTCAGCGTGAGTCGTCCCATGCTGGTCGTGGTATCTGGGATGAAGCAGCAACGATGCCAGGGCCGGCATCTCGGCGATAGCCGCGTTGCTTCAGCGCCTCGCCTCGCAAACCAGAACACGATTGCGCGTGCGACAGGCTCGCGGTACGGTTGTATCACGAGCAAGGGGCTGACGATGGCGCATCCCACACTTCCCGCTGGCATTATCAAGATGATGGCGAGCCGCGCACACCGCGTTCACCACCTTCTATGGCACGCGGTGCGCTCCGGCTGGCTGTTCTACGACAACCCTACGCGCGTGGCGATCACCGCGCTCGGTTGGGCGCCTCCGCGCCCGGCACTGCGGCCTGGACCGAACGGCGCGGAGATCATCTACGACAACGCTTCCGGCGAAGATTTTCTCTACATGCACCGCGAGATGATCGGCGCCGTCAACAAGCGTCTTGGCGAAATCGGAGACGCTGCGTATCCGCGCATCACCGCCTGGCCAGAACCACCGCCCGCGACCGATGCGGACTGGCCGGTTCCTCCGGCATTCAGCGTGGGCGATCCGCCAACCGACGCCTACATCGCTGAGTGCAAGTCGGAAAAGTTTTATCACGAGCGGCTCATGGCCTGGGCCGGGTCGTACAGGACACCCGCGACACTGCGGTCACTGACGCTTGGCGAACTTGGAGCGCGCATCGAATTCACCATTCACAACCGCATGCACATGCGCTGGTGCGCGCCGATCTCGCAGATGAGGCCCGACTCGGATCCGGCGACGCCCGATACGATCGATGCGAAGTGGGACGCGCTTTCCTACGATTGGCTGGGGGACACCTATTCGAGCCATGTGCACCCTACATTCTGGAAACTGCATGGCTGGGTCGATGTGTGCATCGATCATTGGGCGCGCGCGAACAATGTCTCCGGCCCGATCCCTTGGAAGGGCACATGGACAGGGCCTTTCCCTTCCGCACCGCCGCATCACTCGATCTTCGCCGAGATGCTCGCCATCCGCGCCGCACGCGAGCTCAGCGAACCGGCCCATGATCACGGCGGGCACGACGCCCACCATCTCGCAACGATGATCAAAGTCGCGAAACTGGTGCAAGCAAGCGGCATCGCCTGCCATTTCTACGATCCGATTTTCGTCGAAGAGATTTGACGCCAGCGTGTCGCGGGCGTGTGAGCAAACGCCATGACAGGGGAAGTGCAGGCGGCGGTGCGTGAGCGTGGCGTCGCCGATGTCGTTATCCTCGTTCCTCCGTCCGAGCCTCCGCCAGAGGTCGACGCCTGGCGCGCAGTGGCGGCGCCCGGCTCA
>JACMMP010000041.1 GCA_014378995.1 Hyphomonadaceae bacterium
GCGGGCGCTGTGCTCGGCGCAGGCGCCGTGGTCGCAGGGGCCGTGCGCGCAGGCGGCGTCAGGTTGTCCAACACCGAGCCGGCGTTCGAAGCGCCAGCGCCCGAGAGCACCGTCAATCCGAGCGACGTCACCAGGAAGAAACCCCCGGCGACTTGCGTCATCTTGGCCAGGGCATCTGCGGCCCCGCGGCCGCTCATCATGGCGCCGCCGCCGCCGCCCATGCCAAGCGCGCCGCCTTCGGAGCGCTGCAGGAGCACAAGCCCGATCAGGCAGACGCAGACGACGAGGTGAATACTGAGTACGACCACTTCCATGTGTCTGCCCGTCTCCCACGCGATCTCGCGGCCGCGCCTCACATGGGCGCGCACGAAAGGGCGCTCAATAGCCGAGGCCTACCTTAAACACCAGAGCGGCCTCAGCACAGCCTCACTTCGCAGCCGGATGTCCCAAAATTATGGCCGCGAAGTCAGCGGCCTTGAGGCTGGCGCGGCCAACCAGGGCCCCATCCACCCCCTCGGCGGAAAACACCTCAGCCGCATTCTTGGGACTGACCGATCCACCATAGAGGATGCGGACCCCGCTCGCCCCCTCGCCGAATTTGGCGACCAGGGTCGCCCTCACTAGGCCGTGGATCTCGGCAATTTCCGCGACCGTGGGTGTGCTGGCGCCGCCAATCGCCCAGACCGGCTCGTACGCCACCACGATGGCCGCGTTCCCGTCCGGGACGCTGCTCCGCACTTGTGCGCCAACTACGGCGGACGCGCGCCCATCGGCCCGCTCTACCTGCGTCTCCCCCACGCAAATGATGGGGATGAGCCCTGCAGCAAGCGCCGCTTCCGCCTTTCGCCGCACCAGGGCGTCGGGCTCGCCATGCTGCGAACGGCGCTCGGAATGCCCAACAATGACGTATTTGGCGCCAGCGTCAGCCAACATGGCGGCGCTGATTTCACCGGTCCGCGCCGAATCGTCGCCAACGGCGCTGCAGTCTTGAGCGCCGATGGAGATCTGCGTGCCCCGCGCCTGCCACACCGCCTGCCCGACATAGACCGCAGGCGGGCAGATCAACGCCTCCACAGCCTCGGCGGCCGGCGCGATGGCTCCCCACAGCGCCTTGATTTCGCTGAGACTCGACTGCCGGCCGAACATCTTCCAGTTGCCGGCAATGAGCGGCTTACGCGCGGCCATACGTCCTCCCCTCTGCTGCGTTTCGGGCGTGCGGTAGCGATTGCCCCGGCCGGGCGCCACCCCTATTGTCCGCCGCCTTTACGCATATCGGACGCCGCCATGCTGCTGCAATTTCGAAAATTATCGCGCGGCGGCGTTGCCGTCATCATCCTGCTGCTGGTGGGCGGCGCGACAGTTCTGTTCCTGATCCCGAGCGGAGGCCTCAGCTTTTCGCCCTCCAACAGCTTGGCCACCGTCGATGGGCGCGAGATTACGCCAGCGCAGTTGTCACGCGAGCTGGAACTGACACTCCGCGCCCGGCGCAACAATGGCGAGAACATCTCCCAGCAAGAAGCAGTGGATTCCGGCATGCACGAGCGGCTGCTGGACTCGATGATCGGCCGCAACGCTTTATTCGCCTATGCCGACAAGGTTGGCGTCAGCGCTAGCGATCCACAGGTCGCCAATTACATTCGTGAAATTCCGGGCGTGCTAAACCCGGTGACGGGCACCTTCGATCAAGAGGCTTACGCGCAGTTTCTGGCTCAGCTGCGTTATACGGCGCCGGAATTTGAGCGCGACGTCCGCAGCGAGCTGACAATGCAGCTTTTGATGGGCTCGCTCGTGTCAGGCGTCCGCGCCCCAACGAGCTTCGGCGCGATGACGTTCGCTTACGAAACGGAGACGCGCGTGATCAGCCTGGCGGAAGCGCCGGCGTCCGTGGTCGGCGCGATCCCCCCGCCCAACGATGCGCAGATCCAGACGCTCTACGAAGAAAGCCAAGAGCAGCTCCGCGTTCCGGAGTATCGCGCCCTGACGCTGGTCTATGCGCGCCCCGCCGATTTTGCGGCGCGCATCAATGTGCCCGAAGCGCGGCTGCAACAGGAATTCGAGGCGCGCAGCGCCGCGCTGACGCAGCCGGAACGGCGCACTTACGTGCGCTTGGCGGCGCAGAACCAAGCGCAAGCCAACGACGCCGCCGCCCGTCTCAATCGCGGCGAAAGCCCCGACGCTGTCGCCAGCGCGCTGCAGATGCAGCTGACGCGCGGCGCCGATCAGAGCCGCAGCGAAGTGCCGGACGCCCGCGTCGCAGAGGCCGTGTTCTCCCAAGCGCGGGGCGCAGCGCGCGCCGTGCAGGGGCAACTCGTGCCTTGGACCGTTGTTCGCGTGGACGCGATCACGCCGGCCGTCGTCCCCTCGTTCGCGTCGCAGCGCGAGCAGATTCGCGAAGCGATCGCCGCCGATGAAGCCGCCGACCTGCTCAACACGGCAATCGGCGCGTTTGAAGATGCGCGCGCCGCCGGCGCCAGCGTCACCGAAGCCGCGCGCCAAGCCAATATGGCGCTGGTGAGCATCCCGGCGGTCGATGCGACCGGCAACGGCCCGAACGGCGAGTTCATCGAGGCTTTGGCCGGCCATGAGGATGTCATCGCGACCGCGTTCCAGACGCCCGAGAGTGAAGCCAGCGACTTCATCCCGATCGAGCAGGCCGACGTGCTGGTCTCCGTCGAGCGCATCATACCAGCGACGGTGCGCCCGCTCGCGGACGTCAGGGATCAGCTGGTTCAGATTTACAACGTGCGAGAACTCGCCCGCCGCATGCGTGAGCGCGGCGCGCAAGTGGTCGCAGCCGTGCGCGGCGGCCAGACGTTCGCGCAGGCGGCGCGCGCCAGCGGCTTCAGTGTGCGCGCGACCTCTCAAACGGTGAACAGGCAGGCTGTCGGCCAGATTCCCGCCCGCGCCTTGGGCACGCAGATATTCGCGGCGTCTGCAGGTGAGGTGGTCACCGATATGCGTGTCGATCAGCCGGCGCTGTTCGTGGCGCAGGTCGAAAGCATCAACCGCGTCGATCCAGCGACGGCGCCGCAGGTGGTTGAGGCGATGCGGGCGCGGATGCAAAGCGACAACCCGTACACGCGCGCTGAAGGCGATGGCCTGGAAGGCTCGTTCGCGGAAGCGCTGCAAAGCGAAATCGTGGAGCGCGCCAACGTACGGCGCGATGAAGGGCTGTTGGAGCGCAATTTCCGCCCGACCGGCGTCGACGATCCGGCCCAATGAACGCCGAACGCGACGCTTCGCCCTCGCGCGAAGCGTTCGCTTCAGCTTACGAGCAAGGCGCAAGCGTCGTCTGGACGCGCCGCGTCAGCGATCTTGAGACGCCGGTCGCGGCGCTTTTGAAGCTTGGCGCCGATCAGCCCGGCACATTTCTGCTGGAGAGCGTTCAGGGCGGTGACTTCCGCGGCCGCTTCTCGATCATCGGCATGGCGCCCGATCTGGTGTGGCGCGTTCGGCAGGAGCGCGCCGAAATCAGCGACGGCGGATTTGAGGACGGCGCCTTTCGCACGGAGCAAGCCGCGCCGATCGAGTCGCTGCGGCAATTGTTGGCCGCCTCGAAGCTGGAGCTTCCGGCGGAGCTGCCGCCAATGGCGGCAGGACTGTTTGGCTATCTCGGCTACGATATGGTGCGCTTCATCGAGCGCCTGCCCGAGAACGCCGCCGATCCCACCGGCGTGCCGGACGCACTGCTGGTGCGGCCGACAATCGTCGCCGTGTTCGACAATGTCACCAGCGAGATCACGCTGGTGACCCCCGCGCGTAAGCGGGCGGGGGAGAGCGCACAGGAAGCTTACGACGCGGCGCTGCAGCGCCTAGGCGACGTCGAGGCGGCGCTCGATACGCCGCTCGCGCGCCGGGCGGCGCAGGCGCAAGGGGAATCCGCGCCGCCGCAAAGCAATACGACGCCGGACGAGTACCGGGCGATGGTCGCCAAGTGCAAAGCTTATGCGCGCGCGGGCGATGTGTTTCAGGTGGTCCCGAGTCAACGTTTTTCAGCGCCGCTCAATGCGTCGCCGTTTGCGCTCTATCGCGCGCTGCGGCGACTGAACCCCTCACCCTTCCTCTATTATCTGAATTTCGGCGCGTTCGCAGTTGTGGGCTCGAGCCCGGAAATCCTGGTTCGCCTGCGCGGGGACACGGTGACGATCCGCCCGATCGCCGGCACCCGTCCGCGCGGCGCGACGCCGGCCGAGGATCACGCGCTCGAAGAGGAATTGCTCGCCGATCCGAAAGAGCGCGCCGAACACCTGATGCTGGTCGATCTCGCCCGCAACGATTTGGGGCGCGTCGCCATACGCGGGGCAAAGCCCGGCAGCAATGCGGCGACAGCAGGCGCGGGTTCAGCGCACGTGCGGGTGACGGAAACATTCACAATCGAGCGCTACAGCCACGTAATGCACATCGTCTCCAACGTCGAAGGCGAACTCAAGCCCGGCCTCTCCGCGCTCGATGCGCTGCTGGCGGGCTTCCCGCACGGCACCGTGACGGGCGCGCCCAAAGTGCGCGCGATGGAGATCATCAACGAAGTGGAAAAGCATAAGCGCGGAATCTATGCCGGCGGGGTCGGCTATTTCGGCGCCGGCGGCGACATGGACACCTGCATCGCGCTGCGCACGGCGGTGGTGAAGGACGGCATGCTGCACGTGCAGGCCGGCGGCGGCGTGGTGCTGGACAGCGATCCGGAAGCAGAACTCCAAGAGACGCTGCACAAGTCGCGGGCGCTGTTCAAGGCGGCGGCGGAGGCTTGGCGCTATTCCTGAGCGAAGCCGGTTTGCGCCGCGTGATTTTCAGCTAGAGTGCGTTGATGACCCTGTGGCTGGCCCCTGCTCGATGGCGCGTTTGACGACGCTTTGAACCGCTCGTCTTAATGCTCGCCTGAAGGCCGCCCATGATCCTCGTCATCGATAATTACGACAGTTTCGTCTACAACCTTGTCCATTACGTCGAAGATTTCGGCGTGGCGGCGGAGGTGGTGCGCAACGATGCGCTGAGCGTCGCCGAACTTCTGGCGATGAAGCCGAAAGCGGTGATCCTCTCGCCCGGCCCATGTACGCCGAACGATGCCGGCATTTGCCTTGAACTCTTGGCGAAGGCGCCGGAGGAGCTGGCGATGTTTGGCGTCTGCCTTGGCCACCAGGCGATGGGACAAGCGTTCGGCGGCGACGTGGTCAGCGCACAGGAGATCATGCACGGCAAAGTCTCCGAGGTGACGCATCGCGGCGGCGGGCTCTTTCATGGGCTCCCCTCGCCGTTCCGCGCCACGCGCTATCATTCGCTTGCGGTGAAACGGGCGACGTTTCCGGCGGCGCTGTCGATCGACGCTGAAACGGCGGACGGCGAAGTCATGGGAATGTCGCATAAAACGCGGCCCGTGTTCGGCGTGCAATTTCATCCGGAATCGATCGCCTCCGAGCATGGGCACGCCATCGTCGGCAACTTTCTTCACGCAGCGGGTTTGCGATGAGCCTCCGCGCCTTCCTCGACGCCTGTGAGAATGGCGGCTTCTTCCCTGCCGATCAGATCGACAGCGTGTTTTCGAGCATCATGGACGGCGAAGCCGCACACGAGGACATTAAGCGCTTCCTTCATTTCACAATTCCGTTCATGGCGGAGCCTGCCTGGATCGCTGCCGGCGCGCGGGCGTTGCGTTCGCGTATGGTGCGCGTGCAAGCGCCAGCGGGCGCGATCGATGTCTGCGGCACCGGCGGCGACGGGGCGCATACTTTAAACATCTCCACGGCGGTCGCGTTCGTGGTCGCCGGCTGCGGCGTGGCCGTCGCCAAGCACGGCAACCGGGCGATGAGTTCGAAGTCTGGCGCGGCGGATGTGTTGGAAGCGCTGGGCGTAAAGCTCACCGGCGATGTCGCGGCGATCGAGCGTTGCCTCGGTGAAGCCGGCGTTGCGTTTCTGTTTGCGCAGAACCATCACCCGGCGATGCGCCATGTCGCGCTGGCGCGGCGTGAACTCGGAAAGCGCACGATCTTCAATCTGCTTGGACCACTCTCCAATCCGGCCGGCGTGACGCGCCAGCTTGTCGGCGTGTTCAGCGCCGACTTCGTCGAGCCGGTGGCGGGAGCGCTGCGCGAGCTTGGTTGCGAGAAGGCGCTGGTGGTGCATGGAGCGGGCGGACTGGATGAACTCTCCGCCGCGGGCAAGGAAGCCAATCACGTCGCGACACTGGCGGACGGCGAACTCACGCGGCAGATGGCGACACTCGACGCAGAAGTGCATCCCGATCTGCGCGGCGGCGCGGCGGCGGAAAATGCGGAAGAAATGCGCGCGCTGCTGAATGGCGACGGACGACCTGGCCATCGCGCAGCGGTGCTGATCAATGCGGCGGCGGCGTTGTTTGTTGCCGGCAAGGCTGCGGACGTCATCGAAGCTCACGAGATGGCGACGCAATCGCTCGATAGCGGCGCGGCGCGCGAAGCCTTGGCGCGGCTGATCGCTGTGACGCGGAGCGCGCCATGAACGTGCTGGAGCGGATCATCGCGTACAAGCGCGAAGAAGTGGCGGCGCGGAAAGAACGCCTGCCGCAGCGCATCGTTGAGGAGCAGGCCCAGGCCCTGCCGATGCCGAGGTATTTTCACGACGCCCTGCTTAAGTCTGGCGATCGTCCTGCGCTAATCGCCGAGATCAAAAAAGCCTCGCCATCCAAAGGACTAATCCGCGCGGACTTCGATCCCCCTGCGCTAGCGCGCGCCTACGAGGAAGGCGGCGCGGCATGCCTTTCCGTGCTCACCGACGCGCCGAGCTTTCAGGGTTCGGAAGAATTTCTAGTCGCGGCGCGGGACGTTTGCGGACTGCCGGTGCTGCGTAAGGATTTTCTGATTGATCCTTGGCAGGTGTTTGAGACGCGCGCGCTCGGCGCGGACGCTATCCTGATCATCATGGCGGCGCTGGATGATCAGACCGCCGAAGACATCTTCGACGCGGCCGTCGGCCTATGCATGGACGCGCTGGTCGAAGTCCATGATGAGCGAGAATTGGAACGCGCGCTTAAGCTCGATGCGCACTTGATCGGCGTAAACAATCGTTCGCTCGTCACCTTCCAGACCGATCTCGGCACGACCGAACGGTTGGCGCGGCTGATGCCGGCCGACCGGTTGCTCGTGGCCGAGTCCGGCATCTCCAGCAACGCGGATATCACCCGCCTCCAGCAAGCGGGCGCGCGCGCTTTTCTCGTCGGTGAAAGTTTGATGCGCCAAGACGATGTGGCGGCGGCGACCAGGGCGTTACTGGGCCGTTAACCCAACTAGACTTGACCGGCGCGGCGGAACGGATATAGAACACATCATCGTTCACTATTTGGTCCCAGGTCATGCTGACAGCGAAACAAAAAGAATTGCTGCTCTACATTCACGAGCGGATCAAAGAGACGGGCGTTTCGCCCTCTTTCGACGAAATGAAGGAGGCGCTCGATCTCGCCTCCAAATCCGGGATCCACCGGCTGATCACGGCGCTCGAGGAGCGCGGTTTTCTACGCCGCCTGCCGCATCGGGCGCGGGCGCTTGAAGTTCTCAAGATGCCAGAATCCGCGGCGCCCGCCGCGCCGCCCAAGGGCCGCGGCGCGTTCCGCCCCAGCGTGGTGGCGGAGGGACGCTCCAATGGCGGCGGTTACGGCGTGCCTATCCTCGGCCAGATCGCAGCGGGCGTGCCGATTGAAGCGTTACAGACCGAAATCGGCCGCATCTCGGCGCCGGAGGATTTGCTGGGGTCGGGCGATCATTTCGCGCTTGAGGTCAAAGGCGATTCCATGATTCAGGCCGGCATCCTCGACGGCGATGTGGTCATCATCAAGCGCACCGAAGTCGCCGAGAGCGGCGACATCGTCGTCGCTTTGATCGACAACGAAGAAGCGACGCTGAAGCGCCTGCGCAAACGCGGCAATTCGATCGCGCTCGAAGCTGCAAACCCGGCCTATGAAACGCGCATCTTCGGTCCTGATCGCGTGCGCATTCAGGGCAAGCTGGTGGCGATGATCCGCCGCTATTCCTGATCCAAGCTCGCGCCGCGCGGGGTCCACGCGCGGTTTATCTCCGGCCGCTTGGCGCTGACCAACTCTAGGCCTGCCGGCGTATCGTAAATGAGTGCGCCGCCGCGTTGGGCGATGTCGGGCGCATCCAGCAGCGCTGTGAGTGCGCAGGCTTGCGCGTAACCTTCCGGCGCTGCGACACGGGCGATCACCAGCGCGCCCGCTTGGCACGTAGCGGCGAAGCCTGTTTCGTCCTTGACCAGCGCCAATGTTCGCCCGTTGACGGCCCACACGCAGGCGGCCTCCCCGCATGTCTCCGGGGGCGCGAGCCGCTCGGTCGCTGAGGGTGCAAGGCCGAGCATCGCGCCGAGGCGTTCGCGCGCATAAGACGAGCCGCCGCCGCGGGACATCGACGCCCAGCCCACGCCGTCGCCTTGATCGACGCGCGCATAAACGACGCGCATGTCCGCATCGAACGCGGCGATCGGTTGCGGCGCGCCGAGATAGAGCGCGATCCCAGCGGCGAAGAATGCAGCGCCGCCCCAGCGCAGCGCACCGCGCCAGAGGCAAGCCCAGATCAGCGCAATCACGCACAGCACGAACGCGCCGTCCGGCGGACGCGGCAACGCCCGCACACCCTCCGGGCGCTCGCCGAAGGTCTGGCCGATGGCGGCGATGAGATCGAGCGCACTGGCCATGATCTGCAGCGCGGGCTCGGCAAGGCCAAACGGGGCCAAGACAGCTGCGGCGATCGCAGCAGGTGCGACTAGGAACGACAGTATCGGCTCGGCCAACAGATTGGCCGGCAGCGAATAGATGGAGAAACGTTGAAAGTGATAGACCGCGAATGGATCGGTCGCGAGGCCGGCGACGAGCGAGATCAAGATCACGGCGCCGACGCCGCGTGTGATCGATTGCATGGCGCCTATGAGCGGCCCGGGCGCCGGCAAAGCGGGCTCGTGCGGCGCGCGTTTCAGCATTTCGAAGAGCGCCACCAAGGCCATGGTCGCAGCAAACGACATCTGGAAGCCCGGCTCTAAAACGGATTCCGGAAAGAGCGCGACAACGATCAATGCAGCGAGACCCAGCCCGCGCATGGAGATGGCGGGGCGGTCAAGCAGGATCGCGCCGAACGCTACGGCCGCCATCACGAACGAACGCAGCGCCGGCACGTTGATGCCGGAGACGATCAGATACGCTGCGACCGCAGCGAGTGCGCCAATGGCGGCAAGCTTCTTGACCGGCCAGCGCAAAGCCAGCGGCGCAATCAGCGACAGGCCCCAAAGCAGCAAAGCAAACACGAGCCCGCCGACGATGCTCATGTGAATGCCGGACACCGAAAGCAAATGCCCGAGCCCGGCATTGAACAGCATCTCGTTGGTGTCGCGATCAACTGCGCTACGGTCGCCGGAGATCAGCGCCGCCGCGATGCCGCCGCCGCGTCCGGGCGCGGCTTCGCGCACCGCTGCGGAGAGGTCCGAGCGCATCGCCGCAACACTGAGACTTTTATTGCGGCTTTTCGAGAGCACACTGCTTATGTGCGTCAGCACTTGAGCCAACATGATTCCCGCATAACGCGGCTTGAAAATAATCAACCCAACGCCTAACCGGTAATTCGAATGGGACGCAAGCTATTAACCGAACACATCAACGTCGAAGGCATCAACACCTTCGAAGTGTACCGTAAGCACGGCGGCTACCGCTCCGTGGAAAAGGCGCTCAAGACCATGACGCCCGACGAAGTGACGGAGGAAGTGAAGAAGTCGGGCCTGCGCGGGCGCGGCGGCGCGGGCTTCCCCGCTGGCATGAAGTGGGGCTTCTTGGCTAAGCC
>JACMMP010000042.1 GCA_014378995.1 Hyphomonadaceae bacterium
CAGGCGGCGAGCGCCAACGCCAAGCCCGCCAGGCCCAGCGCACGCGCCAGCCGGATGATTTTAAGACTCACCATTTCGGAGGCGATCTTAGATCAGAGCCGTTGGTAACCGGTGAATGCGCCTTGCCGCCGCACTTGACCGCGGCCCCCTATCCGCGCCAGGGCCTTTGCCATGTCCGAGCGGCCCGCCCTCATCGTGCGTCCGTGTTTCCAGCAAGACCTGGAAATGGTGCAGCTTATTTACGCCCACCACGTACTCACCGGGACCGGCACCTTCGAAATCGAGCCACCCAGTCTGGACGAGATGGGGGCCCGCTGGGGCGACATTGTGCAACGCGGCTGGCCATTTCTGGTCACCTCCCGGACGGACAATCTGAGCCGGGTGATGGGCTTTGCCTACGCCCGGCAGTACCGCGACCGGGCCGCTTACGCCAAGACGTTCGAGGTTTCGGTCTATTGCGCGCCCACGACACCGCGCCAAGGCGCCGGCGCGCTGATGCTTGCACATCTGTTGAACGCTTTGCGCGCCGATGGCGTGCGTGAGGCGTTGGCGTTTATCGGCGACAGCGCCAACGCCGCCTCCATCGGGCTGCACGCCAAGCTCGGCTTCCGTCACGTGGGGACGTTAGCAAATGCCGGCGAGAAATTTGGCAAACTGCTCGATGTCGTCGTGATGCAGCGCAGCATTCCGCCGCTGCGCCAGCCGAACAGCTGAGCCATTTCAGAACGTAATAAATCGGTAACCTTACTGACATCATGCTAACGATCATTGGGAGGTGATCGCGATGCTTTTACGCAGGCTCGTGGTCGTTGGGTTGGTCGGGTTCGTCAGTTTAGCAGCCAATATCGCCACAGCCGAAGATGCGGGCGCGCCACATTCCACTTTCGTCGGCGTCGACAACGCGATTTTTGTCGATCCGTCCGATGTCTTCGTCAGCCGCTTCGACTTGAGTTTCAGCGAAACGTCCGAGGCGCGCTTCAGCGGCTTCACACCTTCGCCTCCGTCGGCGGAGGAAAACGGGTCGTCTGACTACCGGCGATACGAAGTCGAACTCTTCGCTCGCACGAGCAGCGGTCTGGACGTTTCATTCGCACAGAGCGCTGGCCTCGGCTTCAACCGCCAAGGCGATATCGAACGTGAGAGCCGCGGGTCAGAACTCCGGTTCGGCCGGGTTCGCCGCGACGAAACAACGTCCGAGCCCACGTGGTATTTCTTTGCCGCTTCGGAAGACGAGGCCCTCACTTGGCGGCCGGGCACAACCAACGATTTCGGCGGCCGCGGCGCCTCGTTTACCGTGCAGGACCGCGTCGAGATCGGCGACATGCAAGCTGGCGTAACTTACGAGCGCGACGGCTGGCAGGCTTCGCTCGCTTACGTCCAGCGCGAGGTTAGCGTCCGCACAGGTGCGCGCACTGTTTCTCAGGACGAGGACTTCACCGGCGTTACGCTAACCATGCGCCACTGAGCATCGCTGGAGAAACCCGTTAATCACGGCGCCGTTAGCGCTTCACATCGGCAGGAACACATGGCAGCCATTATGCATTGCCGCTTTGTGGATCGTTTTAGTACGAGGCTGTAATGAGTGGGACGAGAGTCTTGCGAACGGCATTGCTGGCAGGCGCCGCACTCGCGGCGAGTGTTCTGTGCATCGGCTTCGCCGGCGCACAGGAAGCAGCGTCCCCTGCTGTTAGTGTTAATCTCGCCGACCCCGAGGACGATCTGCCGGAAGGCGCGGCGTTGAACCTCTCGGTGCGGGACGATACCGCACAGCGTTTCGCCTCAAGCAGCCAACGTCGCCCTGACGACGATCAACGCGGCGTTGAACTCGAACTCGCGGCGGGCGGCGGTAATTCGCCGCTCGATGTTTCCATCGCGCAGCGAGCTTCGATCGGCACGAACGGGGACGGAGATGTGACCCGGCGTGGTCGCGGCTCGGAAGTGCGTGTCGGCCGCGGCCTGGTGGGGGAGCGCCAAGACGGCAACCGCAGATCGTCCACTTACGTGTTCGTCGCTTCGGAGGACGAAGCGTTGACCTGGCAGCCCGGCTCGCGCAGCGACTTCGGCGGCGAAGGCTCTTCATTCGCGATGCAAGATCAAGTCGAAGTCGGCGATTTGGCCGCTGGCGTGACCTGGGAGCGCGACGGCGTGCAGACTTCCCTCGCCTATGTCGAGCGCGAGGAATCCACCCGCGTCGGCAACGAGACGTACAGCCAAGACGAGAGCTTCACCGGCGTCACGGTAACGATGCGCCGTTAGCTTCAGCGGCGGCGAGAACTCGCGCCTGAGCCAGGAATTCTTGGTCCGCCGGGAAAGCACGCCGCCTGCGGCCATTGCCTCCATGCGCTGAAGCACATGCGACCAGTGAACGCCTTGGCCGTTCTTCGCGATCCGCCACATCGAAACCCAAAGGTCACGCTGCGCTTCCGCGCTGCCGGGGTTCGCAGCGGCAAGCTTTTCTCTCACCGCTAAAGACGCTTCGAAGCGCGACTTCGCGCCGCGATGAGGCGCAGCGCTTGATCGAGCAGAGAGCCGCGCACTTTGAGCTGGCGTCGCAGCCACACACCGCCCCAAGCGCGCAGACAGCTCCCACGCGCACGAATGCGCGCGCGCCGAAAGCCCGCCGGACAAAAGCGCGGCTGATGAGTGCGTTTCGCGGCGGCTGGCTCTGGCGCCAGAGCGGCGGCGCGTATGATGACGATGTTGCGGACGGCGTGGGTCAGCCGTGTGTGCGTGATGCGCCCGTAGCGCTGATGATGGCGCCAATCCGCGCGGGTTTGACGCGGACATCCGATCGCGCACCAAGCAAGCACAGCCATCAGCCAGACAATGAATCTGGCGAGGCGTTGGTCGCTCATAAGGTGGGATCGGGATGGCTGCTTCATGCGGCTGAATTTACGGCCGCTGAGAATGGGTCGGATTGATTTTGGGTGGGGCGTTGCCTTTCAACGCATTGTCTGCGTTTTGGCGCGGATAAGACTACGCCCTGTGCGCCAGTCGCTCCGAGACCGCCGGCATCGTGTGCGCCGGCAGGAAGCCGGCGGGCAGCGGGATTGTCCACAAGCGGCGTCTCCTCCCCCATTTCCCGGGCGCTGAATCGCTGCATGGTCCCGAAGGGGCGTTGGTAACCTCTCTGAAAGGCGACTCGCGGCCTTCTTGCGCCATATGTGGTGGCTTTCGGCCACCAATCCCCTATATCTAGGGTTACGTTTCGGCTTCGAAAGGGAGTTTTGCGGATGGCTGTAGACAACGGGAGCAAGCTGACGGGGCTCCGGACGCCATCGGTGGGCTACAAGCCATTCCGCTATCCATGGGCGTACGAGTTTTGGCGCCGCCAGCAGCAAGTCCACTGGATGCCGGAAGAGGTCCCGCTCGGCGAGGACGTGAAGGATTGGGCCTCCAAGCTCAACGATCAGGAACGCAATCTGCTGACGCAGATCTTCCGCTTCTTCACCCAGTCCGACATCGAGGTGAACGACAATTACATGGAGCGCTACGCGCGCGTGTTCAAACCGACCGAGATCAAGATGATGCTCGCGTCGTTCTCGAACATCGAGACCATCCACGTCGCCGCCTACGCATTGCTGCTGGAAACCATCGGCATGCCGGAAAGCGAATTCGCGGCGTTCTACGATTACCAAGAGATGCGCGACAAGCACGATTACATGGGCAAATTCGGCGTCGAGAGCGACGCTGACATTCTGCGCACGGTGGCGATGTTCGGCGCGTTCACTGAAGGCCTGCAGCTCTTTGCGTCGTTTGCGATGCTGATGAACTTTCCGCGCTTCAACAAAATGAAGGGCATGGGCCAGATCGTGACGTGGTCGGTGCGCGATGAAAGCTTGCACTGCGAAGGCATGATCAAGCTCTTCCATGCGTACGCGAAAGAAACCGGCGCGCTGACGCAGGAGGTGAAGGACGACATCGCCGAATGCTGCCGCACCGTGGTGTCGATGGAAGACAAGTTCATCGATCTGGCGTTCGAAATGGGCCCCGTGCAAGGCATGACGGCGGACGACATCAAGCAATACATCCGCTACATCGCCGATTGGCGCTTAGGCCAGCTCGGTCTGCCGAAGATTTATGGGCAAACCGAGCACCCGATCCCGTGGCTGACGTCGATCCTGAACGGCGTCGAGCACGCCAACTTCTTCGAAGCGCGCGCGACGGAATATTCCAAAGCCGCGACCAAGGGCGATTGGCACGGCGGCGAAGGCGTGTGGGAAAATTTCGAGCAGCTGATGGAAAAGCGGAAGGCAGGGGCGGGCTAAAAGAATGCGGGTCTGAAGAACCGCGGCCCTTTTTACGTGCTCAACTTTTCACGCAACCGCGCACGCTCCGTTTCGCCGACGCCCAGCTCTTGCTCCATGTAGTTCAGCGCTGAGCCGTATTTCGCGTCGATCACATCTAGCGACTGCCGCAGATAATCGACGTGGACGCCGAGCATGGGGCGGAGCGCGGCGCTGTCGAGTTTGCGGCCGAGGCGTTCTTCCATGCGCGCTTGGATGCGCGGCATCCGCGACTCCAGATCAACCGCCTGGTTGGTGAAATCATAATCGGCGAACACGGCTTCCTCGTCGACGCCGAGGGCTATCAAAGTGAGGGCGCAAGCGATGCCGGTGCGATCCTTGCCGGCGGCGCAGTGGATGATGCCGGCGCCGCCCTCCCCGAGTTCGGCAAACCAGTCGCGGTAGAGACCGATCAAGCGCGGATCGAACGGAATGTCGCGATAGAGGCTCATCATGTAATCGTAGGTCGATTGCGGCGTCAGATCGCTTTGCATCAGCGCAACGAGGTGCGGCGGCAGCTCCGAGCCGCCCTTGCCTTCGTCGTTGAAGATGACGCGGCAGGCTTCGTTGCTCCATTTGCTCGGCTCGTGCGCGCGCTCCTCGGGGCGGCGCAGATCGACCAGGAAGCGCACGTTCATCGCGTCGAGCTTCTCGATGTCGGCTGCCGTTGCGTCATGAAACGAGGCGGAGCGGAAGAGCTTGCCGCGCGCAACACGTGCGCCGTCGGCGGTTTCCCATCCTCCAAAGTCGCGGAAATTGAGGATGCGGTCGAAGGGGATCAGACGATCTTGCATGCGAGGGGTTTAGGCGCCTTCGGATAACGGATCAACGCCACCTTGCGCGCCCTACCGCTGCGCGCATCAGAAGCACGCCGACGCCGACTACCCAAAGCAGCAGCAGCGCGAACACGAGGCGCTGAAAGAGGCCTTCGAGCGCTTCCGGCGTCACGGCGTAGATCGGGCCGGTGATCATCCAAAGCACCGCGAGCGTGATGCTGAACACGCCCCAGAAGCGGCTCACTTTTGAGAGCCCACGCGCCAGCGCAAGCGCCGCCAGCGGAAACAGAGCTGACAGCGCATAGACGAGCATCATGTGAAAGCCGAAATCCGGCACCTGCTCGGGATCGTACGCATCCCACCCGGCGAGAAGAAACATCGTGATCGAGAGTGCGGCGAGGCAGAAGACGCCGAAATGGTAGCGGCCGTGGTCGAGATGCCAGTGATGCAATGCGAATGCGAGCGCGGCCACGGCCGCGGCCGTTAGGTAGATCGCGCCATCGACGAACCAGCCGGTCTCGCCCACGGCTAAGGCGCTGACCGGAGTTATGAGAAAGCTCGCCGAGCTGAGCTGCGCTATGGCGGCGATGTCGGCGCCCACCGCCACGATGACTGCGACGATAGCGAGAACACCAACCCATCGGAACCACGGGCGCGGCGGCGCCAAGGCGCGCTTGGTGATGAAAGTTGTCGTGTCCACGGCGGGGCTTCAACGATGCGGCGCCGGAGGGGTTCCGCGGTTAGCAGAACGCCAGTCAGTCGAAGGCGCGCAACGTCTTTAGCGTCCCGCGGGCGCTTCGCCGGTGACGCGCGAAACCGCCAGGGCGTGAATCCGCGCCCACCGCGCAGTTGCAGCCGTCTCTCCCGTCGCCTGGCAGCGCAAGTCGACGCGGCCCAAGAGAGCGCTCTGCGAAATCGCCACGCCCAGCAACGTGACGTCGGCGCGGCTGCGCGGCGAAACCGAAACCGATTCGTAGTCGATCTCGGCGCCGCCCGAACTGAGCGAGCATGCGACCGCGCCATTGCTATCGCGGTCGTTGGCGAGGACCAAACGCGCCACAACCTGATATGCGCCGCGCGGGATCTGGAGCGTGGCGACCGCCGTGTCGCCCGTTCCGATCGCCACGCGATCGGCGCCGGCAACGTAGAGCCCCTCACCCGCGGCGCCTTGCGGCGTGGGAAGCGTTTGCGGGGGAAGGCGCGGCCCAATCGGCCCGATCGGTTGCTGCTGCTGGGCGCCGGCGACGCTGGCGACCAAAAGGAATGCCGTGACCGCAAGAACCAAACGCATCCTACGCCTCCGCCATGCGCGCGGTTTTCGCTTGGCCCGCCGCACACCCGAGCGCATGATAGCCCCTCTGGGGGAGAATGCTATGAGCCGTTTCCTCGTCCTATTGCTCGGCGCGTTCGCCGCTGCGTGGCTTGCAGCGACGTTCGCGCCTGATGGCGGCGCGCGCGCGGACTGGTTCAACGAGCCGAGGCCAACAATGGGCTTGGCCTGCACGCGCGACAGCGAATGCACCAGTCCGCTGGTGTGCAGGTCGGGCCGTTGCCGCTCCGAATGCGCGGAGAACCGCGATTGCGGCGTCGGGCGCCATTGCACCGTCAACCCCGTCGGCATCGGGCGCTGTGAAGTCGACCAGCCGTCAGGTCCGCTGCCGCCGGACGCCGCGTATTGCGTAAGCGCACGCGATTGCACCAGCGGCGCGTGCGGCCGCGACAATCAGTGCCGCGGCTAACGGAACGGCGGCTCGTCGAAGGCGCGTAGCTTCCGCGAGTGGAGGCGGTCGCGGTTTTGCTTCAGGAGCGCCAGCGTCTCGAGGCCAATGCGCAGATGCGCGCCGATGGCGCTGTCGTAGAAGCGGTCGGCGGTGCCGGGCAGCTTGATTTCGCCGTGGGCGGGCTTGTCGGAGACGCAGAGCAGCACCCCGTACGGCACGCGGAGGCGGAAGCCCTGCGTGGCGACGCATGCGCTTTCCATGTCGACCGCCACGGCGCGCGATTGCGACAGCAACGTGCGTTCCTGATTGTAGTTCAGCTCCCAATTGCGATCCGCGTAGGAAACCACCGTGCCGGTGCGCAGGCGGCGGCGCAGTTCTTCCTTCTCGCCGCCGACCACGGCGTTCGCGGCCTGTTGTAGCGCGATCTGGATTTCGGCGATCGCGGGGATCGGCACTTCGAGCGGCACGCGGTCGTCGAGCACCTTATCGCGCCTGAGATAAGCGTGCGCGAGCACGTAATCGCCGATGCGCTGGGTGTGACGCAGGCCCCCGCAATGGCCGATCATCAGCCAGCAATGCGGGCGCAGCACGGCGAGGTGATCGGTGATGGTCTTCGCGTTGGAGGGGCCGACGCCGATATTGACGAGCGTTACGCCGTCATTGTCGGGCGTGGTCAGGTGGTAGGCCGGCATCTGATATTTGCGGAACGGCGCGGCGAGCGCTTTCAGTTCGGCGTCGGGATCGCCGGCTTCGATACGGACGCTGCCGGGGCAAGAGAGCGCCCACCCTTTCGGACCGTTTTTCACGCCTTCGGCCGCCCAGCGCACGAATTCATCGACGTAGCGCTGATAGTTCGTGAACAGGATCCACGGCTGCACGTCGCCCCACGGCGCGCCGGTATAATGCTGGATGCGTTTCAGCGAATAATCGGTGCGCAGCGCGTCGAATAGCGCCAGCGGCCGCGCGCCGTCCAGCCTGTCGATGCGCAGGCCGTCCACCACCGCGTCGCCGACTTCTGTCAGCCGCGGATGGGGAAAGTAGCGCGCGAGTTCTTCGGCCGGCACGTTGTCGAACGCGGCCCCGCCGGCGGCGTCGAGCACGTAAGAGTACGGGATCTCGCTGTCGCTCACACGCACGCTGAGCTCGGCGCCGTAATCGTCCACCAGCAGCTGCAATTGCTCGATCAGGTAGCGGCGATAAAAATTCGGCTGGGTGATCGTGACCACATATTCGCCGGGCCAGGTGAGCTGGCCGTAGGCGCGCGCGACGCGCGGCGCCGGCGCGCCGGGCAGATACGTGACGCGAAGCTCCGGATAACGGAAGAGAGCGCGTTCCTCGAATGTCGGCGGCGTTCCGTTCTCGGCGAAGCGCCGCACGCTTTCGATCAGCGCCGTTACGGCGCGCGTGTGCAGGAACTCGAGGCGATCGACAGCTTCAGCGGGCGTTTGGGGGGCATCCATCGGCGGAGCATCCCCCGCCCGCGCGCGCCGTCAAGTGTTAGCTGACGCGCGGGATCGGATCGACCAAGCGCGAGCGGCGATAGGCCTTATGACGGAAAGTAATTCCGTCTTCGAAAAGAAAGCCCATCGGGGTTTCGTATGTGTAGCTGGATTCCGCCATGATGATGCTGGTGCCGGGGTTCATCATCGCGGCGGCAAGCCCCGTCACGGACGATCCCGCGTTTAAGGCCGTCATGCCGTGGCCTTCGCTCCAGACTACAGTGGCTGTGGTTGCGTTGACGATCCGGATGCTGGTGATGCGGACTTCCACGTCGGTTGCGTTGTTGGGATAGATCAGCACTTCGAGGGCGTCCCAATAGCCGGCGACCTCGTCGTTGGAGACTTCCGTATCCCGTGCCACCACATCGGCCAGCGAAGCGGCGACGTTTTGCGTGCGGCTGTTGGCGTTCATGGCGTCGATCAGATCGACCGAACCAAGCAGCAGCGGCACCATGATGAAGACGGCGACGAGCGCAAATTCGACCGCGGCGGCGCCCTTTTCATCGCGACCGAAGCAGCGGAGGCGGAGTTGGAAGCCAAAGTTCATCAGAATGGCTCGTTTCGGAACATCATGGTTGAGACGAGGATTCGTTGTCCATCCGAGACGTTGGCGAATATGGCTTCGAACATCGGCGTCATCACGGCCCAGCGGTAATAGGCGCGAACGACCACAACGTCCGACGCCGCGCCGGGAGTGTAGCCAAAGCCTGAATCGATGAACGCGCCGCCTTGGATCGGGGTGTCGGCGTCGTTGCTGGCGTTCGTAAATGAGTCGAAACGATTGACGTCCAGAAACAGATTGCCGTCGCACTCCATCATCATGAAGTCGTTGAGCTCGTCGCAGACTTGCTGCCTGATATCGCTGGCGGATAGTCCGCCGGTTTGCGCCTGGCCAGTGCGTATTTCACGCGCGGTTTCGGCGACGGCGTAGTTCAGGCTGGTCTGCGCAAAACCGATCATTGCAATTTCGGCCAGACCGAACAGGAAAAGGAAGAACGGAAACACGACGAGCGCGAACTCGATCGCAGCCGAGCCCTTGCGCGCACGCTTGAAGCGGCGCAGCGCCATCGTCATGCATGTTTTGGCCGCAGCCATAGCGCCTCCAGAGCGCAAGCTTACGCGCCGAAGGGCTTAAAAAGCGTCAAATTAGAAGCTAAACGGGTCTTTACCGGACGCCGGTTGCGGCGGCGCGGCCGGCAATTTGCTCCGCGACGGCCTGCGAAGACTCGCCATCGCCGATGTCCGGCCGCGGACGGCAGAGCGGCGTGCATTCAAGGCGCGCCGTCTGAACGCCGCGCGTGACCATGACCACATCCGTCTCGTCCGGCGTAACGACAACACGCCCGGAATAGAGCACCCGCCCCTCCGCGCCGACGACGACCAGGTTCGTCGAGCCGTAGGCGCGGCCGGTGACGAACAGGAAGCGATCGTTCTGCACCGAAACGCCGGCGATTGAAGGATTGCCGATCGCGACGCCTTCGGCGGGCTCAGACAAGCGGATCGGAAAGGCCTGATCCAATGCAACGCGCACATCGCGCGCGAATGCGGGCGTGGCGAACGTGCAAACGACGGCGAGTGCGGCGGCAAACGAGCGCAAGGCGCGCATGGGGCGTTTCCTTATCAATGCTGTCGTAGTTTGCTACGCATGATTAGTTGCGGGATCGCTAAGACGGCGCGCGAGACGTCAAACGTTCGCGCCCCGGGGCGGCCGGAAAAATCGTTTTCATTTTAACTGAAAATTGACCTTTCGCGTACGGCGGAGACTTAACCACTTACGCGTACCTTCCATCCTGCGTCTGGGATGGGTGTCGGGTGCGACGCCTCCACCGGGCCGGTGAAAAAGCACTCGACAAACGGAGAAGTCAAAATGTTGAAGCAATTCCTGAATAACGAAGACGGCGCCACCGCTATTGAATACGGCCTGATCGCCGCCCTCATTGGCGTCGCCATCATCACCGCCGTCACGGCGGTTGGCACGGACCTGACCGAGCTGTTCGGCCGCGTGTCCACGAAGCTCGACGCCTCGGGCACCTAATACTTCTACGCGAAGGGTGCGGCCTCGCCGCACCCTTTCTGCGTCCTTTGTTCCCCTCCTCAACGCCGCCCCTCGGGCGGCGTTTTTCTTTTGCGTTTCAAATTGTTTGACCGGCTCACCGGATCGTTGCGCGGCTTAATCATTCTTTGAGGCGGCGCAGCGCACATTAATGTCAATGATTGGTCTTGTTGCGCTCGCTGTCTTTGCTGGGCTGCTGCTGTACGCAGCCGCGACAGACGCAACACGCCTCATCATTCCCAATTGGCTCTCCCTCGCGCTCGCCGCGATCTACCCCGCCGCAGCGCTCATGAACGGCGCGCCGCTAACGGACGTTGGCGTGCACCTCTTGTTTGCCGCCGGTGTGCTGGCAGTCGGTTTTTTTCTGTTCGCCGCCAATGTAATTGGCGGCGGCGACGCAAAATTGCTGGCCGGCGCCGCGGTTTGGACGGGGCCCGAAGCGTTTCTGGTTTTCATCGTGTGGACCGTGGTTGCCGGTGGCGTGCTGGCTGCGGCGCTGCTGGCGGCGCGCCTGATGCTGCGCGCCGAGACCTCGCCGCCAATGGTGGCGCACCTACTCCAGAAGCAGAACGGCATTCCATACGGCGTCGCCATCATGATCGGCGGACTGATCGCCATGCCCGCCATTCCGTATTTGAGCACGTCCGACCTAACGAGCCTGTTAACCCTGCCTTAGCCATGAGCGTGGTCTGTTCGGCCAGGGTGTTCGGGGCCTGACCACGCGGGGAGTGATGATATGTCAGCTCGTCAGCTGATCGTTCTAGTCGTTGCTGCTATCGCCGCGATTGGTGCGCTTTTCCTGATCCGCGGGATGGGCGGCAGCGATTCCGAAGCGGCGGACACGGCGACGCCTGTTTCCGGCCAACAAGTTCTCGTGGCCGCGCGCGACGTGCCGCAAGGCGCGGCGCTGACGCCGAGCGACCTTGCGGTCGCCCTCTTCCCGGAGGCATCCATCGCGCCGGGCTTCGTGCGCGTTGCCGATAATCCGTCTGCGCAAACAGAGTATGTCGGCGCCGTGACGCGCCGAGCCTTCGTGCAAGGCGAGCCGATTACCACCAGTTACGTTGTTCAGCCCGAGGGCCGAGGCTTCATGGCCGCCCAGCTCGAGCCTGGATTTCGCGCCGTTTCGATCGAAGTCGGCCCTGAAACGGCCGCGGGCGGTTACATCCAACCGAACGATCGCGTCGACGTGATCATGTCGCACAAATTCACCGACGGCGGGGCCGAGCGCGTTTCCAGCGAGATTATCCTCGAAGACGTGCGCGTGTTGGCCGTCGGCGCCACCACGCAAACGCAAGTCGCAGGCGAAGCGCCGGAAACTGTTGATGGTTCGGTCGCAGTGCTGGAGCTATCCGCCGAAGACGCCCGCGCGCTCGCCCTCGCCGATCAGTTGGGCGACGTCACGCTCGCGCTGCGGGGCGTGCAAGTCGACACGGTCGGCATGCCAAATAGCCGGCGACGCAATGGCGTCGGCCAATCATCAGGCGCAGTGCGCATCCACGCATATGGCACTGTGCTCGGAGGAGGCAGATGAACAGGGGTAAATCCCTTCGGGTTTCACTCGCCACGGCGCTTTCGGCGGCCGTGGCTTTGACGCCCGGCGTCGCCAGCGCGCAAGTCGAGCCCGCCAGCGCATCGAGTATCCGCATCAACAATGGCGGCGGCGCGCAATCGGCGTCTCTGGTGTTGCCATTCGGCAAGTCGGCGATCATCGATCTGCCGGCCGATGCGCGCGACATTCTAATCTCGAACCCGGAGATCGCGGACGCCACCGTGCGCACGGCGCGCCGGGCGTATGTGATCGGCCGCCAGCTCGGGCAAACGAACATCTTCTTCTTCGACGCCCAGGGCCGCCAGATCGCCAATGTCGAAATCCGCGTCGAGCCCGACGTCGGGCCGCTCAACGACATTCTGCGCCGCCATTCGCCCGATGCCAGCATCACGGCAGAAGCAGTTAACGGTTCGATCGTGCTTTCCGGCAGCGCTCGCAGTGCGGCTGAGGCCGATCGCGCGCGCCAGCTCGCAACGCAATACATCACCACCTCTGGCGCGGGTGGCGGCGCCACCGCCGGTGTTGATCGCGTCGTGAACCTGATCCAGGTGCAAGGCAGCGAGCAAGTGCTGGTGCGCGTTCGGGTGGTCGAGATGAGCCGCACCTTGGTGCGCCAACTCGGCATCAACACGAATTACGAAGAGCTGATCAACCAGCTGGTCGGCGAAGACGATTTCATCGATGTCGCCACCCGCAACGGCTTTTCCATCAACGGCTCTCTGCTCGGCGGTCTCACCGCCGCCGGCGGCGTCGCTGAAAACATCTTGCGCCCGAACAGCTACACCTACCCTTCCGGCAACGTCGATCCGAACATCAATGTTGGCGACGCAGGCGTCGGCGGCTATGAGTTCGATCCCGTCACCAACGAAGTGACGTACGGTCCCGCTTCAGTTCAGAGCGCGCAGCGCACCGATGCTTCGATCGAAGCGTTCGAGCGGGCGGGCCTCCTGCGCGTGCTTGCCGAGCCGAACCTCACCGCCATCTCCGGCGAAGCCGCGCGCTTCCTGGCCGGCGGCGAATTTCCCGTGCCGGTAAATTCCGACGACGGGCAGATTTCGGTTGAGTTCAAACCGTTCGGCGTGGGCCTCGCTTTCACGCCGATCGTGCTTTCGGGCGGACGCATTTCCTTGAAGGTCGCGACCGAGGTCAGCGAGCTGACCACCGAGGGCGCGATCTCGACCGGCGACACGCCGATCCGCAACGCCGACGGCACCACCACCGTGATCCGCGGCATCACCATTCCGGCGCTGCAAGTGCGCCGCGCCGAGACGACGCTGGAGATGTCCTCCGGTAGCTCGATCGTGCTGGCGGGCTTGATCCAGGAGCGCACGCGTCACGCGCTCGAAGGCGTGCCAGGCGTGATGAACACGCCGGTGCTGGGCTCGCTCTTCCGCTCGCGCGACTTCGTCAACAACGAAACCGAACTGGTCATTATCGTGACGCCCTATCTGGTGCGCCCGACCAGCCCGGAAAATCTACGCACCCCCGCCGACGGCTTCCTCAATCCGAGCGAAGGCGAAAGCCTGCTCACCGGCCGTCTGAACTCTCTCTACCGCCCAGCGCGCGGCTCTGACGGCGCGCGTGAAAATGCGCGTCTGCAGGGCCCGCACGGCCATGTGATCGAATGATGAGGCACGCCATGAAATCCCGCCTGCCCGCTTTGCTTTTCGGCGTCAGCGCCCTTGCGGCCTGCGCCAGCGTTCCAACGCCGGAAGGCCCGCCAGTCTCCAGCTCCGCCGACCGCCACCGCATTGAGGTGACGGAAAGCGCCGAGCGCATCGAGATCCCGGTTGCAGCCGGCGACGTCGCGCTCTCCCCCGGCGCGCGCGCCACGTTGCGCGCGCTTGCCGGCAATTATCTGCGCTACGGCCACGGCGCGCTGGTGCTGAGCACGCCGTCAGGCGGCGCCAATGGCGATGCCGCGTCGGTGCTTGCCCACGAGGCGCGCATGTCGCTAGTGGACGCCGGCGTTTCCTACGCGGCGGTTGCGGGATCGACCTATGACGGCACAGGCGCCGAGGCGCCGATCGTCGTCAGCTTTGCCCGCTATGAAGCGCATGCGCCGGAATGCGCCCCGATCTGGGAGCAAGATTTGGCGCATCAGAGCAACAACCAGGCATGGGAGAGCTTCGGCTGCGCGACCAACGCCAATCTCGCCGCCATGATCGAGGATCCGGCCGACCTGCTGCGTCCGCGCGGCGCCGATCCGCGGGACAGCGGACGCCGCGACACAGTTATGCAAGCCTATCGTGACGGCGAACCGACGCACGCCGAGCGCACCACCGATGAGCGCGTCACCATCAGCAACGCGGTGAATTAGGCCAAGCGATGAGCAACCCCGATCCCGCCTGGAGCCTCGGCGCCGAGGACGATTTCATTCTCGAAGACGACGAAAATTTCGGCGTCGGCGATCTTGAAGGCATTGATCTGCCGCCGTTCGACAGCGGCGCGCTTGAAGCTGCGTACGAAAGCGCGCCCGTTTCGACGCTTGCGGAGGATGATCCCTTCGGCCTGACCGCGCCGGCGATTATCGCTGCGGCGCTGCCGGCCGCGCCGCGCGACGAAGGGCGCACGACAGAACAGCCGGTGCCGCGCATCACCATTCATGCGGCATGCGATCGGCACGAAATTTCCGACATCATCGCCGGCATCTCTGCCGATAGGCGCATGGCGCGCGCCGAAATCACGGTTGAGTCCGGCGGCATCGACGCTGCGATCTCGCGGTTTGCGGCGCAGGCGAGCCCTAACCTGCTGATCATCGACACCCAGCAGCAAGGCGCAGCGATGCTGCACAGCCTCGACCGCCTCGCGCAGGTGATCGAGGAAGGCACCAAGGTCGTCATCATCGGCGCGGTGAACGACATTTCCCTCTTCCGCGAGCTGATGGCGCGCGGCGTGAGCGAATACATCGTGCCGCCGCTGCAGCCGATCGACGTGATCCGCGCGGTTTGCGGGCTTTATGTGAACCCGGACAAGCCCTTCGCCGGGCGCGTAGTTGGCGTCATCGGCGCCCGCGGCGGCATCGGCGCATCGACAATCGCGCACAATCTCGCCTGGTCGATCGCCGAGCGGCAGGAATCGAGCGCCACCCTGCTCGACCTCGATCTCTCCTTCGGCACCGCGGCGCTCGACTTCAACCAGGATCCGGCCCAATCGATCGCCGACGCGCTGATGGCGCCCGATCGTGTGGACGACGTGTTCCTGGAACGCGTCACCACCAAGCAGACACAGCGCCTGCAGATGCTGACAGCGCCGGCGACGCTCGAGCGCGAGTTCGAGATCGATCCGCAATCGTATGAAATCGTGATCGACCGTGTTCGCCGCACCAGCCCTTATGTGGTGCTCGACCTGCCGCACGTCTGGACCTCGTGGGTCAAGCAAACGCTGCTGTCCGCCGACGATGCGATCATCGTCGCCGGGCCCGATCTTGCGAGCCTGCGCAACACGAAAAACATCATCGACCTCTTGAAGGCGATGCGCCCGTATGACTCGCCGCCGAGTGTCGTGCTCTCGATGGTTGGCGTGCCGAAGCGGCCTGAAATTCCCTTCAAGGATTTTGCTGAAGCGCTGGGTTGCGAGCCTGTCGCTTCTATTCCGTTCGATCCACAGCTGTTCGGTATGGCCGCAAACAATGGTCAGATGGTCGGCGAAGTGGCGGCGCTGTCGAAGACCGCGCTCATCCTGGACGACCTGGCGGCATCGCTGACGGGACGCAAGCCGGTGGAGGCGAAGAAAACGTCTTTCGCCAGCAAGATCCCGTTTTTGAAGCGCTAGGGGTTTAGATGTTTGGCAAGCGAGGCACAGGCGATGCACCGGGCCTAGCGCCAATGGCTCCGGCTGCCGCACCGCAGCCAGCGCCCACGGCCGC